>NZ_CCSE01000001.1:633750-950625 GCF_000756715.1 Jeotgalicoccus saudimassiliensis
CAATGCAACATGATTCGCTTCATCAAGTACAGCGAGCATTCCTGTATTTAAAAACAGCAGCATAACCAGGAATATTATTGCACCGTAAACCGCACCGCGTCGTGCGATAAACTGCTTATCAGCATCAGCGCCCATAATAGACAGGAAGCTGAATGCCACACCGATAACGACACCTGAATATGTAATTGCATCAAACCACCACAAACCAGTCGGCGTGCGGTTGATATCGACAATTTCGTTAACCTGGTTAATGGCAACTTCCGGATTGAAGATGTTTACGAGTGAAATAATCAGTACTGAAATAATTAAAAATGGTGTGACTGCACCCAGCACAGAAACAATCTTATCGAAATCCAGCAGCAGCGTGAAAAACGCTAAAATTAATAATACGATAGAACCAATCCACGGCTGAATTCCGAAACTTTCTTCAAAAGCTGAACCGCTCCCTGCAATCATTATTACTGCGATTCCATACATGAAAAATGCGAAAATATAATCGATCAATGTCCCTGCAGCTTTTCCGAACAGCTTGTGCAGCGGTACTTCATGGGAAACCACATCGTATCGAAATCCGAGCTTGGCAGTCTGCCTGCTCATAAATAATACACAGATTGCTGCTACTGCAACACCTGCAAAACTCCAAAGTCCAAAACTGGAAAAGAACTGTAATACTTCCTGTCCTGTTGAGAACCCTGCGCCCACGACAACTCCTGTGTAGGCAAAAGCAAATTTAATTGCATCTTTTTGTGCTTGCACAAAAATCTCCTCCTAAATAAATAACACAAGTTAACATAATAACATAGTTAACTGATGAAAATAACCGCGAATATGTAAAATGTCACATATACTTTTGAGGTAATTTATGTAATTTTATTTCTAAATCGTATTAATACAGTTTTACGATTTTTGTATGATGTGGAGGAGTTGCCGTTTTTACTGCTTATTTTGATGTATAAATGAAGGGAATAAATCATTTACAGGAAGGAGCATGAGGATGTTCTTAAACACGAGAAGTAAACCGATGGACTTACAATTTTACGAAACACTGGAGAAGCGCTGCGAACTGTCAAAAGTTGAAAGCGGGCGGCTGCACACATACCGGAATGGATTCACAGGTGAGTGTTTATACGATCAGCTGTTTGACGAAGCGGGTCATGAAGACGTTTTAATATACCGTGATCTTTATCTTCAGACAGAACGTTCAGTCACTCAGTACGATGCGCTGATTATTAACGATGACGGAATCGTCGTGAATGAAATTAAAAACTACACCGGTGAATATAGAATAGAAGGCGGGGAATGGTTCCGAAACGACAGGCAGATATCTGAAAATCCGGCCGCACAGCTCAGTCGTGCGACAGGCAAACTGATTAGAATACGAAACTCAGTTAACGCAGGTTTTAACATAAGCGGCCGGCTGATATTTGTGAGCGACGACTTTTATCTGCAGACCGATGACGATTCCATATGGCGGAAACTTGTGGTGCGTATGGATTTGAAACGGTACATGAGAAGTTTCCGCGGCGGACATGTCGGAAATAAAGCGCAGTATATCGCGCGGCTGATCAGTGAACGGATAGTTGAGAACCCGTATTTTGAAGCTGATGTTGATGCCGAGCGCTTGCAGAAAGGATTTTACTGCGGCGCCTGCGGCAGTTTTAGCCTGCAGAAGTCGCGATTTCATCTGGTGTGCAGTTCGTGCGGCAGTAAAGAAAGTAACGAGACGCATCTTTTACGTGCGCTGGCGGATTACCAGTGTCTGTTTTACGGAAAGCCGATGCCGAGCCGGTCATTTATGGAGTTTATAGGTTATAGATTGAGCCGAAGAATTGTGCAAAGAGTGTTATTGGAGCATTGTGACGTTGATAAAAAGGGCAATCAGACGACTTACTCTTTGAAGTATCGTAATTTTGAAGAAAAAACGGTTAAATTACAGAGGAGTTATAAATATAAGGACTATTTGACAAAATAAACAGGTGCTGGTGTACTTCGCGGCGTTAACGAGGTGCACCGGCGTATTTTGGTGTACTTCGCGGCATTGACGAGGTGCACCGACGGGTTTTGGTGTACTTCGCGGCATTAACGAGGTGCACCGGCGGTCTCTGGTGTACTTCGCGGCATTAACGAGGTGCACCGTCGTGTTTTGGTGTACTTCGCGGCATTAACGAGGTGCACCGGCGTGTTTTGGTGTACTTCGCGGCATTAACGAGGTGCACCGTCGTGTTTTGGTGTACTTCGCGGCGTTAACGAGGTGCACCGTCGGGTTTTGGTGTACTTCGCGGCATTAACGAGGTGCACCGGCGGGCTTTGGTGTACTTCGCGGCATTGACGAGGTGCACCGTCGTGTTTTGGTGTACTTCGCGGGATTGACGAGGTGCACCGTCGTGTTTTGGTGTACTTCGCGGCATTGACGAGGTGCACCGTCGTGTTTTGGTGTACTTCGCGGCATTGACGAGGTGCACCGGCGGTCTCTGGTGTACTTCGCGGCATTAACGAGGTGCACCGGCGGTCTTTGGTGTACTTCGCGGCGTTAACGAGGTGCACCGGTCTCGACAAAACCCCCGTCCTCACTAAGCGAGGACGGGGGTATCAACGTCTACAGCAGTTTTTTCTTCGTATTCTTATTCACTATCCAGCGGATTAACAAAGCAACAGATATCGCAAGTCCGATGTAACCGAGTATCGGATAGACGATGTTGACGAGCTCTACGAAGCCGACGTTCGAGACGAGATAGGCTACGATCAGTGCGCCGACGAGCATGATTTTGTATTTTCCTGAAAATGGTTCTGTAAAACGTGTCAGGAACGGATACATCAGTCCGACGACTGAGTTGAATATGAGCAGAATAATGATAATCGAATAGATTGCGCCGAGCCACGGTGCGATGTTACTCGCCATTTCCATTGCCGGCAGTGGCACATTGTTCGCAGACGGCATAATCGACAGAACCCCGATATTGATAAGTACCATCATGACCATCATAATCAGCCCGCCGTATATAGCACCGCGTCTTGCGATGGCATGGCGTGCCGCTTCCGATCCCATAATCGATAAAAAGCTGAATCCCGTTGCGAGTGCAAGTCCTGCATAAGTAATTGCATCGAACCACCAGAATGACGATGGTGTGCGTGACGGATCAACGACGCTGTTGACTTCCGAATAAGGTGTTTCCGGATTTAATATGTTGTAGCCTGCAATAATAATTACCGCAACGACTAACAGCGGTGTAATTCCGCCGATAATGTTGACGATTTTATTAAAGTCGAGCAGCAGTGTACAGAATGAAATAAAGATCATTATCAGTACACCGATCTGCGGATGTATTCCGAAGGCCTGGTTAAATGTAGCACCGCTTCCTGCGATCATCACGACTGCGATTCCGTATAGGAAAAAGATTAAAACGTAGTCGATGACACGTCCGAGTTTTTCACCGAATAAGGCGCGGAGCGGTGTTTCGTGTGAGTCTGCATTTAATCGGAAGCCGAGTTTTGCAGCCTGTCTTCCGAAGAACATCAGTATAAGCGCTGCGAGAATAATACCTGCAATACTGATCATACCGTGACTTGCGAAAAACTGCAGCACTTCCTGGCCGGTTGAAAATCCGGCACCGATAAGGATGCCGGCATACGCAAATCCTATGCGCCATGAGGCGCGGTTTTTACCTTGTGACATAAATTCATCTCCTGTTAGTGGTTTACATAACTTATATATAAACTAATCTCAAAAAGATAAACATCTCACAAACCACAAAAATACCCCGCATTATGAATGCGGGGGGAGATTATTCATCGCTGCTGTCAGACAGTCTTTCAGCAAGTCTGCGGGTTTTCAATTTAAGGAATACCCAGCGGATAGTCAGCATCAGTCCGATGATTAACCCGACGTACCCGAATAATGGATAGATGATGTTAACGAGTTCAACGAAGCCGACATAAGTACCGAAATAACCGACTACGAGCGCTGTTACAAGCAGGATTTTATATTTTTTCGACCCGGGCTTTGTAAAACGTGCCAGGAACGGGAATAGAAATCCGACGATTGAGTTATAGATTAATAATATAATAATTACCGAATAAGCTGTACCGAACCATGGTGCTATATTCGATGCCATTTGCATTGTCGGCAGTGCGACATCGTATGCTGCCGGCAGAATCGAAAATACACCAAATGTGATGAGCAGCATCAGGAACATAATGAGCAGTCCGCCGTAAACTGCGCCGCGGCGTACGATTGACTGACGTGCTGATTCTGAACCCATAATCGACAGGAAACTGAATGCTGTTGCCAGCGTGAATCCCGAGTATGTTACTGCATCAAACCACCAGCTGCCTGTCGGTGTGCGCGATGGATCATTATACTGATTCACCTCAGACAATGGTATCATCGGATTTAATATGTTGTATCCTGCAATGAGGAACAGTGCGATTACGAGCAGCGGAGTAATTACTCCGATTACGGATACGATTTTATCGAAATCCATTAATAATGTAATAAATGCAAGGATTATCAGGATGATTGCTCCTGCCTGAGGGTGAAGTCCGAAGCCTTCATTAAATGTTGCGCCGCTTCCTGCAATCATGACGATTGCCAGTCCGTAAAGGAAGAATGCGAGGATTATATCAATAATCAAACCGATTTTTTTCCCGAACAGTGTGTTCAGCGGGAGTACATGGGACTCAGCGTGTGTGGAATATCCGAGTTTTGCCGCCTGACGGCCGATGAACATGATAATCAGGCCTGTTAAAATTACGCCTGCAATACTGATTAAACCGTGACTTGCGAAAAACTGCAGTACTTCCTGGCCGGTCGCAAACCCCGCACCGACGACGATGCCGGTATATGCAAACGCATATTTCCAGGAGGCACGTTTGTTACCTTTTGTCATATTTCCAACTCCTATTTCTGTCTGTTAAAAAGTATACCCTCTTTTCAGAAAACTTAACAAACATTTTTTACTCAGCAGAACGGTATTTTCTGTTAGGCAAGTTTTTCCCGGTATAGTATACTCAGATACTGTAGATTAGATTGCGGATTTGTTTCTGAAAGGAGAATATTTAATGTATAAAGGCTTTAATTTTACACATGATTATAAATCGCTGCCGCGTACATTCTGGTCCCCGTATGAACCGGAAGAATCGGAAGCTCCGAGAGTCGTTCTGTTTAACAGTCATCTGGCAAGACTGCTGAATCTTGATGAGCGTGAACTTGAGCAGGACGCTGAATTTTTCAGCGGCAATAAACTGCCGGAATCAGCTGAACCGGTTGCACAGGCATATATGGGCCATCAGTTCGGCGTGTTAAATATGCTGGGTGACGGACGAAATGTCCTCTTAGGTGAGCATAACACAGATGGAGAAAAATATGACGTTGTCCTGAAAGGTTCCGGTGCGACGAAGTATTCCCGGCAGGGTGACGGACGGGCACCGATTGATTCTATGCTCCGCGAGTACATTATCAGCGAATACATGGCGAACATCGGTATTGCAACGACGCGTGCCCTGGCTGTCGTCGATACAGGCGAACAGCTGACCCGTCAAAAAGTAACACCGAGCGGAATTTTGACACGCATTGCGGACTCTCATATCCGTGTCGGTACGTTTGAATATGCTGCACGTCAGTCGACAGAAGACTTAAAGGCGCTCGCTGACTTTGCGATTGAACGTCATTATCCGTATCTCGCGCCGCTTTCAGAAGATAAAAAGTATCTGCTATTTTACGACCACGTTGTCCGTAAACAGGCGGAGCTGATTGCACAGTGGCAAAGTGTCGGTTTTATTCACGGTGTGATGAATACCGATAATATTTCCATTTCCGGCGAGACGATTGATTACGGTCCGTGTGCATTTATGGATGTATATAACCCGGATACGTACTTCAGTTCAATTGATACAAACGGCCGCTACCGGTATAAAAATCAGCCGCCGATCGGCCAGTGGGATTTAGGCAAACTCGGCGAGTCGCTGTGTGCGCTGTTTGACAGCTCGCAGGATGAAGCGGTGAAGCTCGCACAGGCAACGCTTGATAAATATCCGCAGTACTATAACCGGAAATATATTTCATTGATGGGGGACAAGCTGGGCATACTGGACCTCGACTACGAAGAACAGTACGATGTAGAGCTCGTCGACGAGCTGCTCGGTTTTATGTTTGAATATAAAGCGGACTATACGCGGACGTTCAGAGATCTTTATCTTACAAATTACGATAAACTGCCGATGTTCAACGACAGTGATTTTATAAACTGGTTTGAGAAGTACCAGGCGAGAAAGAAAGCGCAGTCTGCGAAAAAGGACGAGGTTAATATTGCGATGAATGCAGCGAATCCAAGTTTCATTCCGCGTAATCACCTCGTGCAGAAATGTCTGAATCTCGCGGTGGAAGGTCATTACGGGGAGTTAAAACAGCTGCTGAAGGCTGTGTCGAAGCCGTTCAATGACAAGCTTGGCGGGAAGTATATTAACGCACCAAGTGAAGATGATGTCGATCCGGACTTTAAAACATATTGCGGAACATAATATTAATGGGATAACCGGCCGGTTATCCCATTTTTTATACTATTTTTTTTCGTATGCCTGAAGCAGAGTGACTACCGTGTCGAGTACAGGAGTTTTGATACTGTGATCCTGTTTCATATCAAAAATAAACTGCTGAATATATTTAAACTCGGTCGCCCGGTTCGCCATAACATCGTAGTACATGCTCGTTCCCATACTGCGGGGATAGCTGAAATACATATCCATCGCGTAATCTGTAAATCCGTGCTCGATAACAATGCCGTCTGTGTTGTACTGATTAACGACTTCTATTGATTCATCGAGCAGCTGCCGCGTCAGCTTTACCATACGTTCATCTTCAAAAATTTTTGAAGTGTTTTTGCTTAGTGCCGTAACGGAGTTAATACCGACGTTAATCAGCAGCTTTTCATAGCGCATCTTATTGAAATTACTGCTTTTCAGCAGTTCGAAATTAACTGATGGATTATTGTCAATCAGTGCAATCAGTTCATCAGTATACTTATATTTCTGTTCCGGCAGAATAATTTTCTGATTGACGAAGTGCTCGATATAGTCGTCATTCTGCTGGCCGCTTATATAAACAACGCCCGGAATGCCGCTGTTAAAGACATCGTCGTACCCCATGCCGTTCAGGGCATAGATAATCTCCGTATCCGCATGAGTCAAATCGCGGATTTTACCCTGCAGAACAGACAGAGCAGGTGTCTTCGTCGCAATAAAGATAATGTCGAACGGACCGGTAACAGTATTCACATCGTGAACTTTTATTTCATGATGTGTTTTAACCCCCTGTTCCAGTATTGTAAAGCCATCGCGCGTACTTCTCGCCATTAACGTCAGCTGTACTGTATTTTCCGGCAGACGGGAGAATTCCCGTGCAATAATGCTGCCGACTGCACCCGCGCCTATAATACCAATTTTCATAATTTCACTCCGTTATTTTTTCTGATTTCTGTGGTAAAATTAAGTATATCTAATTTCAGAAAGTAGGGAAACTATGAAGTCGACAGCAGATTTAATCAGCATGAAAAACAATGACAGAATAGTGATGGTAACAGCATATGATTATCCCTCTGCAAAACTCGCAGAACAGGCGGAGACAGATATCATTTTAGTGGGAGATTCACTGGGAATGGTAGTGCTCGGATACGAATCACCGGTGCAGGTCACGCTGGATGATATGATTCACCATGCAAAAGCAGCAAGACGCGGAGCGGGTAATACGTTTATCGTTGTCGATATGCCTTTTGGGTCTCATCATACGGATGTTAACGAAGGCATTAAAAACGGTATCAGACTGTATCAGAACAGCGATGCCAATATGGTTAAAATGGAAGGTGCCGACTCTTTTGATGTCATTAAAGGACTCGTTAAAGCGGGCGTGCCTGTGTGCGGTCATTTAGGTTTAACACCGCAGCACTTTGGAATAACAGGATTCAAAATGCAGGCGGGTGACACAGAACAGGCAGAAAAACTGATAGAAGATGCGAAGGCGCTTGAAGCGGCGGGTGCATCGATGATGGTGCTTGAGGCGATTCCGATGGACCTTGCGAAGAAGGTTACCGAATCAGTCAGCATTCCGACGATCGGTATCGGTGCGGGTGTTCATACAGACGGCCAGGTGCTTGTTTACCACGACCTGCTTCAGTACGGCAGCGACCGTCTGCCTAAATTTGTTAAACCTTACGCCGATTTAAATTCAGTGGCACGTGAAGGGCTGACGAATTACCGCAACGAAGTGAAGAGCAGATTGTTCCCTTCCGAGGAAACGACATACAGGAAACGGGTGTACGAGTAAATGGAACATACTTCAGAAATTCGGGAAGTCAGAGCACTTCTTGATAAAAAACGCGATAAAACAATTGCACTCGTACCGACGATGGGCTTTCTCCATGAAGGTCACGCAGCACTGATTGAAGAAGCAAAACAGCATGCTGATATCGTCGCGGTCAGCATATTCGTCAACCCGCTGCAGTTTGGCCCGGACGAGGACTACGACAGCTACCCTAGAGATCTTGAGCGCGATTTAAATATTTGCGAACGCCACGGTGTGGATATTGTTTTCCATCCGACGGCCGGTGAAATGTATCCTGATGAGATGGAGTTTACAATCGGTATTAAATCAATGGCGGGTATACTGGACGGCGTTAAGCGTCCGGGACACTTCGAAGGTGTTGTTACAGTGGTCGGCAAGCTGTTTAACATCATCCGGCCGGACATTGCAGTATTCGGTCAGAAAGACCGTCAGCAGCTGATGATTATCGAGCGCTACGTCGAAAACTTCAATGTGCCAGTTAAAATTGTCGGCGTACCGACTAAGCGCGAAGAGAGCGGTCTTGCGAAAAGTTCACGTAATGTGTATTTAAGTGAGACGGAGTTTGAAGAAGCAGCTGAAATTCATGCAGCGTTGACGAATGCAGCCGAACAGATTCAAAGCGGTACCGTCAGTGCGGATAAAGTGAAGTCGTTTATCAGGCTTCATATTGAACAGCGGACAGGCGGTAAGGTGGATGATCTTGCGATTCATGCGGCGCACGACCTTAAGACCGTTGATAATATCGACCGGGATGTTATCATATTTATTGCAGTGCAATTTGAAAAGGCACGGTTAATCGATAACTTATACGTCAGCATCTAATGGAGGAATAATATGGTACGGCGAATTACGGCACTATTAATTGTATACGCATCATTGTTTTTAATCGTACCGGCCGTACAATCCTACGATTTTCGGGACGGACTGACGGGGGATTATTTTAATCACTGGCTCGAACAGAACGTAATTCCAAGTTACGATACGACAAAAATAGAACAGGTCCACGGGACTCAGGAAACGAATATTAACTATTCGCTCGGAGCTTCATTCAGAGTGGAGGACGAGCCCGTAATCAATTCAGAATACGAAGGCAGCTTCGCTGTAATGAATCAGCCGGGTGCATTTCATATGCTTCTCGTAAGAGACGGTATAATTACAGGCGGCTACACCAGTTCGGGTGATGTCTCCATCGGGCAGATGAGCATCGGCGGTATGAATCAGGCGAAACTGCGTGAAGTATACGGAGAACCGGTGGATTATATACGTAAGCAGTGGAAGCGTCTGAAAGTCGACCATGACGAATACGACGTGTTCGATGTCGGCAACTACTATGCATATTTCTTTTACGATATACATGACGGTTACAGAGCGAACGGAATGCTGATTATTAATAAAGACGAAGTGATTGAAATCAATGACATTTATAATAATCCGCCGCAGGAAAATAACGAACTGATGCATTACTATTTAGTAAATGCCACACGTTCGGAGTACGGCTATTCTGCACTTGAACGCGATCCCGCTGCAGACGCCGCAGCGTATCACCACAGCAGGGATATGGCAGTGAATAACTATTTCGATCATGATTCACCCGACGGCAGAACGCTGAAAGACAGATTGATAAACGGTTCTGTAGACTTCAGACTCGCAGGTGAAAATATTGCGACGGGACACACGTCTCCGATATTTGCACACCACAGTTTAATGAACTCCCCGTCACACCGCGTGAACGTGCTGAACGATGAATTTAATTACGTCGGTATCGGCATCGAATACAGCAGTGAGAATATACCGTATTACACAGAAAATTATATACAGAGATAGACATGGAAACATCCGGATTGCTTAATCCGGGTGTTTTTTTGAATTGTGAGTTTCCCGGGTTCATGCGGTCGAATGCTGTGTATCGGCCGCATGAGCGGATAACCAGACAAAAAACCGCCCGGAATAAAAGTTCCGAACGGTCATACACTCAATATTTAAATAAATTCCCTGAACAGCCCGACAACTTTACCGAGAACGATGACGTTATCCAGGTAAATAGGTTCCATCGTCGTATTTTCCGGCTGCAGACGGTAATAGCCTTTTTCTTTATAGAAACGTTTCACCGTTGCTTCGTCGTCTTCTGTCATCGCGACGATGATTTCACCGTTATGCGCAATGTTCTGTTTGCGGACGATCACCCGGTCGCCGTCGTGAATGCCGGCATCGATCATACTGTCACCGACAACGTTTAACAGAAAGATTTCACTGTTGTGGTTTGCAGTGAAGTGTTCGGGAAGAGGGAAGTACTCTTCGACGTTTTCCACGGCTGTTATAGGCAGACCTGCGGTAACTTTACCAAGGACAGGCACATGAATCACAGGTGATGAATTGTCATCCGATGCCTGGACAATTTCAATCGCACGCGGTTTTGTGGGGTCGCGTTTAATATACCCTTTTGTTTCCAGTTTCGCGAGGTGGCCGTGCACTGTTGAACTCGACTGAAGCCCCACTGCATTACCGATCTCACGAACACTTGGCGGATAGCCTTTATCATTGACGCTGCGTTTTATATATTGAAAAATATCTTTTTGTCTGTCTGTTAAATCTTTCATATTGTTACCTCCAGCCTTATATTAATTAAATTTTATCATATAGTATATGCACTTACAAACATTTGTTCGTATTTTTGTTGACTGCGAACAGGTGTTCTGTTATATTGTTATTACAAACATTTGTTCTAAGGAGTGGTTAGTAATGACAATGAAAGATTTCAAAACTCTGACAGGTTTATTCGCAGTAATGCTTAGCTTCGGGCTTTTATATAGTTTTAATATGGTAGAACCGGATTACGCAGAGAACGTACATTCTCATGAAGAGACTGCATTTTCTGAAAATAGTAATGATGAATCAGACGAACATGAATCGAACATCACAGTGTCGGCAGCATCCATTAATGAGCAGGAAGAATCGGATGAAAACTCACTGGAAGAAAATGGTGCAGCGCCGGGCTTTATCAGCAGCGGAATGCTCACGAAACAGCTGAATTATGAAGTTTCAAGCAGAAATTAACTAATTAGTGTATATATTGCCGATTAAAGTGCGGGACCATTTGGTTTCCGCACCTTTTTTATGGTAAATTATATTGGAAAGGGTGGAGCTTATGTTAGACGATCAGAAGTTATTACGTCTCAACCAGCTTGCTAAGTTAAAACGCGAGGATAAAATATCCAAAACGGAACTTAAGGAGCTTACCGGGTTGAGGGAAGAATATTTATCCAACTTTAGGAATTCATTTAAGAACCAGATTAAAAACACTAAAGTGATTGATCCGGAAGGTAAAGATGTAACCCCTGACAAAGTTAAGGCATTACGCAACAAAAAATAATAATGTAGAGAATTTAAAGGAGTCGAGAGTAAATGTCATTTGATAAAACTGACTTATTAGCGGTCAATACGATCCGTTCTTTAAGTATTGATGCAATTGAGAAAGCAAACTCGGGTCACCCGGGACTGCCTATGGGCGCTGCACCAATGGCGTACGTATTATGGCAGAAACATTTAAACTTTAACCCGAATAATGTTAACTGGTTTAACAGAGACCGTTTTGTACTGAGTGCAGGACACGGTTCTATGTTAATTTACAGCCTGTTACATCTTTCAGGTATTTTAGAAATGGATGACTTAAAAGAATTCAGACAGTACGAATCAAAAACTCCGGGACATCCTGAGTTTAAACATACAGACGGCGTAGAAGTTACAACAGGTCCGCTTGGACAGGGCTTCGCAATGAGCGTCGGGATGGCGATGGCTGAAACACATCTGAACTCTGTATTTAATACAGACGAGCACAAAGTCGTTGACCATTATACTTATGTACTTGCATCAGACGGCGACCTTATGGAAGGTATTTCCCATGAAGCTGCGTCACTTGCAGGACACCTGGGTCTGAATAAATTAATCGTCCTTTACGATTCAAATGATATTTCACTCGACGGGGATCTTGATAAGAGTTTCTCTGAAGATGTTGCAGGACGTTTCAAAGCATACAACTGGCACTATCTGCGCGTAGAGGACGGCAACGACCTTGATGCAATTGACAAAGCAATTGAAGATGCTAAACAAAGCGACAAGCCGACACTGATCGAAGTTAAAACTGTTATCGGGTACGGCGCACCTACAAAATCAGGTAAGTCAGATTCACACGGCGCACCGCTTGGTGCAGAAGAACGTCAGGGTGCTTATGAAGCATACGGCCTTGACCATTCGAAAACTTTCGATGTAGATGAATCAGTATACACACGCTTTAAAGAAACGTTAACTGCACGCGGTGAAGATGCTGAAACTGCATGGAATGAAATGCTGGAATCATACAAAGCTGCAGATGAAGCAAAATACAGCGACTTCAACGCTGCTGTAACACGTGAGCTTACTGAAAATTACGCAAAAGATCTGCCTGTATACGAAGCAGGAAGCAAAAAAGCAACACGTGGTAACTCAGGAGACATGATTCAGGAATTATCGAAATCAATTCCTACATTCTTCGGCGGTGCTGCTGACCTTGCCGGAAGTAACAAAACAAACGTTAAAGATGAATCCGACTACGCGAAAGATAACTACGGCGGACGCAACATCTGGTTCGGTGTAAGAGAATTCGCGATGGCAGCGGCAATTAACGGTATGGCCGCACATGGCGGTCTTTATCCATATGCCGGAACTTTCTTTGTCTTCAGTGACTATCTGAAGCCTGCAGTACGCCTGAGCGCGCTGATGAAATTACCTGTAACATATGTCTTTACACACGACTCAATCGCAGTTGGCGAAGACGGGCCGACTCATGAGCCGGTTGAACAGCTTGCAGGACTCCGTGCGATTCCGAACCTGAACGTTATTCGTCCGGCAGACGGCAACGAAACACGTGCGGCATGGAAAGTGGCAATGGAATCTGAAGATACTCCGACTGCATTAGTTCTGACTCGTCAGGATCTGACTGTACTGGATGTGGAACAGGATAAACTTGAAGAGGGCGTTCGCCGCGGCGGATACCTTGCTTACGACGGCGGAGACGACGCTATCGTATTCGCAACGGGAAGTGAAGTATCACTTGCTGTCGAAACAGCACACAAATTAGCTGAAGACGGCGTGAACATTAAAGTTGCATCGATTCCTAACGTACAGGCATTCCTTAACCAGGATGAAGAGTATATCGAATCGGTATTAAATACTGACATTGAAAACCGTACAGCGGTTGAAATGGCTGCAAGCCTCGGCTGGCACAGATTTGTCGGAATCAAAGGCAAACTTTTAACAATTGACACATTCGGAGCAAGTGCACCGGGCGGGGAAGTTGTTGAACGTTACGGCTTTACTGTTGAAAATCTTGCAAACATTGTACGCAATAAATAAGCATTGAATTTAAATGTCCGTTAATGTAAACTAAATAGTGGTTTACACGGAAAAGAGGTGAGCATTTTTGGCGACTTGGATATGGATACTAATTGTAATCGTAGCCCTTATTGGTGGTTTCGCATTAGGATTTTGGATCTCTAGAAAATACATGATGGATTACTTGGAGAAGAACCCTCCTATTAATGAAGACATGCTCAGAATTATGATGATGCAGATGGGTCAGAAGCCATCGCAGAAGAAAATTAATCAGATGCTGAGTATGATGAATAAATCATCAGAACAAGCTAAAAAAGAGAAGAAGAAGTAAGAACTTTACAGGACACGCACTTTTTATAAGTGCGTGTTTTTTATATATATTTAAATTTTAGAAAATTATTGCAATTTTGTTATCGGCATGGATATAATACATTTATCAAACGAAAGGGGTATAACACCAATGAAAAACAGAAAATTTTTAGCGTTTCTTGTAATCGCTTTCTTATTTGTCATGGCAGCATGTTCAAGTGATGAGAACGTCGATGAAGAAGCGGGCGGCGAGGCTGCTGCCGACAGTGAAAAAACAGGGGATTTAACAATTGGAACAATGGCTGAAATGGTGACGACAGATCCTCACGGATCAAACGACTCAGCATCACGCCAGGTAAGAGCGAACATATATGAAACGTTAGTATTCCAGGACGTGGATATGTCACTATCGCCGGGACTTGCAACAGAATACGAACAAGTTGATGAAACAACATGGAATTTTAAACTTCGTGAAGGCACGACTTTCCACAACGGTGAAGATTTCACCGCAGAAGATGTCGTTGCAACTTTTGACCGAGTACAGGATGAAGCAATGGCTTCACCGGTGCTGTTCCTGTTCGAAATGATCGAGGAAATTGAAGTTGTAAGTGATTACGAAATTAATATTCATACATCTATTCCATTTGCACCGCTGGCAAGTCACCTTGCCCACAACACAGGTGGAATTATTTCAAAAGCGACAATTGACGCAGACTACCAGGCAGCACTGGATGCAGCAGGCAGTGACGTGACTCTTGAAGAGTATTACGAACTGCGTGAATCAGGCGGCGATGAGTACGATACAGTCAAAGAGGCAATCAGTGAGCACCTTGGTACTGTTGTGGCAAATGAGCCAAACGGAACGAATCACCTTAAATTTGTTTCCCGCAGTGCAGGAGACTCGGTAGTGCTTGAGAAATTTGAAGACTTCCAGGGCGGCGACCGCTACTTTGAAAACGTCACGTTCAAAGTTATTCCTGAAAACGGAGCACGTATGGCTGAACTGGAAACTGGCGGAATCCAGGTTGCAACTGATGTGGATTCAGCAAACATGGAACGTGTTAAAAACGGGGCGGATACTGCGGTAACTACAGCAGACTCTGTACGTATGTCATACCTCGGCTTCAACATTAACAAAGAGCCGTTCAATGACGAGAAAGTGCGTCAGGCAATCTCTTATGCAATCGACCGGGAAGAAATCGTAGCAGGAGTATACGATGACATGGGCAAGCCGGCTAAAGGACCTTTAGCTCCGGATGTTTGGGGTTACTCTGAAGAACTTGAAGGACAGGCATACGACATTGAAAAAGCGAAAGAGATTTTGGCTGAAACAGATGTGGCAGACGGCTTTGATACAACGATCTGGGTAAACGATGATCAGCAGATTATCGATACTGCAGTATATATCCAAAGCGAACTGAAAGAACTGAACATCAACGTTGAAATTGAACAGTTCGAGTGGGGTGCGTACCTGGAAACACTGGCACAGGGTAACCACGAAATGTTTATCCTCGGATGGACAACTGTAACAGGTGATGCGGACTATGGTCTGTATGCACTGTTCCATTCTAAAAACCAGGGTGCAGCGGGTAACCGTGTGTTCTACGACAACCCTGAAGTGGATGAACTGTTAGATGCAGGACGTGCAGAAGTAGACGAAGAGGCACGTCAGCAGATTTACACTGACATTGAAAACATTCTCGTAGAAGACTCGCCGTCAGCATATTTGTTCCACGCACAGTTTGCTGCAGGTTATAACGAATCTGAAGTAAGCGGTATTGAAGTGGATCCGGCAGGCGGACTGCACTTTAAAGATGTAAGCTTTAAATAATGATTAACAATAAAAAGGTCCTTTAATTGATTTTCGGTTAAAGGCCCTTTTTAATTAACGGACATCAAAGGAGAGGCATTCTATTGAATAAAAAATTTATATCTGTATTAATGATTGCGCTATTATTTATCATTGCGGGATGTTCAAGTAATGACAACGTGGAAGTTGAGGAACAATCCGGTTCAGACAGTGAGAAAACCGGTGACATTACTGTTGGGATGCTGTCGGATGTTGTATCACTGGATTTACACGGTTCGAATGATGCGCATTCCAGTCAGGTCAGATCTAACATTTATGAGAGACTGTTAAATCAGGATGTAAATATGGAACTTCAGCCGGGACTTGCGACTGCATATGAACAAATTGATGAAACAACGTGGAACTTTAAACTGCGTGAAGACACGACTTTCCACAACGGTGAAGATTTCACGGCGGAAGATGTGGCAGCGACATTTGACCGTGTGAGAGATGAAGCGCTTGGTTCACCAGTGTTATTTTTATACGACATGATCGAAGATATTGAAGTGGTCAGTGATTATGAGATTAACATTCACACATCAATTCCATTTGCACCGCTCGCAAGCCATCTGGCACACAGTACTGCAGGTATCATGCCGAAAGAATTAATAGACAGTGACTATGAAGCGGCGCTTGAAGCAGCAGGCAGTGATATCACAGTAGAAGAGTATTATGAACTGCGGGATACGGGCGGTGAAGCGTACGATGCAGTAAAAGACAACATCGGTGAACATCTTGCTTCTGTAATCGGCAATGAGCCGAACGGTACTAATCATTTGAAATTTGTTTCACGCTCACCGGGTGAATCCGTTACACTGGAGAAATTTGAAGACTTTACCGGCGGCGACCGCTATTTTGAAGAGGTGACATTCAGTGTCATCCCGGAAACGAGTGCACGAATTGCAGAATTGGAAACAGGCGGTGTACAAATCGCAGCAGATATTGATTCTTCGAGTGTCGAGCGTATTGAAAACGGGCCGGATACTGCAATGGCAGTAAAAGATTCTGTGCGTATGGCATACTTAGGATTTAATGTGAATAAGGAACCGTTTGATGATATTAAAGTCAGACAGGCAATTTCGTATGCAATTAACCGTGAAGAGATTGTCGAAGGTGTATATGACGGAATGGGTATTACAGCTAAAGGACCTTTAGCTCCGGATGTGTGGGGTTATTCAGAAGAACTTGAAGGACAGAACTATGATATCGACAAGGCGAAAGAACTTTTATCGGAAACAGAAGTTGCCGACGGATTTGATACGACATTGTGGGTTTATGATGATCAACAGGTAATCGATACGGCGGTATACATTCAAAATGAGCTGGCGAAACTGAACATAACGGCTGAAATAGAACAGTTTGATTTAGGCGCATACTACGATACGCTTGAAAACGGCAGCCACGATATGTTCATGCTCGGTTGGACGACAGTAACAGCAGATGCTGACTACGGGCTTTATGCACTGTTTCATTCTAAAAATCACGGAGCGGCAGGTAACCGTGTATTCTACGATAACCCGGAGATTGATGAACTGTTAGATGCCGGACGTGCTGAAACGGATGAAACAAAACGACAGGAAATCTATACAAAAGCAGAAGAAATACTTGCAGAAGAAGCACCGTCAGCATTTTTAAATCATTCACAATATGCAGCGGGTTATAATGATGCTACACTTTCTGATGTAGAAATCGATCCGACAGGAAGAATACATCTCGATCAGGTCAGATTTAAATAACTGGAAACTCCCTTTGGCTGCAGCTGCGGCTAAAGGGTATTTTTATGCATATTCTTGTTTATTGCTTTTATCATTATACGAAATCGAAATATCATATTGCATAAATTCACCATTTTCTATATAATTCAAATTATCAAAATATTTTGGGGGTTAACAAAAATGGTAAAAAGAGGATTTAAGTATTTTCTTTTACTGACTGTGGCACTGGTACTCGCTGCATGTTCCAGTGATGAAAATGTAGACGAAGCTGCAGGCGGGGGAGAAAGTGCCGAAGGCGGAACGATTAATATCGGGATGTCTGAAGACATGGTAAGTGTCGATCCGCACGGTTCTAACGACTCGGCAAGTGCACAGATCAGACGTAATATTTATGAATCTTTAATTTTCCAGGATGAAGCACTCGAATTAACACCGGGACTTGCAACTGAATGGGAAGCAACAGGAGATACAGTATGGAATTTCAAATTACGTGAAGGTACAACGTTCCACAGCGGTCAGGAATTTACTGCTGAAGACGTGAAGGCAACACTCGACCGCGTAAATGACCCGGCAGTTGCATCACAGGTTGCGTTTCTTTACGAAATGATTGAAGAAGTTGAAATTGTTGGAGATTACGAAGTTAATTTACATACAGAATATGCCTTCGCTCCATTACCTGCACACCTTTCACATAACGCAGGCGGAATTATGAGTAAGGATTTAATCGACAAAGACTACCAGGCTGCACTGGATGAAGCGGGCAGTGATGTAACTCTGGAAGAGTACTACGAACTGCGTGAAGCAGGCGGAGATGAGTTTCAGGCTGTTGCTGATGAAATCAGCGAGCACATCGGTACTGTAACAGGTGCTGAAACAGACGGGACGAACCACCTGCAGCTGGCTGACCGTTCTCCGGGTGACTCGGTAACACTGAAAAAATTCGAAGATTTCCAAAACGGAGAGCGTGAATTTGATGAAGTTATTTTCAGAGTAATTCCTGAAACACAGGCCCGCTTAGCTGAACTTGATACAGGCGGTATTGATATTGCAAACGAAATCGATACAGCAAGTGCCGAACGTATCCAAAGCGGTGATGCAACAGAACTGATCGAAAGTGAATCGGTAAGAATGAACTATTTAGGATTTAACGTAGAGAAAGAACCGTTTGATGATCCGCTGGTACGCCAGGCAATTGCACACGCAGTTGACCGTGATGAAATTATTAACGGTGTGTATGACGGTTACGGTATTACAGCACAAAGTCCGCTTGCTCCGAATGTCTGGGGTTATGATGAGGAACTTGACAGTATCGACGTTGACGTTGAGCGCGCGAAAGAACTCTTAAGTGAATCAAGCCAGCCGGACGGCTTCACTACAACATTATGGGTGAATGACGACGCGGCAATCGTGGATTCAGCAGTTTATATCCAAAACGCATTAAGTGAAATTGGCATTACAGTGGAAATCAAGCAGTCTGAGTGGGGTGCATTCCTCGATCAGACAGCAAACGGCGAACACGATATGTTTATCCTTGGATGGACAACTGTAACAGCTGATGCGGACTACGGTCTGTATGCATTATTCCACTCGAAGAACTTCGGTGCACCGGGCAACCGTTCATTCTATAAGAACGAAGAAGTCGATGCATTACTTGATGAAGGCCGTACAAATCCGGACGAAGCCGGACGCCAGGAAGCGTACAGCGAAGCACAGCAGATTCTCATTGACGAATCGCCGGCAGTCTATCTGAACCATACGAGCTTCCTGCTTGGTGTGAATACAGAAGGTGTCAGCAATATCGGTCTTGACCCTGTAGGAAACATCAGACTTGAAAATGCGACATTCAGCAGTGAAGAATAAGATAAAAGTAAGCGCCCGGACAGGATTAACTCCCTGTCCGGGTGTTTTGTTATGTTCATGTTTAAAGTGCATGATAAGAAAACGTATTCACAGAGTTTCTGAAACTTATCAGCTAGTAAAAAGTAATACGGGGTAGTATAATGAACAGCGATTATTAAATTAGAGGAGATTACTATGAATAAGAATTTAAAAGAGAAGCGTTCAGTTCTCGACTGGATAGAGCTTACCGGTAATAAGCTGCCGCATCCGGTAACGATATTTTTAATTTTTACATTGCTGGTCATTTTTATTTCTCACGTTTTATACACGCTCGGTGTCAACGTCAGCTACGTAGGAATTAATCCCGAATCGGGAGAACGCGAAGAATTAACAGTACACGCCATCAGTCTGATGACCGGAGACGGTATCAGATTTATTTTTACGAGTGTGGTTCAGAACTTTACGACGTTCGTGGCACTTGGTCCCGTATTAGTTGCGATGATCGGTGTCGGTGTCGCTGAAAAGAGCGGATACATCAGTGCATTAATGACAAATGTCGTGACGAAAGCTCCGCGTAAATTCGTGACACCAATCGTTGTATTTATGGGCGTCATGTCAAACGTTGCGGCCAGTGTCGGTTACGTTGTACTCGTGCCGCTTGGTGCAATTATCTTCTTGGGATTCCGGCGTCATCCGCTCGCAGGTCTGGCAGCGGCATTTGCCGGTGTTGCGGGAGGCTACTCTGCGAACCTGCTGATTGGAACAAATGATCCGCTCCTGTCCGGTATTACGACTGAGGCAGCCGGTATTCTCGATGCAACGTATATTGTGCAGGCAACAGATAACTGGTTCTTTATGCTCGTATCAACGTTCCTGATCGTTATCCTCGGTACTTTAATTACGGATAAGATTGTTGAACCGAGACTGAAGAAATTTGATTTTGACTCAGAAGAAATCAGTGACAACAAAGATTTAAACAAACAGGAAAAACGCGCTTTACGCTGGGCGAATATTTCTGTACTTGTCACAGTGCTTGCGATTTTAAGTTTAGTCGTATTCCCGGGTTCTCCGTTACGCGGTGAAGACGGCGGAATTATCGGTTCCCCGTTTATTTCGAGTATTATCTTTATTATGATGCTCGTCTTCCTGGTCCCGGGACTAGTGTACGGTGCAGTGAATAAGACGATAAAAAATGATAAGGATGCAGTGAAGTTAATGGACTCGTCGCTTGCGACAATGGCAGGGTTTATCGTGCTGATTTTCTTTGCAGCACAGTTCGTTGCACTGTTTAACTATTCCAATTTAGGTACGATTATTGCGGTTAACGGTGCGAGCCTGCTCGAAAACTTAAATATCGGTTCGATACCTGTGCTGATAGTGTTCATACTGATTACTACGCTGATTAACCTGGCAATTGCTGCTGACTCTGCGAAGTGGGCAATTATGGCGCCGATCTTCGTACCGATGTTTATGCAGCTCGGCATTGCACCTGAGGTCACACAGATCGCATACCGTATCGGTGACTCTTCAACGAATATCATTTCACCGCTTATGCCGTTCTTCCCGCTCGTTGTTGCTTTTGCGCAGCGCTACGGAAAAGAAAATGGTATCGGTACGGTGATTTCCTTAATGCTGCCGTATTCAGTCATTTTCATCATTGCATGGATGATTATGTTCGTCATCTGGATGATGCTCGGTATTCCGGTAGGTCCGGGAACAAACCTCTCATATTAAAAGTGTTAGAGCCGCAAATTATTTGCGGCTTTTTTTCATCCTTAGGAATTATTTCAATTTCCGAAATATATGGTAAAATTCAAAGTGAAACAGAGGTGTCGAAACAAGGGGGAGTTTTCGCATGCGGGTGTTTAAAAATTTGGGATGGTTTTTTAAACTCGAAAAGAAAAGTTATATTACAGGACTGCTCATGCTGGTCCTCGTCGCTCTTTTGGAACTCGTGCCGCCGCAGGTCATCGGCCGGGTCATAGACAGGATTACGACGGAAACCTTAACATCAAATGCCCTGGTGCTATTTGGTGTACTGCTTTTATTTACAGCGATATTAACGTACATATTCAGGTTTTTATGGCGTATTATGATTTTTGGTGCGTCGAACAGACTGGGCCGGAAACTCCGTGAACAGCTCTTTAAAAAATATTCATCGATGTCTCCGGCATTTTTCGGCAGGCGCCGTACCGGTGATTTAATGGCACACGCGACAAACGATATTAACGCGGTTCAGATGACCGCCGGTGCAGGTATTCTGACCATTGCAGACTCTGTTATTACCGGCGGTGCGGTGCTCGTGACGATGGCACTGACAGTCAGCCCGAAACTGACGCTGATCGCGATGATTCCTTTGCCGTTTATGGTTATTTTAACGAGCTGGTACGGATCGATACTAAGCCGTCTGTTCCGTGTGGCGCAGGCTGCTTTCAGCTCTTTAAACGATAAAACCCAGGAATCCATTGCGGGTATCAAAGTAACAAAAACATTCGGCTACGAAGAAGAAGATTTAAAAGACTTCACAAATTTATCCGATGATGTCGTTCATAAAAACTTAAAAGTGGCAAAAATTGATGCGCTGTTTGATCCTACGATTACAGCGATTATTGCCATCAGCTACTTCCTGTCAATATTTTTCGGGGCACGAATGGTTGTTGCTGACGAGATTACGCTTGGACAGCTGGTGACATTCACGACATATCTCGGCATGATGGTGTGGCCGCTCCTTGCACTCGGCTGGTTCTTTAACTTAATCGAGCGGGGGAAAGCCTCTTACGACCGTATCGAAGAAATCATGAACACAGTAAGCGATATCGGCAATACAGCGGCAACAGACGATGTGCCGTCCGGTGACATTACATTTAACGTGGATGAATTCACTTTCCCGGGAGAGGATGATGTGTCGCTTCGAGATCTTCATTTTACTTTAAAAGAAGGACAGACACTCGGGATTGTCGGGCGCACGGGTTCGGGGAAAAGCTCAATTATCAGACTGCTGCTCCGTGAGTTTGATACAGCAGGCAATAACGCTGTAGAGATAAACGGACTTGATATTAAACAGTACGATATTAAAAAGCTGCGGGCGCTGTTCGGTTATGTGCCGCAGGATAATTTCCTGTTTTCAACGACAATCAGAAACAATATCGCATTTACGAACCCGGAGATCGGTACCGCGGCAATTCACCGGGCAGCTGATTTGAGTTATATTCACAACGATATTGAAGGTTTCCCGGAAGGTTACGATACGGTCGTCGGGGAACGCGGTGTATCATTATCAGGCGGACAGAAACAGCGTATTTCCATTGCACGCGCTTTAATTTCAGACCCTGATATTTTGATTCTCGATGATTCCCTGTCGGCGGTTGATGCGGAAACGGAGACGGCAATTTTAAGGAACATCGAAGAAAACCGGGCGGGCAAAACGAATGTTATTACAGCACACAGAATGAGTGCAGTAAGAAATGCAGATTTAATACTCGTTATGGAAGACGGCCGCATCGTTGAGCGAGGCACGCATGAATCTCTGACGAAGGCGCGCGGATGGTATTACGAAACGTATAAAGCACAGTCGCTGCGTCAGAACTTAACAAAAGAACTGGATGAAACGCTGGAAGGGGGTGACGGGTCATGACGACAGATGTTATTAACTTAACGCTGAAAGATCAGCTCCGTGTACTCGTCCGCCTTTTAAAGTACACATTGCCGTTTAAAGGCCTGATCATCCTCGCATTCAGTATGCTGATTATTTCAACGGTAATGGGTGTCATGACACCGTACCTCGTCATGATTTTTATCGACGAATATTTAACGCCATCCGTATTCCCGGAAGAGGAAATTATGTGGCTGATTATCGCATTCATTACCGTAAACGTGCTTGCGGTTGTGACGACATACTGGCAGATTTACCTGCTTCAGCGACTGGCGTTTAAAGTCATTCAAGAGCTTCGTATCGATGCTTTTCGTAAAATCGGCAGCCTCGGCATGACGTATTTCGATAAAGTGCCGTCCGGCAGTGTCGTATCACGTCTCACGAATGATACTCAGGCAATTGTCGATATGTTTACATCGGTGCTTGGAACATTCCTGATGGCACTGTTTATGGTCGTATCGAGCTTCGTGATGATGTTCATACTCGACGTCAAGCTGGCGTTTATCGCGCTGTTATTTATGCCGGTCATCGTAACCATTCTGCTCGTTTACCGTAAATATTCCGCCCGTTACTTTTCGCATGCACGTGGGCTGTTAAGTGATATGAACGCAAAACTTGCAGAGTCGATCGAAGGGATGAAAATCATTCAGGTATTCAATCAGGAAAAGAGACTCCAGCGTGAATTCGAATTAATTAACGAAGAGCATTATCAGTACAATCTCCGCACGATAAAACTCGATGGTCTGCTATTAAGACCGGCCATCGACATGATTTACATTCTGTCGATCATTGTCATTCTGACCTATTTCGGATTTTTAAGCTTTGAAACGAGCGTAACAGCAGGTGTTATTTTTGCATTCATACAGTATATGGAGCGCTTTTTTGAACCGATTAACCAGGTCAGTCAGAATTTGAATATTTTCCAGCAGGCACTTGTTGCAGCGAGCAGAGTATTTACGCTGCTTGATGATAAGAGACTTGAGCCGGTCCAGCAGGATAAGGCCGCTGCTAAAATTACCGGCGGCCGGGTCGAATTTAAAAATGTGACATTCAGTTATGACGGCAACGTCGATGTATTAAAAAACATCAGCTTTGAAGTGCCGCCGGGTACGACGACCGCACTTGTCGGCCACACGGGATCCGGTAAGAGTTCCATCATTAATCTGATGATGCGGTTTTACGAATACGAACACGGTGAAATTTTAATCGACGGGCATTCGATTAAAGAACTGCCGAAAGAAGAAATGAAGCGGAATATCGGTCTCGTGCTGCAGGATCCATTTATCTTCTACGGTACTTTAACGTCGAACATTAAGCTGTATCACAGTGCGATGACTTTTGAAATGGTGGAAAATGCGGCGGAGTTTGTCGGTGCCGACAGTTTCATTAATAAGCTGCCCCATCAGTTCGAGCAGAAAGTCGTGGAGAAGGGTGCGGATTTCTCAAGCGGGGAACGCCAGCTGCTCGCATTTGCGAGAACGATGGCGACAAATCCGAAAATACTGATACTCGATGAGGCGACGGCAAACATCGATTCATCGACGGAAGAAAAAATTCAGGAATCGCTGATGAAAATGCGAAGCGGCCGAACGACACTCGCTATAGCGCACCGTCTGTCGACGATTCAGGACGCTGATGAAATTCTCGTTCTGAATAAAGGCGAGATCGTTGAGAGAGGCACGCATGACGAATTGGTACAATTAAAGGGAATTTACTATAAAATGTACCGATTGCAGAACAGTAAACAATAATTTGTCATATTTAAAGCACTTAATATATTCATACCCCCAGTCAGATTTGATATACTGAGTCTGAATGGGGGTTATTTTAATGGGATCAGAAGTAACATTTCTCCTCGCCTTCGGAGCAGGTGTGCTGAGTTTTGTGTCCCCTTGTGTTCTGCCGGTTTTCCCTGCATTCGTATCGTATATTACCGGGATGAGCTACAACGAGGTTGAAAAACAGAATTTTAATGGCCGCGCCATTTTACATACATTGTTTTTCTTAATAGGATTCAGCATTATATATATTGCTCTCGGCTTTGGAACGTCGTTTTTCGGAGGCTATCTGATTGAGTACGGTAACCTGATCCGTCAGATCGGTGCAATCTTAATCGTTATTTTTGGACTTGTTATTACAGGCGTCCTGAAATTTGATTTTCTGATGAAAAACCATAAAGTTGAATTTAAAAACAGACCATCCGGTTTCTTCGGCTCGATTTTAATCGGTATGGCATTCGCAGCAGGCTGGACACCGTGCAACGGACCGATTATCGGTGCGATTTTTGCAATGAGTGCGTCAGAACCGAGCAACGCGTTAATGCTGATGGTTGTATACTGTATCGGATTTGGTATTCCATTCTTCGTATTAAGTTTCTTCGTATCGAAAACACGCTGGATGCTTAAATACTCAAATATTCTTATGAAGACCGGCGGCATTATCATGATACTGATGGGAATATTGTTATACTTCGACGGCTTGACACAGATTATTATCTGGCTTCAGCCACTCTTCGGAGACTTCCAGGGATTCTAATATGATTGAATTTCTTGAATCAATCGAAGAACTGCTTTTCCTGATAGCATCAATCGGCGCAGTTATAATGGGGATTATCGTAATTTTTGTCCGCAAACATGCGAGTAAATCGCCGCTGACATTAAAGAAAATAATTATCCCGCCGGTGATGATGTCAACGGGAGCGCTGATGTATATATTCCCGTACTTCAGACTGTCGTGGCTTCATATCGCTGAGACTATTGCGATCGGTGCAGTATTTTCAATAGTATTAATCATTACGACGAAATACGAAGTGAAGAACTCCGAGCTCTACGTCAGACAGACTAAAGCATTCCCTATCATATTAATGGGACTGCTGCTTGCGAGAATCGCATTAAAGTATATATTATCGCTGAATACGACACCTGGCGAAATCGGCGGGATGTTCTTCCTGCTCGCTTTTGTCATGATCGGAATCTGGCGTATATCAATGCTGATCAAACATAATGAATTTAAAAAACAGCAAGCCGTCGTGTGACGGTGAGCTGTTTTTTTGTTGGTTGGGGGGGTGAGCTGGATCGGCGGGGCGGAGTGGGAATCCCGGATGACAACGGCGATTCCCCGTTGTGAACCGAGCGTCCCCGGATGACAACGGCGATTTCCCGTTGTGAACCGACCACTCCCGAATGACAACGGTGATTTCCCGTTGTGAACCGATCACCCCCGGATGACAACGGCGATTCCCCGTTGTGAACCGAGCGGCCCCGGATGACAACGGCGATTCCCCGTTGTGAACCGAGCGGCCCCGGATGACAACGGCGATTTCCCGTTGTGAACCGACCACTCCCGAATGACAACGGTGATTCCCCGTTGTGAACCGAGCAGCCCCGGTTGACAACGGCAGTTCCCCGTTGTCAACCATCAAACCACCACATTCCCCTCAATCTGCCCCACAAAAAAACAGCAAACCATCCTATGATGGTCTGCCGCTTACTTTTTCCGTCTGCTCAAAGATGGAGAATTTCTGTTTCTCATCATCTGCAAGTTCAAACAGTTCTAAATATGGTGTGTAATCTATCTCAAGCTGATTTAATTTTTTCTTCATGAATCTGTGATCTTTTTTCGGTGTAGCGATAATGTACCCTTTCATTATCTGATCGAGCTCTATCGTTTCAACACCTTCATCAAGCGCAATTTTGGAAATTCTGCCGGCAATTCTTTCTTTGGCCACGTCTCTGAACAGTTCCGGAACCGGGCTCACCAGTTCGTTCAGCAGTTCGCGCGCATCTTTATTCCATAACGGCAGTGCCTTTTCTATGTAATAGTCCTGCCAGTCGAGTTCCGAGTAGCCGTCGCCTTTAGGCATGCGGCGGAGAAACTTTCTGAACATAAAAAAGCCCCCGATTGTCATCGCACCGAGCATTATGAACGTCCATATCGCAATTAAAATCATAAAAATATCAAATGACACTGTAATCACCTCTACTTACCCCATATTATACATATTTTAAAACTTATTTGTCCATTTAATAATTTGTGACGATATATAGGATGAAAGGGGGTGGGAACATGATACAAAAACTAAGTGCCAAATTTCACTACTTCGTATTAAACGAAGCGGGACGCGAAGTTACAAAGCAGCGCTCACTGCACAGCCTGTCGATCAATACGAGCGATGACAACATTAACAAGCTTGCGGAAATTTACGAAAACCTGACAGGAGAAACGTACTCTATCGTTGAAAAAGTAGTCACTCACGTCGTAATGAAGTAATTTAAAAGATTAAAACCAGTAACCGAAAGGAGGAACACCAATGGAAGAAAAACTAGTAATGGTATTTATTACGAACCAGGAAAAGAGATATACACTGACAATCAACAATCCGAAAGAGGGACTGACAGCTGCAGAAGTGGAAGCTGAAGCAGCGCGCCTGATTGCAGAGAATGTTCTCCGTCCGTCTCAGGGTATCCCGGTTTCCCTGTATTCTGCAAAAATCGTCAACACATCAACTGAAGTCCTCAAGTAATATGGACTGGATTCCTTTTGTGAGCGATGTTGGATTTCCGGCGGTAATTACGTTTTTCCTGCTCCACCGTATGGAGACGAAACTCGATGATTTAATAATTACAATCCAGCAGCTCAAATAAAAATGAGACTCTCCCGGAGATTTACCGGTGAGAGTCTTTTGTACGTTATGAAGTATGATAAAATCAGTATAATGACATTAAGAGGTGACTACTATGCGGATTTTACATACAGGTGACTGGCATATCGGCCGCAAAATGAACGGTCTCGATTTAATCGATGATCAGGCATACATACTTGAGAAATTAATGACTGAAATAGAAACCAATGACATTGATATCGTTGTCGTTGCCGGAGATATTTTCGACCGCGCAAATCCGTCGCAGCGCGCATTAAAGCTTGCGAATGAGATGCTTTACAGAATCAATATTACGCTCCAAAAACCGCTCCTTGTCATCAGCGGTAACCACGACAGCCGTGAAAGATTGAACTACGGCAGCGAGTGGTTTAAAGCTACGGATTTTCATATTAATACGGAGCTTGATGAGGCACACATTCCGGTCACAATTGGTGATACGGATTTTTATCTGCTGCCGCATCACGAAGTACTTGAGGCGCGTAATTATTTCCAGGATGATGAAATTCATTCCCATCAGGATGCTTACGGTAAAATTATTGAGAAGATTGAAGAGAACCTCGACCAGGACAAGACGAACATTCTGATCGGTCATTTATACTTATCGGACAGTATCGAAAGTGACTCTGAACGTCCGCTGTCGATGGGACTGAGTGAAGCGGTATCTGAAGACACGTTCAACAGCTTTGATTACTCGCTGTTTGGGCATCTGCATCATCCGTTTGCGGTAAACAGCGAAAAAGCATTCTACAGCGGTTCGCTGTTGAAGTATTCATTTTCTGAGCATAAGCAGCCGAAAGGGTACAGAATTATCGATACCGATGAGAAGAAAGTGTCGTTTATCCCGCTTGAACCGAAACACGATGTCGTTGTATTTACCGGTGATTATGAAGCAGTAATCAATGAAACAGTGACGTTTAAAGATAAAGATGCGTACTTTAAGTTTGAACTGGCGAATATGAGTTATGTGACAGAACCGATGAGTAAAATTAAAATGATCTATCCGAATACGCTTGAGCTGAAACCTTTAATTGAAGATAAATCGTCAGATCTTCAGACTGTTGATATGACGACGACCAGCGATGCTGAAATTTATGAGGCGTTTATCGAAACGACGCTCGACAGAAATGTAACGGATTTTGATAAGACGATGTTTAAGTCATATTTTGCAGGTGAACATAATGAAACTGATTAATTTAAAAGTAGAATATTTCGGACCGTTTGAAACTGAAGAAATTGATTTCAGCAGTCTGAACAACAAATTGTTTCTGATCAGCGGACGTACGGGTTCCGGCAAGACGATGATTTTTGATGCGATTGTTTATGCGCTTTACGGCAGTGCCTCGACGACCGGACGTGACGAGGAATCGCTCCGCAGTCAGTTTGCACCTGCCGACAAACAGGCACAGGTTAAACTGACGTTTGAAGTACGCGGAAAACAGTATACGGTCGAACGCACGCTGAAATACCATAAGCCGGGTAATAAGAGTGCCACACCACCGAAAGCTGTACTGTATGACAGCGAAAATAACATTCTCGCAGGCAAGCTGAATGAAGTACGGGATGCGGTGGAGGATATCGTGAAGCTGAACCGTGCACAGTTCAGAAAAATTTTAATACTGCCGCAGGGTGAGTTTAAGGAGCTGCTTGTGTCATCGAGTACAGATAAGCAGGAAATTCTAAGAACGTTATTCCAGACAGGACGTTTCCTGAACTTTGAGCTGAACTTAAAAGAAAAGCTGAAAGAACAGTCGGCGGAAGCTTCAAAACTTGATATGAGAATTAACGAACGGGTTAAGCACATACATACTGAAGATATCGATATTACAGAACAGCAGGAATTCCCGAATTACAACATCGTGCTGGAATACGCGGACGGCGTCATATTCAGCTATGAAAAGAAACTTGAGGAACTGACAGAAACAGGTAAAAAGCTGAAAGAGGCATATCAGGAAAAGCAGTCGGTTCTTCAGAAAAAAACACAGCATAATGAACAGGTTGATAAATTGAACGCACTGACTGAGTCTCAAAGTGTACTTAACGCACAGGCCGGGTCAATTGAACAATGGCGCAGTGACATTGCAACATTTGAGTCTGTCTCGACGATTAAATACGAGCTGCTCCGTCATAAGGAGCTTGGAGCTTCAGCAGATGAGATTAATAACAGTTTGTCTAAAGAGCGGGAACTGGAACAGTCGCTGTCGGAGAAGCTTAAAAACAGTCAGACTGAACTGGAAGAAACAGAGAGAAACATTCCGGATATGAACAAGAGGCAGCAGCAGTATTACAGCAGAGAATCATTTTTATCTACTGAGTATGAAACGCTGACTGATGATATTGAATCACTTTCGTCAGAACTGGAACAGAAATCTGCAGACGGTGAAAAACTGAAGGAATCGATTACAGAAACAAAAGCATCTCTCGGGAAACTAACCGCAACACGCAGCGAAGCTGCAGAGCTGCAGGAAGAGCACAGCGAACTCCGGGATCAGTGTAAAGATCTTGAGAACGACGTTGAAGCCGCACATTCAGATAAGAAACTGCTTAATGAACGCAGCGATATTAAAAACAAGATTCAGGCAAACAACGAAACCATTGCCGGTCTTAAAGAAGAAGTGAAGCTTTTTAACAGCAATCTCGCTCATTACGATGAGGAAACCGTACAGACATTGAATCATTTAATCAATCATCTGGAACTCGGAACAGCGTGCCCGGTCTGTGAACAGACTGTCCTCGAACTGCCGGAATCAGGCGGGTTTTCTGAAGAAGACAGAGTCCGTCTGAATGCACTGCAGGAACAGCTGGCGGAACATGAAGAGGAAAACCAGAAACATGTGATACGCATCGATGTAATCGATGAGCTGCTGAAAGATAAAGAGCCGCAGGACCCTGCCGCGCTCGAAACAGAACTTGAAAAGTTAAATGAACAAAAAGCGGCAGTTTCTCTAAAGCTGGAGAAAGCAAATAAAGAACTGGAAGAGAAAGAACGATTAAATACCGAACTGACTAAACAAAATGAAACGGTTCATTCACTCGAGCTGAAACATCAGGAACTTAAAAGTACAGCAGCCGGGCTGGCGGATAAACAGCAGAACTTTAAAGATGTTACAGGATTTACCGATTACAGCGACTTTAAAGTTCATATGAATAATGAGCGTGAGTTTATAAAAGAGTTCCAGAACAATTTAAATGTACTGAAAGAAAAGGTAACCGATTTAACGAAACAGCATGAACTGTGCGCTGCAAAAGTGAAGTCACTTGAAGCGGATTACAATAAGACAATGGATTCTAAAATCCAGTTCAGCACTGCAATTGACTCGTTTATGAGAAAAAATGAGTTTACGAGTGAGTCAGTTCTCCACGATATTATTAACGACGAGTCGATCAGCGCCAAAAAAGATAAGGTGAAATCACACGATGATGAGAATTTATCTCTTACTAACAATATTAAAGAGCTTAAAAGTTCACTCGAATCTGTGGAGAAGTTTTCTGTCGATGAGGACAAAGCGGCTGTTTCGGCAGCAGAAGCTGAGCTCGAGGCTGCACGCGAATATTATGCTGCCGTGAAGGAACGTATGAACCAGAACGTTTCCTCAAGGGCGTATCTTTCGAAATTAATTGATACGTTCAATGCATCGTACGAAGAGTTCAGTAAACTGAACGAGCTCGTTGAAGCAGTGCAGGGGAAAAAAGGACAGAAAGTGTCGCTTGAACGATACGTTCTGACGTATTATCTCGAGCGTATTCTGGAGCTTGCGAACGTCCGTCTGACTGCGATGACGAATCACCGTTACAAGCTGCAGCGGAGCATGAAGAAAGTGAACCGTTACAGCGGACTCGATATTGAAGTGTTTGATTTCTACAATAACCAGGCCCGTAATATCAATTCGCTGTCCGGCGGGGAAACGTTCCAGGCATCACTCGTACTTGCGCTGGCTTTAAACGAAGCGCTGCAGCAGGAGTCTGGAGGAATTACACTCGATACGATGCTGATCGATGAAGGATTTGGCACGCTCGACCATGAAACACTTGAAGTGGCAATATCAACATTGATTGATCTGCAGACGACGGGCAAGACAATCGGAATCATTTCCCACGTCGAGGAATTAAAAGAGCGCATGGAACATATTTTATATGTTAAACCTGAAAATGAACGGAGTACGACCGAGATTGTGACACTGTAGTCAACGTTTAGTCATAAAAAGGGCATAATTTATGCGTACAGTCATTTTCAAATTTGATAAAATTAGAAGTAAGATGAAAAGTAGGAGGGGACACACTTGAAAAAGTGGTTAATCGCGGTTTTGGCGGCACTCATGTTTCTTACAGCGTGCAGTGCAGGCGCAGTGGAGCCGATGAGCCGGTACGGTGATGAAATACAGGACTTCGAAGTGACGAATCAGAATGACGAAACGTTCACGAGAGAAGATATGGAAGGTAAAGTATGGCTGTTGAGCTTTATCTTTACGAACTGTGCAACTGTATGCCCGCCGATGTCTCAAAATATGACTTCCGTCGCGCAGGAACTTGAAGAAAAAGGAATTGAGGACTACGGTATTATGAGTTTCTCGGTAGACCCTGAAGTGGATACACCGGCAGTACTGACAGAGTACGCAGGCTGGTATGATATTCCCGAAAATACGGACTGGCAATTCCTGACCGGCTACGATTACAGTTTTATAAGAGGATTTGCAGAAGACAACTTTAAAACAATCGTTGCTCCGCCGCCAAAAGGCAGCAACCAGGTCACACATGGCACAGCATTTTATCTTATAGATGAAAAAGGCATAATCATTAAAGATTACGCCGGTGTGGACTCCGGAGATAATAAATTCCCGCAGGCAGAAGTTGTGTCTGACGTAGAGAAACTGGTTGAACAGAAGAATGAGGAAGAGTAGATAATACCTGTGAACACCGGGCTTTTGAAGGTCCGGTGTTCTTTTTTGTTTCCTAAGATTAGTATCGCATATTTAAGGGTAAGAGAGCTTTAAAGGAGAGTGGATATCAATATGAGTAAATCTGTATTAATTATGGTTACAAATGCTGATACAATCGCAGGCAACAAGAATATGCCGACAGGAGTGTGGCTGTCTGAAGCGGCCGAACCGTATATTGCATTTCAAAGTGCAGGATTCAAAGTTGATATAGCATCACCTAAAGGCGGTTCAGTGCCTGTAGACCCGAATTCGGTAGAAGGCGGAAACGATGATGAAAAATTCACGGAAGTAACGAAACTGCTTCAGGATACATTGAAAATGAAAGACGTCGTATATGAAAACTACGATGCGATATTCCTGGCAGGCGGTCACGGGGCAATGTTCGACTTCCCGGGTCAGGCAGACATTCAAAACATAATGGCCTACTTTAAAGATAACGGCAGAGTTATCAGCGGAGTCTGCCATGGTCCGGCTGCATTTGCTGATGCAAAAACTAAAGACGGCAAATATTTAGTAGATGGAGTTAAACTCACATCATTTACGAATGCTGAAGAAGACTCAATGAATTTATCAGAATACATGCCGTTTATGCTGCAGACAAAACTTGAAGAAAACGGAGCAGGTTTTGTTAAAGGCGAAGCTGGAGAAGAAAATGTCGTTACGAGCGGTAACTTTGTAACAGGACAAAACCCTGCTTCATCTCAGGCTGTTGCAGAGGCAGTTATAAACAAATTACAATAATAAATTATTAATGTGGGCGGCACCTTTTACAGGTGCCGTTTTTTGTGTTTGCTTGGGGTGGTGTTGGATGACAACGGGGATCCGGTGTTGTGAACCGGGGTGGTTCGATTGACAACGGTGATTTGCCGTTGTGAACCGGGGTGGTTTGATTAACAACGGTGATTCGGTGTTGTAAACCGGGGTGATTTGATTAACAACGGTGGCCCGGTGTTGTAAACCGGGGTGATTTGATTAACAACGGTGATTCGGTGTTGTAAACCGAGGGAGTTCGATTGACAACGGTAATCCGCCGTTGTGAACCGGGGTGGTTTGATTAACAACGGTGGCCGGCCGTTGTGAACCGGGGTGGTTTGATTAACAACGGTGCCCGGCCGTTGTGAACCGGGAGGGTCTGATTAACAACGGTGATTCGGTGTTGTAAACCGAGGGAGTTCGATTGACAACGGTAATCCGCCGTTGTGAACCGGGCGAGTTTGATTAACAACGGTGCCCGGCCGTTGTGAACCGGGCGAGTTTGATTAACAACGGTGCCCGGCCGTTGTGAACCGGGCGAGTTTGATTAACAACGGTGCCCGGCCGTTGTGAGCCGACCATTTCTCAATTGACAACAGGCATCTTCCGTTGTCAATTAACCTGATCATATGACATAAAAACACCCCGAAAACTGAGTTTCCGGGGCATTAATCACAATTTTAAGCACTTGCTTCTTTGTTTTTCATCTTATTCACTGTCAGCATGACTGCAATCAGAATAACAATACACAGAACGTTCTTAGAGAACAATGGCAGAGCTGACATGTTAATGAGTATTCCAACACCGAGTGCGATGACTCCGTACATTGGGAATTTTCCTGCGAACTGTGCTAAAACCGCGCCGAATATTGCCGGCAGCACGAACGGGAAAACTTCCTGAATGCTCTCGGGTATGATCGTTAACAGCCACAATCCTGCAAGGATTACGGGAATCAGTATAATTTTGTTGACGAGTGAAGCTGCACTGATTCCGAGTGTACCGACAATTTCTCCTTCATCTGTCCCGGGTTTAACACCGACTGCTTCCTGGCATGATGCAACTGCTGGAAGGCACATGTTCGAGATGTTTCCTGTAAAGAATGCGACGTATGTCCCGGAAACACCGAGTACCGGAAAGTACATTATAGGTTCTAAAAACCAAACGATAGCGACGACCGCAGCGTATGCTAAAAAGCTGTTAATAATTAATGAAAATCCGGGATGAAATCCCATAACAAATGAAATGTAAAGCGGCATGGAAAATGATATTAATATACCAAGCCCTATAGTGATACGGCCCCATTTATGAGAGGCTGCTCTAAACTCCTGCATAAAAACCCCTCCGTTTTATATAAAGAAATAAACTGCAACAAGACTGATCAGTATTGAAAATCCCAGTGACCACTCTTTAAGCCAGTTAATTCCTTTTTTATTTGCGATATAGTTAAATGTCAGCGACGAAATTACTGCCACAATTGCCGTGAAAATATAAGGTGCGCCTTTTATCATTTCAGCACCTGTCAGTGAACCAAATACTGCAATCATTGCTCCGCTGGCAACGATTCCCATTAAATATTCACCTTTTGGTTTTTCAGTTAACTTAGCTTGAATTTTACTTAAGTAAGGCGTAGCGAAGAATGTAAATACCATCCATCCGGCGCCGCCGATACATAATGTCCATACAATCAGATTGAATACTTCAGGTGTAAATCCGTCACCGGCCAATGTCGCACCTGCAGATTGAGCAGAGAGCTGGGCGCCCATACTTTCAATCGGTGCCGATCCGATAACGCCGATTCTCATCAGTGTCAACGGGTTACCAATTAATGAAATCAGTGAAACCGCAACGATGATAATTCCGATCGACGGTCCAATTGCGGTGATGCTTCCGGTTTTAATTGCACGTTTAATGTTGTCTTCGCTGATGCCAGCGTCTCTGGCTGCTTTTTTTGATAATGATAAAAATTTAAATGCCTGAAAAATAACCAGCACTATTATTGCGGCTGCAAATGTCCAAATAATAGGCGAGTTGGCAAAATCCATACCTGTCATGTAATCAAGCCCCTTTGTTTATGTTTGTTTTTTAAATTACATTAAGCTTCCAGACGTCCGATCACGACATCTCCCAGTGTTTTGGCGCTGATCAGAAGTGAACCTTCATGAACGTCGAATTTAGGATGGTGGTTCGGATAAGGGTTTTCTACACCTTCAGGTTTCGATCCTACATGGATAAATGTTCCAGGTATTTTTTGTGTGTAGTAGGCGAAGTCTTCGGAACCGCTTGACGGTTTCGGATGTACAATTTCAGTTATGTACGAACCGAGACTTTCCGACAGAATATCTTCGACATACTGAGTTTCGTCAGGATGGTTGTATGCAACAGGGTAGTCATAGACATAATCCAGCTCACATTTAACATCAAATGAACTTTCGATACCTGCAGCGATTTTCTTCATTGCCTCATAAGCAGGTACTTTGTTGTCTTCATCTAAGTAACGTACAGTTCCGCGCAGTGTCACTTTGTCCTGAATAACGTTGTAGCCGCCCGGCGCATCAAATGCTGTCACGGATACGACGACAGAATCCATCGGATTCATACGGCGCGAAACGATTGTCTGTGCTTCGGCAACAAAATATGAGCCGGCAACGAGCGCGTCGTGCGTCGTATGCGGCATCGCACCGTGTCCGCCTGAACCCTGGATCGTTAAGTCGAAGTTTGAACGACCTGCCATTGAGTTGCCTGAAATCAGTCCGACCTGGCCCACATCGAGCATTGGGAAAATATGAATGCCGTACACTTCATCCAGATCATCGAGAATCCCCGACTCTACGATGCTTTTTGCACCGCCCGGCGGAACTTCTTCGGCGTGTTGATGAATGAGTTTAATTGTGCCGTTCCATTCATCTTTTAATTCAATCAGTGCTTCACCCAAATGGAGCAGGTAAGCGGTATGTACATCGTGTCCGCACGCGTGCATGACGCCGTCGTTTTTAGACTTGAAAGGAACGTCTGCCTCTTCATGAATCGGCAGTGCATCGAAGTCGGCACGGAGACCGATTGTACGGCCGGCAGACTTGCCGTTAATTTCAACAATAATTCCGTAACCGTTTCCAACATTGGCCGTAACTTTAACATCCTTGTCTTTATAAAAGTCTTCGATAAACTTTGCTGTATTTTCTTCTTTAAATGAAAGTTCCGGGTTGGCGTGCAGATGCCTTCTCGTTTCAATCATTTCCTGTTCTTTTGATTCCAGTTTACTGAAAAGCTTTGCTTTTAAGCTCATCATTAACTCCCCCTTTATATATATGGCATAAGTTTATCACTGGAAAAATTAAATAACAAATTTAATTATTTATTCTGAAATTTAAGTTTAAAATTACAATTATGTCGTAATTATGACGATTTTCGTTTATGGAGAAATTTTTAGGGAATGTAAAATTATATAAAATAAGTTATTTAACTTAAAAATAAGGAGAGGATATTTATCAGGTATCTATTATTGTTATTTGCGAGTTTCTTATTTTTAGCAGGGTGTGGAAGCAATGAAACGGAAGAACCGGCGGATGATGGTACAGAAGGAGTAGAAGAGACGGAAGATGATGCGTCTGACGCATCTGTAGATGACAAAGAAGGTACAGGTGCAGATGAAGAAGCAGAAACTGACACTGAAGGCACCGATTCAGAATCTGAATCAGACTCAGAAGGTGATACATCAGGGGAAGAATCTACTGAAGAAACAGAAGATACAACGGGAGAAGACAGAGGATCAGAAGACAGTGACAGAGATGACTCTGCAGAAAATGAAGAGTCTGACGAAGAAACTGACGAATCTGAAAGTGAAGAAGGAACTGAAGAAGAAGATTCATCAGATGCCTCGTCTTCAGAAACGGATACTGATTCAGCTGACTCAGAAGACAGCCTGACATCGGACTCTGATTCTGACGTAACAGGTGAATCTGAGCCGGTTGGTATTAATTTTGATGTGACGGAAGAAACAGTGACCGGTCTTGATGGTACCGAAATGACTTCAATGTTCGAATTAAACTCAGGTATTGGAGCACTTCTTGACAGTGCCGAAGAATCGGATGCCGCAGTTGAAGATATTCTGATGGCAAAAGAAGATGTTTCAACTTATTATGCTGAAACGTTTATGGTAATTAATGTCTTTACCGGTGATTCTGATCAGCCGGCAGACAGCGACTCTGTGGGTCTGACTGCAGAAATCGATGAGTCTGATGAATTTGAAATTTTATCAGGTATGTATGATCAGGCGCAGGATACAATAGTGCCATATGCCTACGCAAACACTGATTCATTGTTTGTGTATGAAAGCGGTATGTGGAATGACTACACAGGTCAGGCTGATCCGGAGGAAGTGTACTATGCATCCTACTCAAATCTGTATGATGCATTTGTGGACAGTGCTGACGTAATGAATGTTTCAGAAGATGATGAATACTATTACCTTCACAATATCGGTACAGAGGAGGCACTGCATGACACATTTGGTACATTGTTTAATGTTCAATTTACGAACGCTGACCTTGAGCAGCAGAAAAATGGTGTAGTGGGTGTTGTTGATAAAGAAAGCAATGAGCTTCTGAAAATTGCCTATCTGTCATATGCGCCGGGTGTAACGGAAGGGGAAGAACTGTATATTGAAGTATCTTCAATCCTTGATAACTACGGTGAATTTGACGACGGTATTACGGTGCCGCAGGGAATCTATGAGTAATCTGACATGATGTAACAATTAATCCCGCAATCTGCCCGGACAGATTGCGGGATATTTTTTATTTAAATATTCCGCGGTTTTACGAAATCTCTTTTTTACTCCCCGGTTTTCTTCTTTCTAAGCTATTTCAATACAAATATTTCAAAACTGTACAAATCCGCAGACAAATATTAAATTTATGCGGTTTTACAACAATTTAACGGAAGTTTATATTGTAATCATCACGAGCTGGAGGTTAAATATGTCTCTTATTATTGTTATGGGCGGCCTGGTTGCATCTTTCATTTACGCACTGACACAGTCGGACAGTATTTCCTTTTTAACGAGAAGAAGCCGTTGTGATTCGTGTTCTAACCATTTAAAGGTCACAGATCTGATTCCTGTCATCAGCTATTTAAAAAACCGCGGACGCTGCAGTCATTGTCACAGCAGAGTGTCCATTAACTACCTGCTGGTAGAAGTAATAACGATTATGCTGTTTGTTATGCCGTTAATCGTTCCGCTGGGTTACGACAATATGCTTCTGTATTATCTGCTCGTCAGCATTCTCATTCCTCTTGCTGTTTATGATTTCGATACACTTCTTATTCCGACGCATATGCTGGTATTACTGTTTGTGTGCGGACTGTACTTAACAAAACTCGAGCATATGGATATCAGTATCGACTTTCTGACCGTAATCATACTTCATATTTTTTATATGCTGTTTAAAGACAAAATCGGTTACGGTGACATTCAGCTGTTTTCAATATTAACGATGATTACGCCTTTTGACTTTTTCATTTTTACATTCCTGTTTACATATATAATCGGAGGGATTTCTGTAATTATACTGGATCTTTTTGAAGCTTCGCGCATAACGAAAGTACCACTTGTACCGTTTGTAGCTGCAGGTTTGTTTACGACATTTTATCTGTACGCTGATTTTATCGATATTTACTATGGAGGGTTTTAATGACTGGAGAACTGCTAATTAGAGAAATGCATAATTCTGATAAACCCCGGGAGCGATTAATTAATTACGGTCCCGATAAATTAACGAACCAGGAATTGCTGGCGATACTGATTAATACCGGAAACCGCAATGAATCGAGTATCAGTCTCGCGAATAAAATACTGAAGGATTTACAATCGGTCCGTGAACTCAGGGATATAACGTTTGAAGAACTGACCGCGATTAGCGGTATCGGCAAGGCTAAGGCGATTACTATACTTGCATTCATAGAACTTGCAGTCAGAATGCATACTCATTCAAGAGAAGAGGATAAGTATATCCGGTCTCCAAAAGACGTCACGGACATTTTAATGGAAAAGGTCAGATATTATAATCAGGAGCATTTTATCGTTCTTTATTTAACGACTAAAAATATGGTGATAGAAGAAAAAACGCTGTTCATCGGTTCGCTGAATTCCAGCATCGTACATCCGCGTGAAATATTCCGGGAAGCTGTTAAAAGGAGTGCCGCTGCATTTGTATGCGTGCACAATCATCCAAGCGGAGATCCGACCCCGTCTCAGGAAGATATTGAAGTAACAAAACGGTTAAAAGAATGCGGTGAGCTGATAGGTGTGGACTTTCTGGATCATATAATTATCGGTGACGGCAAATACGTATCGCTGAAAGAAATGAACTATATTTAATGGAGGCTGATGTATGGGACTGGACATGTATTTGCTACTTGAAGATGTCGAAACGGGTGAAATAATTGAATACAGTTATTATAGAAAGTTTAATGCACTCCAGGGTTATTTTGAGCAGAACTATAATATAGCGAACCCGGGGAAGATACTTTTAAAAGAAGACATAATAGCGGACTTATATATCCGGCTGAATGAAATAAGATATTCTCCGGAAAAAGCGAATCTGCTGCTGCCTTCGTACCCGGGACCGTTTTTTGGTACATATGAGTATGACCGACTTTATCATTCTTATGTAAATCAGGCAGCGATAGATTTTTATCATGCAAAATTTATAGATTACAGTAAATATAAGCTGTATTATGCATCGGACTGGTGATGCATGAATTCAACCGCCGTATCAATTATACGGCGGTTCTTTTCTTTTTTATTTTTTTATATAAGAAAATATTATCATAAAATAAGTAAATGTATTGTATTTTCCTATCCATCTCTGATATATTATTTGTGTAAACAGTCCCTGATGGGACAAATAATGAACCGATAGATTGTGAGGGGATTGAATCAATGTGGCAGAGTCTGATTGAAACACAGAAGAGTCTTGTACCGGATATGCTGTCTTATCTTTGTTATTTGTTTATATAAGAAAATATTATCATAAAATAAGTAAATGTATTGTATTTACCTATCCATCTCTGATATATTATTGGTGTAAACAGTCCCTGATGGGACAAATAATGACCCGATAGATTGTGAGGTGATTGAATCAATGTGGCAGAGTCTGATTGAAACACAGAAGAGTCTTGTACCGGATATGCTGTCTCACATGCTCAAAAGGATAAATATACTGACATGTATTAGAAATGAAGAGCCGATAGGCAGAAGGTCACTTGCCAAAGAACTCGGAATGACTGAAAGAGTTCTGCGCAGTGAAGTGGATAACCTGTTGGAATTAAATTTAATTAAAGTAGAGTCGAAAGGTATTTCGATTTCAGCAGCAGGCCGACAGACTTTAACTGATGTCGAGCCGTTTCTGACATTAATCGAAAGCCGGGATGATCTCGCAGCACAGCTGACAGAAAAATATTCTTTAAAAGATATATATGTCGTAAGAGGCGATGCCGATCACAACGTTCTGGTTAAAGAAGAACTCGCAAGATTAATGGCTGAGAAACTGACATCGAACCTGACAGACGGCATGGTTGTTTCAGTCGCCGGCGGTTCAACTATGGCACTGGTAAGTAAATTTTTAAAACCCGGATTTCAGGATTTACTGTTTATTCCTGCACGGGGCGGACTTGGTGAAGATGCTGCATTACAGGCGAACTCAATTGTCAGCCGGCTTGCAGCAGCTGCAAATGGGGAACACCGCATGCTCTATGCACCGGACAGTATCAGTAAAGCATCGCTTGAGTTACTTAAAGAAGAACCGATGGTCAGGGAAATTATCGAATTGAACAACCGTTCTTCAATTGTCATTCACGGAATCGGTGATGCACTGCAGATGGCGGAGCGTAGAAATGTGTCCGGCGAAGTTATATCGAAACTGCAAAACCGCAATGCTGTCGGAGAAGGTTTCGGATTTTACTTTGATGCCGATGGAAATATAGTTCACAAGGTCGATACGATTGGATTACAACTTGAAGACCTTAAAGATAAAGATGCTATTTTCGCTGTTGCAGGCGGAAGCGGCAAAAAAGAAGCAGTTAAAGCTTATTTAAAACTGGCACCGCAAAATACAATTTTATTTATTGATGAAGTGCTCGCAGAATATTTATTAGGATAATATAAGGGAGGCCATTTAAATGGTTAGAGTAGCAATTAACGGATTTGGAAGAATCGGAAGACTTGCAGCGAGAGAGATTCAAAATTATGAGGACATGGAAGTAGTGGCAGTTAACGACTTAACTGATGATGACTTTTTAGCACACTTATTTAAATACGATTCAACGCAGGGACGTTTTGACGGTGAAATTGAAGTATCAGAGCACGGCTTTAAAATTAACGGTAAAGAAGTAAAATCATTTACTGAGAAAGATCCCGCGAATTTACCATGGGGCGAACTTGATATCGACATAGTACTTGAATGTACTGGATTCTTTACTGAAGAAAAAGACGCGAGAAAACACCTTGATGCAGGGGCTGAAAAAGTATTAATTTCGGCACCCGGTAAAGGTGATATGAAAACAATTGTTTACGGTGTAAACGAAAGTACACTTGATGGTACTGAAGACATTGTTTCAGCAGCATCATGTACGACAAACTGTCTGGCGCCTGTTGTGAAAGTGCTGAATGATGAGTTTGGAATCGAGCAGGGTCTGATGACTACAATTCACGCATATACTGGTGATCAGAATACACTGGATGCCCCGCATGCAAAAGGTGACTTCCGCCGTGCACGTGCAGCAGCAGAAAATATCGTACCGAACTCTACTGGTGCTGCAAAAGCAATCGGTCTGGTGCTTCCTGAACTTAAAGGTAAACTGGACGGCGGTGCACAGCGTGTGCCGGTGGCAACTGGTTCATTAACTGAAGTGACTGTAACACTAAACAAAAATGTTTCAGTTGAAGATGTGAACACTGCAATGAAAAATGCAGCAAACCCTTCATTCGGTTACAACGAAGATGAAATAGTTTCAGCAGATATTATCGGTATTAAAGAAGGTTCACTGTTTGATGCGACACAGACGCGTGTCCTTGAAGTCGGCGGTAAACAGCTTGTTAGAGCCGTTGCATGGTATGACAATGAAATGTCCTACACTGCACAGCTGATCCGCACACTTAACCACCTGGTAACTAAATAATAACGTTTGACTGTAAAAGCTCCTCTGTATTTTGGCAGAGGAGCTTTTTGAGGTGTTTATCATTTAAAAATTACGGTGGGAATATCTGTTATTTGTATGCTGTATTCTGTGCTGCCTTGACATATTTCTGTATAATGAAACAGAAAGATATTTATATTATTTTTTACCGGAGGTATTTATATGCAGCATGTTAAATTAAATAATGGTATTGAAATGCCGATAGAAGGATACGGTGTATTCCAGGTTAAACCTGAGGAGACAGAACGCTGTGTTCTTGACGCACTGGAGATAGGATACCGCAGTCTCGATACCGCAGCAACATACGGTAATGAAGAAGGCGTCGGCAGCGCAATTAAAAAAAGCGGTGTGCCGCGTGAAGAAATTTTCCTGACGAGTAAACTGTGGGTTGCAGACCAGGGATATGAGAAAGCTAAGGCAGCGTTTGAAAAAACTTTAAATAAACTCGGTACAGATTATCTGGATTTATATTTAATACACCAGCCCCTCGGCGACTATTACGGATCATGGCGTGCACTGGAAGAACTTTATAAAGAAGGTAAAATTAAAGCAATCGGTGTATCGAACTTCGATTCGACACGTCTTGTTGATTTAATCGTTAACAATGAAGTGGTACCGGCATTAAACCAGATAGAGCTTCATCCATTCCTGCAGCAGAAAGAAGCGCAGAAAGTGATGCAGGAATACGGTGTACAGGTGGAATCATGGGGACCGCTTGCTGAAGCGAAGCACGGCATTCTTGAAGATGAAATGCTGAACGAAATTGCCGCGAAGTACAACAAAACAGTCGCACAGGTTATTTTAAGATGGCACCTGGAACAGGACATTGTTATTATTCCAAAATCTGTCCGCAGAGAGCGCATGGAAGAAAACCTCGATGTACATGACTTTAAACTGGATGCATCCGACATGCAAAAAATAGCAGAGCTTGATGGTAAACATCCGCGGATTGTGGACTACAATATTATGGATATTGTTACCGGCATGAACAGTTCAAAAACACCTGAATAATATAGTGAAGACTCCATTTTGAAAATCAGAATGGAGTCTTTTACTGTTGATTTGTATAATTTTAAACTAAGATTGTCTTAATAGTAATAAAAGGGGATGGTTAAATGAATCTGAACACCGAACTCTGCAGTCTGCTACATATAGAATATCCGATTATCCAGGCGGGGATGGCCGGGGGTGCGACAACACCGGAGCTGGTTGCAAATGTCAGCAATGCAGGCGGACTCGGTACGCTCGGCGCTGCCTATATGAAGCCTGAAGATATTAAACAGGCCGTGCGTAATATACGGGAGCTGACAGAAAAGCCGTTTGCCGTGAACTTATTTTGTGTGGATATCGGGGCTGAACCGGATCAGGACATGAAAGATAAAGTGAAAGAAGAACTCGTCAGAATAGGGAAGAGACTCGGTATAAATAAAGAGGATATTCAGTTTAATGCAGCTGATTATTTTGAAGAACAATTTAAAGTATTAATAGAAGAAAAAGTTCCGGTCATCAGTACAGCTTTCGGTATTCTCTGTGAAGATAAAGTAAAAGCGGCTAAAGACAAGGGGCTGGTTATTACATCGATGGTGACAACTGTTGACGAAGCGGTACTTGCTGAACAGAACGGTGTGGATGTCATCATAGCGCAGGGCGCTGATGCCGGCGGTCACAGGAGTACATTTGATTTAACCAAACACAAAAACGGTGCTGATGTCGGAACATTCTCTCTTGTGCCGCAGGTCGCTGACAATGTAAAGGTTCCTGTCGTTGCAGCGGGAGGGGTTAATGACGGCAGAAGTCTGGCTGCAGCACTGGCACTTGGTGCGTCGGGAGTTCAAATAGGCACGAGGTTTTTATCGGCAGAAGAAGCGGGCATTCATCAGGCTTATAAACATAAGCTGTTCAACAGTAATGAAGATGACACCGTCATTACCAGAGTGTTTTCCGGAAGGCCGGCGCGTGGCATACGCAATACATTTATAGAAGAATTTACGATAGCTCCGCTGCCATATCCATATCAGAACTCTGCAACTAAAAGTGTCAGGTCCGGCGCACAGAAAATTAATAACGGTGAATACATGTCATTGTGGGCAGGACAAAACCTGCGTCCGGTTGTGAAAGAACAGAGTGCAGCGGAGATAATAGAAGAGATAGTGTCATATACGAAAAAATTATAAGCATAAAAAAAGTATCTGCAAATCTAAGTTTGCAGATACTTTTAATTATTTACATAAATCCAATCAGCATACCGCCGGCTGCACCTGTGACCACGATTACCCACGGCGGGAGTTTAAAGTGGACGAGCATTACAAATAATATTGCTGCCAGTGCAAAGTCGACCGGTTTTAAAATGGAGCTGGTCCAGATCGGTGTGTAAAGTGCAGATATTAAAATACCAATTACTGCAGCATTGACACCCATAACAGCACCTTTAACTTTATCGTTGTTGCGAAGTATATCCCAAAATGGCAATGTGCCTAATATTAACAGGAATGCCGGCAGGAATATTGCAGCTGTAGCAATCAGCCCGCCAGTCCAGCCGTTCATCACTGTGCCGAGGTATGCAGCGAATGTAAAGAGCGGCCCGGGTACAGCCTGTGTAGCACCGTATCCTGCGAGGAACTCTTCAGCAGTAATCCATCCCATCGGTACCAGTTCCTGTTCGAGTAACGGAAGAACAACGTGTCCGCCGCCGAACACGAGTGCACCTGCTCTGTAGAAACTGTCGATGACTGCCACCCAGTATGAACCTGTCAGTTCACGGAAGGCAGGCAGTGCAAACAGCAGTATGAAAAACAACATTAAACAAATTGCCGAGAAGCGTTTCTTAATTGGAAATGACGCTGCTTTTTTGCCATCATCTTCATGGTCTTTAAAAATAATATAACCAATTAATGCTGCGATCAGGATAACCCCGACCTGTGTAAACACCGACTGGAATAAAAGTGTTCCGATAAGTGCGAGCAGTGCAATGACTTTTCTTTTAATATCAGGAGCAAGATTTTTGCTCATCCCCATAATTGCATGGGCAACAATAACGACAGCCACTATTTTCAAACCGTGAATCCAGCCTGCATCAGCGATATCAAATGTCGTCAGGAGTGAAGCGAAAATCATCAGTACGATAACGGATGGTAAAGTAAAGCCGATAAAAGACGTGAGCCCGCCAAGGACACCGCCGCGCATTACCCCGACGCCGATACCGACCTGACTGGATGCAGGACCCGGTAAGAACTGTGAAAGTGCGACCAGATCAGCATAGCTTTTCTCATCCATCCATTTTTTACGACGGACATATTCGGTATGGAAATAACCGAGATGGGCAGTCGGACCGCCGAACGACGTCAGACCGAGTCTGGTTGAAACCAGTAATATTTCAAAAAGTATTCTTAATTTATTCATTGATATCTCCTGTATATGTATTCTTAATCAAACGTACCATGTTTGCAGCTGCTTTTAAACTGCACGCATGACATTTACAAAAAATTAACAAACGGAAACTGACTGTAAAAATGAATTTTTAACAAAGTCTGTATGTTATAATTGTTTTGAAATTATGAACACGGCAGGGGATATATAATGAAGAAAAGAGAAAGAAACGCATCACTGGCACAAAGTATAAGCGGTGAGTTAAGATGTCCGCATTGCCACGAAAGTATGGAAGTAAAAGATCTTAAGAGTCTGGTCTGCATTAATAATCATACTTTTGATTTTGCAAAGCAGGGATACGTCAATATGCTGAAAAAGCCGGTCAATACACAGTACGACGACGCTTTATTTGATTCCCGTGAGAGAATTATCAGTGACGTTGATCTGTACGGTCCGATACACGACAGAATTGCTGAAATTATTATGAAGAAGTCCTTGAGGGATGGGGTGCTGTTTGATGCCGGCTCCGGAGAGGGCTCTCATTTAAATAAAATTCTGCACAAAATTGATGGAGACATGCTTACCGGTATCGGTCTGGATATTTCAAAAGAAGGTGTCCTGATGGCCGCTAAAAACTATGCCGGATATGTTTGGGTTGTCGGTGATCTTGCGAATCCGCCGTTAGCCGGTGATTCCTGCAAATTTATATTAAACTTTCTGTCACCTGCGAACTATTCAGAGTTCACAAGGATTCTGACGGGGGACGGTATAATAATCAAAGTAATTCCCGGCAGCAGTTATTTGAAAGAACTGCGTAACGAACTGTTCAGCAGTACCGGGGAAAGTGAATATGAGAATAATGACACACTTGAATTGATGAAGAGAAATGTTACCGTGGTGAGTGAAGAACGTATCACCTACACGAAATCCCTGAATGCAGTCGGCCTTAAAGATCTGATTACGATGTCGCCGCTCGGCTGGCATGCAGATGACAGCCAGACAGCTGATTTTATCAGAAGAGGGGATAAGGATATTACGGTGGATATGCATATAGTGGTCGCAGTAAGTAAATAGTATTTATGAAATATTTTCAGTTTAATTTCAGGTACGGGTTGCAATTCAAATGACTATAGTTAATAATTACACTATATAAAACCTATTTCAATGAAAAATTACCATGAATATTACAAACACGTTACAAAGCGAAAGAATTTGCCCGATAACCTTGAAATGTTCCGAACATTAAATTATAATGAGAATACATTAAGAAATACATAACAGAACGAACACACACAAGTTAAAGCTATACTCTTCATATCATTAACTAACTCGTTCTTCGATAGTGCCTATGGCCTAGATATCATATTATATTATTTATCTGTTAGGGAGACTTTGATCTCCCTTTTTTGTTGTCTTTTTTTAGATAGTTAATACAGCTGAGAAGGTGAGTATATTATGAACGCCGAACAATTACATAATACTGCTGATAAATTTCTGCTGGAAAATTTCAATCTCAGACTTGAAATACCACTCCGAATATCTAAGCGGATGAAATCAAAATTAGGCGCATTTCAGATTAAAATGCGGGACGGTAAAGTCATTTCACAGGAAATCGTTATGTCCCATACATTTATCGAACATAATGATGAATCAGCTGTTATCGATGTACTGTTTCACGAATGTGTCCACTATGCACTGTATACCAAAAGAAAACCGTACAGAGATTCTGACAGTGAATTTAATGAGACGCTTGACCGTCTCGGTATTTCTAAAACGCGAACTTATCAATATAAAGGAGAGTCTCATTTATACGAATGCAGAACGTGCGGCTATCAATTTACGAAACGTGTTAAAGGTTATAACAAGCGCTATATATGCAGACACTGCCGGGGGAAGTTTATATATAAAGGGGCAGTCAAAACCTGATAAAAACAAATTATTAAAAATTGTTTGACAATTAAATCGTGTTGCTCTAGTATGAAATACAATTAAATAAGAAAATTATCCAGAGAGACGGAGGGATCAGGCCCTGTGAAATCTCAGCAGCAGGCTTTTTAAGTACTGTGCTAATTCCTGCAGGCAGCGGCTTGAAAGATAATCATACAATGCCATTTGTCTATACAGATAAATGGTTTTTTATTTATATACTAGGAGGGACTGCATGAGCATTCAGCTGGACAGCGTTTCAAAAACGTATCATTTAAAAGGTAGAACTGTTGAAGCATTAAAGCCGACATCACTGACGGTTGAAACCGGTGAAATCTTCGGACTGATCGGTTACTCGGGTGCCGGTAAAAGTACACTTGTCAGACTGATTAATTTGCTGGAAAGACCGTCTGAAGGCACAGTGACTGTCGGAAATGACGTTCTGACAGAATTGTCACCGAAAGATCTCCGTATCAGACGCCAGAAAATCGGGATGATTTTCCAGCAGTTTAATTTAATCGAATCAAAAACGGTATATGAAAATATAGAATTTGTTCTTAAAGCCAGTAAATACAATAAAAAAGACGTACCGGCAAGGATTAAAGAACTGCTTGACCTCGTCGGCTTAAATGACAAATCAAATATAAGTGCCGGCAATTTAAGCGGCGGGCAGAAGCAGCGGATCGGCATTGCAAGAGCACTTGCCAACAATCCCGACATACTGCTCTGTGATGAAGCAACGAGTGCGCTCGATCCGGATACGACAAAGAGTATACTGAACCTTCTTAAAAGTATTAACCGGTCGCTCGGAATTACGATGGTTGTCATTACTCACGAAATGGAAGTGATTAAAGAAATCGCGGACCGTGTCGGGGTAATGTCTGCCGGAGAAATTATTGAAACCGGTGAAACTTACAGCGTGTTCAGCCATCCGAAGGAAGAAATTACGAAGGATTTTGTACAGGAAATATATAATTTTGAAGTGCCTGCACAAATTAAGGAAACGCCTGAAAACCAGGTCATCACCATTCAATTTCTGAGTGAGAATGCTGAAGAAAATTATTTAAATCAGCTGTACCGCGACTTTGATTTAAGCATCAGTATTTTAAATGGCCGCATTGAATATATTAAAGAAAAACCGCTCGGTTTTCTCATGTTCCAGGTGTCGGGAGACACTCCGGAAATCGACCGTCTTAAATCACACATCGATAATACACACGGCATAGAAAGGGTGGGTTATATTGGATAACTTAAATCAGCTTTGGCCATTACTTTACCGTGCACTGCTTGAAACGGCACTGATGGTTTCAATTTCAATATTTTTTGCAGTTCTTATCGGTCTGCCGCTTGGCATACTGCTATATATTACGCAGCACCCGCTGCTGTTTAAAATTAAGCCTTTAAATGCAACGCTCGGCTGGCTCGTAAATATTATCAGATCTTTTCCTTTCATTATTTTAATTGTGGCAATTATGCCTTTTGCAACGTGGCTTGTTAATGCTTCGCACGGACCTGTCTTTGCCAGCGTGGCACTATCCATTGCGGCAGTGCCGTTGTTTGCGAGACTCGTTGAATCGAGCTTTAACAGTGTTAAAGACGGAGTGATTGAAGCAAGTATTGCCGGTGGTGCCCCGATTTACTTAATCGTTACCGATGTCCTGCTGCCTGAAGCGAGAAAGAGTATTACACAGGCGATTACACTGACAATTATTTCAATTATTGCATTCAGTGCAACAGCCGGTGTTGTCGGCGGAGGCGGTGTCGGTGACCTTGCGATCCGTTACGGATACTACCGGTACGATACGTTAACGATGATCGTAACAGTTATTGTACTTGTTATTATCGTACAGATTGTCCAGTGGGCAGGAGACTTTATATCTAACAGACGGGAGGAACGGTAAATGCGGGGAATTATAATATTTTTAATCGGTACATTGGTCGTTATTGCAGGTACCGGCCTTCTTCTATATGAAGATGAAGGCGAAGTGATTACAATCGGCGCATCCAGCGGACCGTTCGCTGACATGGCGACATATGCGTTGAAACCTGTACTTGAAGAAGAGGGATATTCAGTTGAAGTGGTGGAATACAGCGACTATATTCAGCCGAATAATGCACTGGCAAACGGGGATTTAGATGCAAACCTGTTCCAGAACGTCCTCTTTATGGAAAGTTTTAATGAAGAAAACGGTGCGGATTTAAAAAATATTATCCAGGTGCCGACAGCACCGATGGGACTTTACAGCAGTGAGTTCTCCTCGGTGGAAGATATTGCCTCCGGCAGTGAAGTGGCACTGCCGCTCGATCCGGTTAACTCAAGCCGCGGATTTTTAACATTGCAGGATGCAGGACTGATTACAATCAGCGAAGATGCAAATATGTTTGCGATTGATGAGAAAGATATTATCGACAATAAGAAAAATCTCGAGTTTATTTACCAGGATGCCGGACAGCTGCCGAGAAGTGTGGATCAGATTGGTCTGTCACTCGTACCGGGTAACTTTGCACTCGCCAGTGAGATGAAGCTGAGCGATGCAATTGCACTCGAGAATATGAACGAAAACTTCAGAAACCAGGTTGTAATTAACAATGAAGATACCGGCTCTAAAATGGAAGAGGATTTAATCAATGCGGTACAGTCCGACGAATTTAACCGGGTAATTGATGAAGACTTTAAAGGCTTTGATAAACCTGAGGAGGACGAATAAATGGCAAGTGAACTTTTAAATTCATTAAGTCCGAGTTACTTCAGCAGTATGATGAATCAGAAACTTGAAGTGGGAAATAAGCCGCTGTTAAATCTCGCGGTGGGAATTCCTGACGGACGGACTCCGAAAGTCATTACGGATGCAGTGAAAACAGCAATCGATAAAGAAGAGAACCAGAAATACGGTGCATTCCGCGGAAAGGCGGAATTAAAAGCCAGTATTAAACGTTTTTATAAACGGACATACGATGTAGAGCTTGAGGATGAAAATATTGCGATATTGTTCGGTACGAAAAATGCTCTTGTAAATTTCCCGATGGCACATGTCAATCCGGGTGCGGGTATTATGCTGCCGAACCCGGGATATGCGGATTATATAACCGCAGTAGAACTGGCACAGGCGGAACTGATAGATATGCCGCTCCTTGAAGAAAATAATTATCTGCCGGACTTTGACGCACTGGAATCAGAGCTTAAAAAAACGGATCTTATCTATTTAAACTATCCGTCGAATCCGGTCGGTGCTGCAGCGGATAAAGCATTTTTTGATGATGTAATTCAGCGGTTTAAAGGAACCGGCACACAGGTTGTTCATGATTTTGCTTATTCCGCATTCGGTTTTAACGGTAAACATCCGAGTATACTGACGAGCGACCCGGATTTTGAAATATCGATGGAAATTTATTCACTGTCAAAAGGATTTAATATGTCAGGCTACAGAATCGGCTTTGCAGCAGGAAATAAAGAGATGATCGAGAGCATTAATAAGTTTCAGGACCATACGAACGCCGGTGTATTCGGCGTCACGCAGGACGCTGCAATCGCTGCACTCGATAATGCGGACACTCTGATTCCGGCCCAGAATGAAATTTTCAGAAAGCGGAAAGACTTCGTTAATCAGTCACTTAAACAGTTAAATATTCCGATCGAACCGATTCAGGGCGGCATATTCGGATGGGTAAAAGTACCTGAAGGATTCAGCGGTGAAAGTTTCGTTACCTATCTGCTGAAAAATCAGTCGATTTTAGCGACGCCCGGTAAGCCGTTCGGCGACCGTGCAGAAAATTATATCCGTATCTCACTCGCTGTACCTGATGAAGATCTGGAAGCATTTGCAGAAAGACTCGATGAGATTAAAACACTCTGGCAAGATTAGTTTATTGTGTATGTCGAAATGTGGTATTATTTACCCAGATATTAATTTTTTGGGGGCGGCATGAGAGTGACTAAGTTTTTTAATAGAAACCGCATGTTAATCGTGCTGTTTGGCATAGTGGTGCTCATTGCACTAATCGGTTTTTCGCTGACGGACAGAGATTCGACAACAAAGGCCGAACAATTTACCGGTGATACGGTTGCAGCAACGCAGCAGGCCGTTAACGCACCGTTTGGTTTTATCGGTAATATATTTTCCAATATTACCGGAAGTTTCAGTGCCCTGGAGGAAAATGAGGAGCTGAAACAGCAGCTCGACATGCTGCCGCAATTAAAGGCTGATAACGAACGTCTTGCTGCAGAGAATGAGGAACTGCGGAAATCGCTTGAAGTAAGTTCGAGCATGGCGTATGAAACTGTAAATGCGCGTGTTATTTCACGTGCGCCGGACCAGTGGCTGGACTCATTTACTATCGATAAAGGAGAAAAAGACGGCGTTAAAGAAGGCATGGCGGTGTCGACATCCGAAGGGCTTGTGGGTATCGTAACCCGGGTTAACGGCGGTTCAAGTTTTATCGAAATGATTTCGACGAATGCTTCGCAGAATAATATGTCTGTGGAAGTGAGACATAACGAAGAAGCGGTCTATGGGAACATCCGTAACTTCGATACTGAAAAAGATGTACTTGTTGTAGAAAATATAAAGAGCAAGGTCAAGCTTGAAGAAGGCGATGAAGTATTCACTTCCGGTCTGACGGGCGCTTTCCCCGAGGGGATTGTTATCGGTAAAGTTGTGGAAGTGGAAAATGATGAGTACGGTCTGAGCCAGAATGCGTATGTACAGATGAACAGCGATCTTAATGATGTGGATACCGTGTTTGTCTTAAAACGCGATCCTGAATCATTGGAGGACTGACAGTAATGCAGATGATAGTAATTTTCATTATCGGAATAATTCTGATGTATATGGATATGGCATTTGCCGGTTTCAGTCCGATGACTGTATTCGGCATTGAAGTCTACTTCGTACCGAAGCTGCTGTTTATGTACATCCTGCTGCTGACGATTTACGCAGGCCCGAGAATCAGCATGCTGTTTGCGGTACTGTTCGGAATTATGCTCGATATATACATCGGCTCTCTGTACGGCATTCATATTTTCGGATTTATTGCGTTTGTTATTTTTATGCAGGCTGCATTCAGAGTGTTTTACAGAGACTTTGTTGCAATGGCATTTGTCGTACTCTTAAATTCGTTTTTATTCGATCTTTATCAGTACGCAGTGTACAGTGTGCTCGACTTTATATCGATGCCGCTGTTTGACTATATTACACTCCGTGCAATACCGAGTGTGCTGATCAGTGCGCTGTTTTTCGTAGTCCTTTATGTGCTTGCGATTCAGACGGCAAAAGTCAGAAAAGAATTCAGGAGAAGTAATTGACACATTGAATTATATTTTATATAATACAGTAGTTGATGAAACGTAAACATCAACCGCACATATATAGGTCGAAGCGGATATATCCCACCTATAGTGGCGTGTCTTTAAATAATAGGAGGTGTAAGTATGTTTGCAATCATCGAAACAGGTGGTAAACAGGTAAAAGTTGAAGAAGGTCAATCAATCTTCGTTGAGAAACTGGAAGTTGAAGAAGGTGCTGAGTTCACGTTTGACAAAGTACTTTTTGTTGGAGGCGACAGTGTTAAAGTTGGAGTTCCTACAGTTGAAGGTGCTACTGTTACAGCTACAGTTGAGAAGCACGGACGTGGTAAAAAGATTAACGTTATCAAGTTCAAACGCAGAAAAAACTACAGCCGTAAACAAGGTCATCGTCAGCCATATACTAAACTGACAATCGGCAAAATCAACGCGTAATGATCAGAGTTATCGTTGCACGTAACAGTAAAAACCATATTACCGGATTTACGATGGACGGTCACGCGGACTTTGATGTTCACGGAAAAGACCTCGTATGTGCAGGTGCTTCGGCAGTTGTGTTCGGAAGTGTGAATGCGCTATTTGCGCTGACTGATTACGAGCCGGCTATCGATATGGCCGATGAAGGTGGATATTTAAGTGTTAAGCTTGAAGATACATCAGATGACAACGTTCAATTGATTTTGGAAACAATGATTGTGTCATTAAAAACTATTGAATCAGAATATAACGAATTTATAAAAATTGAACAAGAGTGAGGTGTATAGAATGCTTAAATTAGACTTACAGTTCTTCGCATCGAAAAAAGGGGTAGGGTCGACTAGAAACGGTCGTGACTCTGAATCAAAACGCCTTGGTGCTAAAAGACAAGATGGACAATTCGTAACAGGCGGATCTATTTTATTCCGTCAGCGCGGTACTAAAATTCACCCAGGTGAAAACGTAGGACGCGGTGGAGATGACACACTATTCGCGAAAATCGACGGTGTTGTTAAATTCGAGCGTGTCGGACGCGACAAAAAACGTGTTTCTGTATATCAGGAAGCAAAATAATAATTTTGTGGCATCAGCTTCTGCTGATGTCTTTTTTTATGAATGTTATAATTTAAAATAGAGAGTAATTATATGGAGGTGAGTGTTATGTTTATAGATTACGTATCCGTACACTTGAAAGCAGGTAACGGGGGAAACGGTCTGGTAGCATATCGCAGAGAGAAATACATTCCGATGGGCGGACCATCCGGCGGAGACGGCGGAGACGGTGCGGATATTATTATGGAAGTTGATGAAGGCTTAAGAACTTTAATGGACTTCAGATTCCAGCGCCACTTTAAGGCCACTCACGGTGAAAACGGAATGAATTCTAATATGCACGGTAAAAACAGTGCGCCATTAGTATTAAAAGTGCCGCCTGGCACGATTGTGAAAAACGCAGAAAACGGTGAGACACTTGCAGATCTTGTCGAACATGAACAGCAGGCTGTTATCGCCAAAGGCGGACGCGGCGGACGCGGAAACTCACGCTTTGCAACAAGCAGAAACCCGGCACCGGATTTTGCGGAAAACGGTGAGCCCGGTCATGAACTTGAAGTCACACTGGAACTTAAAATGATGGCGGATGTCGGTATTGTCGGCTTCCCGAGCGTCGGTAAATCAACGCTGCTCGGTACTGTATCACAGGCAAAACCGAAAGTCGGAGACTATCACTTTACAACACTTCAGCCGAACCTTGGTGTAGCTCAGTCAAAAGACGGCCGTACATTTGTTATGGCTGATATGCCGGGATTAATTGAAGGCGCATCTGACGGGACGGGACTTGGACACCAGTTCCTGCGTCATATTGAACGTACGAAAGTACTTGTTCACGTCGTCGATATTTCTGAAACAGACGGCAGGGATGCAATTGAAGACTATAAAACAATCCGCAATGAAATGGCGTTATTTAACGAGGAACTTCTCGAACGTCCGGAAGTCATTGCATTAAATAAAGTTGAATTAATCGACCACGATGAAGAGATTATTAATAATTTCATCGAAGGAACAGACACGGACAGCGAAATTGTTCAAATTTCAGCAGCTACCGGTGAAAATATCGATCAGTTACTGTATAAAGTGGCGGATCTGCTTGAAGAACAGCCGGTAATTAAAGAAGAAATCGAGACGGAAAGCCGTGTGATTTACCGTCACGAGAAAGATCCGGATAAATTTGTCATTTCCCGTGATGACGACGGTGCCTACGTCGTTTCAGGCGATGCGATTGAACGTCTGTTCATGATGACTGACTTTAACCGCGAAGCGGCAGTACGCAGATTTGCAAGACAGATGCGCACGATGGGTATCGATGACGCACTTCGTGACCGCGGTGCTGAAGCCGGGGATATTGTACGTATCTTAGGTGGAGAGTTTGAATTTGTAGAATAGGTGATTATAAATGTATCAGTATATAAAAGGTAAGCTGACGGAAGTCAAACCTTCAGGTGCGACGGTTGAAACGGGCGGTATCGGTTATCTGCTGCTCGTTCCGAATCCGTTTCGTCTTGAACGCCATATCAATACAGATGTAACGATTTTTACCGAGCTCATCGTGAGAGATGACTCACACACGCTTTACGGTTTTACGAGTGAAAGCGAAAAATCAATGTTCAAATCATTGTTGAAAGTGACGGGAATTGGTCCTAAGAGTGCCTTGGCTATACTTGCTGCAGCGACGCCAAACGAAATAATCAGTGCAATCGAAAGAGAAGATAATGCCTTTATGCAGAAGTTCCCGGGTATCGGTAAAAAGAGTGCCAGCCAGATCATTCTGGACTTAAAAGGCAAGCTGAAACCGGATGGATCGGCAGAACCAGCAGCGGTGCCGGCATCTCCAAAAGATGATGTTTACGTAGAGGAAGCATTGATGGCACTTGAAGTACTCGGGTATTCGAAACGTGAACTGACACGCATTGAGAAAAAACTTGTTAAAGAAAATATCGGTTCTGTCGATGAGGCTGTGAAGCTTGGATTGAAACTGTTACTAAATTAAACGGGGTGAAGTAATGGATGAACGTATTTTAGATGAGCATGAGCACGATAATGAAGCGTCGCTGGAATTATCGCTCCGGCCGACAAAGCTGCATCAGTATATCGGTCAGGATGCACTTAAAAGCAACCTGAGCGTATTTATCGAAGCAGCGAGAATGCGCGAAGAAGCGCTGGATCACGTCATACTGCATGGCCCGCCGGGGCTCGGTAAGACGACGCTTGCAAACATTATCGCTGCGGAAATGAACGTTAATATTAAGACGACATCCGGACCGGCCGTTGAACGTGCCGGCGACCTCGCTGCGATTTTATCCAGTTTAGAACCGGGTGATGTTCTTTTTATCGATGAAATTCACAGGCTGCCGCGTTTTGTTGAGGAAATTTTATACTCTGCAATGGAGGATTTCTTTATCGATGTTGTAATCGGTCAGGGAGATGAAGCGAGAAGTATCCGCATCGACCTTCCGCCTTTTACACTCGTCGGTGCAACAACGCGGTTTGGAAGCCTTTCTGCACCGCTTAGAGACCGTTTCGGTGTGCAGCTGAGACTGCAGTATTACGACCTTGACAGTCTCAAGCTGATTATTGAACGGACGGCGGATATTTTTGAAGTGGCCATTCCGGAAAACAGCCTGAATGAGCTGGCGAAAAGATCCCGCGGTACACCGAGAATTGCCAACAGGCTGCTTCGCAGGGTGAGGGATTTCTCGATGGTAAAAGGTGAAGAAGCAATTACACTTGAAACGACAAACTATGCACTGAAAGTGCTTGAAGTCGATCCGGAAGGACTCGAACCGATCGACCATAAAATTATGCGTACAATTATCGGTACATACGGCGGCGGTCCGGTCGGACTTGAAACTGTAGCAGTATCAATCGGTGAGGAAGTCGTGACACTGAACGATGTGTACGAACCGTATTTAATTCAGCGCGGATTTTTAGAGCGTACACCGAGAGGTCGTAAAGCCACAGCCAAATCATTTGAGTATTTTAAAAATATTGATATGAACTAGGCTGGTTTAGGAGGAAACACATGAAGTTGGAAGAATTTGATTTTCATCTGCCTGAAAATTTAATCGCGCAGACACCGTTAAAAGACCGTACAAGTTCACGGCTGCTTGCAGTTAATAAAGCGGCAGGCGAACTTTCGGATAAACACTTTTACGATGTTGCCGATTACTTTAACCCGGGCGACGTACTCGTGTTAAACGATACGAAAGTACTGCCGGCAAGATTGTTCGGTGTAAAAGAAGACACCGGCGCCAAAATTGAAATGCTCCTTTTAAAACCGATTGACGAAGGATACGAAGTGTTAATCCGTCCGTCAAAAAAAGTGAATATCGGCACGCGTGTCGTGTTCGGTGAAGGCAAGCTGACGGCAGAATGTACTGCGAAATTCGAAGAAGGCATTCATCATATGAAATTAATTTATGACGGCATTCTGGAAAACGTTCTGGATGAGCTTGGTGAAATGCCGCTGCCGCCGTATATTAAAGAAAAACTTGATGATAAAGACCGATATCAGACCGTCTTTGCACGTGAATCGGGTTCAGCTGCAGCACCGACAGCGGGACTGCACTTTACTGAGGAACTGATGCAGGAAATTAAAAATAAAGGTGTGGAAATTGTATACATTACGCTGCACGTCGGACTCGGAACATTCCGTCCTGTCGCTGCAGATACGATCGAAGACCATAAAATGCACAGCGAATTTTATACGATGACAGCTGATGCGGCGAAAACGCTGAACGATAAAAAAGCAGCAGGGGGGAAAATTATCAGTGTCGGTACGACAAGTACGCGCACACTTGAAACAATTATTCACGACCACGGAGAATTTAAAGAAGCATCCGGATTTACTGATATTTTTATTTATCCGGGATTCGAATACAAAGCAGTGGACGTTTTAATTACCAATTTCCACCTGCCTAAATCGTCACTGGTCATGCTGGTCAGCGCGTTCAGTTCACGTGAACACATTTTAAATGCATACGCACATGCGGTGGATTCGGAATACCGTTTCTTCTCGTTCGGCGATGCGATGATCTTACATTAAATATTTTTGCGGTAAGTAGTGAAGTATGGGGGTTTTGCGTGTGGGCTGTGTTCGCGTTTGATGATGCTGGTGTACTTCGAGACATTAACGAGGTGCACCGGCGGAGTTTGGTGTACTTCGCGGCATTAACGAGGTGCACCGGCGGGCTTAGGTGTACTTCGCAGACTTAACGAGGTGCACCGGCGGAGTTTGGTGTACTTCGCAGACTTAACGAGGTGCACCGGCTGGTTTTGGTGTACTTCGCAGACTTAACGAGGTACACCGGCTGGTTTTGGTGTACTTCGCAGACTTAACGAGGTTCACCGGCGGGCTTAGGTGTACTTCGCGACATTAACGAGGTGCACCGGCGGAGTTTGGTGTACTTCGCAGACTTAACGAGGTGCACCGGCGGGCTTAGGTGTACTTCGCAGACTTAACGAGGTGCACCGGCGGGCTTAGGTGTACTTCGCAGACTTAACGAGGTGCACCGGCGGAGTTTGGTGTACTTCGCAGCATTAACGAGGTGCACCGGCGGAGTTTGGTGTACTTCGCAGACTTAACGAGGTGCACCGGCGGGCTTTGGTGTACTTCGCAGACTTAACGAGGTGCACCGGCTGGCTTTGGTGTACTTCGCAGACTTAACGAGGTACCCCGGCTGGTTTTGGTGTACTTCGCAGACTTAACGAGGTGCACCGGCGGAGTTTGGTGTACTTCGCAGACTTGACGAGGTGCACCAAGCCATCCACACGGCAGACTCATTACAATTAATATTACAAAACACTGCAGAAAATCATTAAAGAGGTGACCAACATGGCAATTCGCTATGAACATATTAAAACGTGCAAACAGACCGGTGCACGACTCGGCAAGCTTCATACACCGCACGGTGTCATAGATACGCCGATTTTCATGCCGGTCGGAACACTTGCAACGGTTAAGACGATGTCTCCGGAAGAGCTTGCGGATATCGGTTCGCAGATTATTTTATCGAACACGTATCACTTATGGCTGCGTCCGGGTAACGATATTGTTAAGGAAGCCGGCGGCCTGCACAAGTTTATGAACTGGGATAAGCCGATTCTTACAGACTCGGGCGGTTTCCAGGTATTCAGCTTAAGCCACCGCCGTAAAATTACTGAAGAGGGTGTGCATTTCCGCAGTCATCTTGACGGTTCAAAACTGTTTTTAGGACCTGAAGGTGCTATGGATATTCAGCACGATCTCGGCTCTGATATTATGATGAGCTTTGATGAGTGTGCGGCGATTCCGTCGACTCACGACTACGTTAAAAAATCGGTTGAGCGTACGACACGCTGGGCTGACCGCGGCTTAAACCACCACATTAAAAAAGGACACGATAAACACCAGGCGCTTTTTGGTATCGTCCAGGGCGGCGAGTACAAAGACCTGCGTGAGCAGAGTGCAAAAGATTTAGTGGCAATGGACTTCCCGGGGTATTCAATCGGCGGACTTTCCGTCGGTGAACCAAAACCTGTCATGTACAGAGTGCTGGAAGAAACAGTACATCTTTTACCGGAAGACAAACCGAGATATTTAATGGGTATCGGTTCTCCGGATGCATTAATCGAAGGTGTTATCCGCGGCGTCGATATGTTCGACTGCGTGCTGCCGACACGTATTGCACGTAACGGTACGACGATGACGTCACAGGGACGCGTCGTTGTGAAAAACAAAATATACGAACGTGATTTCACGCCGCTTGATCCGAATTGCGACTGCTATACTTGTAAAAACTATACGCGCGCGTATCTCAGACATCTGTTCAAAGCGAATGAGACGCTCGGATTGAGACTTACTACTTATCATAATCTTTATTTTCTGTTAAACTTAATGGAAGATGTTCGAACTGCAATTTTAAATGATAATTTATTGGATTTTAAAGAAGCATTTTTCGAATCTTATGGATTGAATAAAGAAAATCCGAAAAATTTCTAAGCAGGAGGAAATTGCGCAATGGAATTACTCGTAACTTTCGCACCGATAATCGTTTTAGTTTTAGTTATGTATTTCTTAATGATCCGCCCGGCTCAAAAGAGACAGAAGCAGGTTCAGGAAATGCAGGCAGGACTGCAAAAAGGCGATGAAGTTATTACAATCGGCGGCATGCACGGCACAGTAGAATCATTCGACCAGAAGCACATGTACCTACGTACTGACGAGTCGGCTGTTCTTAAGTTTGACCGTGTTGCACTAAAAGAAGTTGTAAAATAAATACATGAAAACCAAAGTCGGCGTTCGTCGGCTTTTTTTATTTAACTTTGGAATTTTTAACGTTATAATTAACTCATTGTAAAAGTTAGAGGTGTACACGTGAAAAAGAAATCCAGTAAATTAATTATTGCTCTGATGATTGTTGTCGTACTGTTTACAACAATCGCATTAACGCTGAAAGATGTATTGAATGATGTAAATCTCGGACTGGATCTCCAGGGCGGTTTTGAAGTGCTTTATCAGGTTGAACCGCTTGAAGAAGGGGATACGATTGATGAGAAGGCGGTCCGGAGTACAGCATCCACGCTGGACGCGAGGGTTAACGTACTCGGTGTTTCCGAACCGAATATACAAATCGAGGATAACAACAGAATCCGGGTGCAGCTTGCAGGTGTCGATGATCAGCAGGAAGCCCGCGAGCTGTTAAGTACGCAGGCTGAACTGACAATCCGTGACGTGGACGATAATGTTCTGTTATCCGGTAAAGATCTTGTCCAGGGCGGAGCTTCGCAGGACTATGATGAGATGAATAACGCTATGGTATCTCTTGAACTGCGGGATAACAACAAATTTAAAGAAGTGACTGAAGAAATTTCAAAAAGACCGCCGGGTGAAAACCTGATGGTTATATGGATGGACTTCGTTGAAGGTGAAGATTCATTTAAAACCGAAGTTCTGAAAGAAGATCCGAAATTCATCTCTGCACCGACAGTATCACAGCCGATCAACTCGACTGACGTGATGATTTCAGGCGGATTTGAAGGGCAGGAAGGTGTAGAGCGTGCACAGAATATAGCCGCGCTCTTAAACTCCGGTTCACTGCCGGTTAAACTGACAGAAGTGTATTCCACTTCAGTAGGTGCCCAGTTCGGTGAACAGGCGCTAGATGAGACGGTTACTGCCGGTTTAATCGGTGTTGCGCTCGTCTTCCTGTTTATGCTGATATTCTACCGTATCCCGGGACTCGTTGCAGTCATTACACTGACGGTTTATATATTCCTGACACTTGCAGGGTTTAATGCAATCAGCGGTGTACTGACACTGCCGGGTATTGCGGCACTGATTTTAGGTGTCGGTATGGCAGTCGATGCGAACATTATACTGTATGAACGGCTGAAAGATGAACTGCGCATCGGACGCAGCTTAAAACAGGCTTATATAAAAGCGGCATCCTCTTCACTGTGGACGATAGTGGATGCCAACCTGACGACATTAATTGCTGCAGTAGTACTGTTCATTTTTGGTACGAGCAGTGTTAAAGGTTTTGCAACAATGCTGATGCTGTCGATTATAATGAGCTTTGTCACAGCAGTATTCCTGACCCGTGTCATTATGTCACTGTTCGTTCAGTCGAACTACGCACGCGGTAAAAACGGCTGGTTCGGTGTCAGTACGAAAAATACACACAGCATTTCAGAAGGTAAGGATATTGAAGACTTAACCACACCGTGGGACCGTTTTGATTTTATCAAACACGCGAATAAGTTTTTCATCTTCAGCGGGCTGCTCCTCGCAGCAGGTCTGATAATCCTGTTTATCTTTAAGCTGAATCTCGGTATCGACTTCACGAGCGGTACGAGAGCGGATATTACTACGGACGGCAATGCATCTGTTGAGCAGGTTGAAAGTGAACTTGAGTCGCTCGGCATTCCGCCTGAAAACCTGACGGTATCGGGAGAAGATACGGTCGTAGCACGTTACGGTGTGGATCTGGCACAGGAAGAAGTCACTTCCATGCAGACTCACTTTAATGATATGTACGGACATGAGCCGATGGTCAGTACTGTCAGTCCTGTAATCGGTCAGGAACTTGCGCAGAATGCAATTATTGCACTGATTATCGCATCAGTCGGTATTATTATTTATGCTTCGATCCGGTTTGAATGGAGAATGGCGCTGCCGGCAGTGGTGGCACTTCTGCACGACGTCCTGATTATACTGGCTGTATTTTCTATATTCCGTATCGAAGTGGATATCACGATCATTGCAGCAGTGTTAACGGTCGTCGGATATTCAATTAACGACACAATTGTGACGATGGACAGAATACGTGAAAATAACCGTAAGATTAAAGTGTTCAGAAGCGAAGCTGAGATTAATATGGTCATCAACAGGTCGCTGAGACAGACAGCAACACGTTCGATCAATACGGTACTTACTGTATTAATCGTTGTTGTGTTCCTCGTGTTCTTCGGTGCAGCGTCAATTTTCAACTTCTCACTCGCACTGTTAATCGGTCTTGTGAGCGGTGTGTATTCTTCGTTCTTTATCGCGATTCAGCTGTGGGGCGTATTAAAACGCAGACAGCTTAGAAAACTGGGCGGTGAAGTTACAGTTTACACAGAGAAGTCAAAAAATGACGATAAAGTGGTAGTGTAAAAATAGTAAATCAAAACGTCCGGGTGCGCCCGGGCGTTTTTTAAAAAGGTGATAATTATGTTTACATCAAAATATACATGGCAGGTACGTGAACGTACACAAAAGCTGAGTGAAGACATTAAAAAAGAATATAAGCTGAATCATCTGGAAACAACGCTGCTTGAAAACCGCGGCTATCATTCTACGGAAAAAGTCGACGAAATACTGGCACCGTCTGAATATAACTGGCAGTATATGCCGAATATAAATGAAGCGGCTCAGGTGATTCAAAAGCATCTGGACAATGACTCCCGAATTTTAATTTACGGAGATTACGATGCTGACGGAATTACGAGTACGACGATTTTGTACGATGCATTGAAAGCACAAAATGAAACCGTCTTTTATTTTATTCCAAATCGCATGGAACACGGTTACGGGCCGAACTATGATTTCTTTGAATTTGAAGTTGTCGGCAATGTGGATCTTGTGATTACCGTAGATAACGGTGTAGCAGCAGCGAAAGAGATTGCACTGCTCCGTGAGAACGATATCGATGCAGTGATTATCGACCATCACGAGTTTGCTGATGAAATTCCCGATGCAGTGATCGTCCATGCAGGATTTCCTGACAGCAAATATCCGTTTCAGCATCTTGCAGGGGTTGGTGCGGCATATAAAGTGCTGCAGGCTCTCGGACTCGATAAAGATGAATATCTGGGACTCGTTGCAATCGGGACAGTCGCTGATATCGTCTCCATGACCGATGAAAACAAATATCTTGTAACACGTGGTCTTGTGGAACTGAACCAGCGTATGCCGCTCGGATTATCGACTCTGTTGAAAATGAGCAACCATTCAGGCAGTATCGATGAGGAGACAATCGGTTTCACTATAGCACCCAGGCTGAATGCAACAGGCCGTATGGATGAGGCATCAATCGGAGTGGAGCTGCTAATGGCGGACGATGAAAACCGTGCGTACGAAATTGCATCGGCTATCGAAGAACTCAACACGGAACGAAAAGCGCTTGTTGAAACGATTTATAAAGAAGCGGCTGAACAGGTCGATGAAAATAATGAAATCAATATCGTCACAGGAGATGACTGGCACCAGGGTGTACTCGGCATTGTGGCATCACGGCTCGTCGATGAATTCGGCAAACCGGCTGTTGTCATGTCAAACGACTTCGATGTATATAAAGGCTCAGCGCGATCAATTGAGGGTATCGATCTTCTCGGCATGCTGAAGAAGTTTCCCGATTACTACAATACGCTCGGCGGTCATGCACAGGCGCTCGGATTGTCTGTTTATGAAGATTCGATTGAAGAATTTAAAAAGACAGTGACCGGACATTTCAATGAACTGGCTTTAAACTTAAAGCCGGTTCAGTATGTTGATTACAAAGTGACAAATGATAACCTGACCCTGAAGGAATTTGAACGTATCAGACGCCTGAAGCCGTTCGGCAAAGATTTTAATACGCCGGTATTTATGATTACAAATCAGACGGTTAAAAGTATCCGACAGGTCGGCAAGGACTTATCACATATAAAAATTACACTGCAGGAACTCGATATCGATATTATTGGATTTAAGTTCGGTTTTCTGCACAATGAAGTGCAGAGCGGGGATAAAATCAGTTTAATCGGTACGCTGAATATTAACGACTTTAACCATAAGCGAACACTGCAGATGGTGCTCATGGATGCGAGAATTGATGATCTTCAGATTATCGATATGCGGTCGAAAAACGAACAGGACTTTTCACTGATTAAACAGGATGATTTGTTCCTGATAAATGAAGACACTAACGATAAAGAAAATTATTTTAAATATGGCGAAGCACTGCCTATCGCAGTCAATACTCTCGTGCTCCGTGATATTCCTTACGACCTGGAAGAGCTGAAAACGTCTCTGAAAGGACTGCAGGCATCCAAGATTTTCGTTATTTTTAATGACAGAAACGAACTGTTCTTTGAAGGACTGCCGTCAAAGCAGTTAATCGAACAGACAGATGAGCTTATTATGAATGCAGAAGACGGCGCAATCGATTTAACTATTCATGCACCGCACCTTGCGAAGCGTATCGGCACCTCGATGAGAAATTTAAAAATAATTATCGATATTTTAGCAGATTTGTCACGAATCCGTCTGGAAAGTGGTATAGTATATAAGGATGAGGTACAAAGCGTAATTAATATAGAAAACAGTCAATATTTAAAACGCTTAACTACTAAAATTGAAGCCGAGGCAAAACTTAAAATGTCCTCCGGCCAAAATATGAAAGATTATTTACGTACATTGATCACAACGTAAATTGGAGGAAATTATGGATTTAAAACAGTATGTATCAGAAGTTGAAAACTGGCCGAAAGAAGGTGTCAGTTTTAAAGACATCACTACAATTATGGACAACGGTCCGGCATATAAATATGCAACGGACCAGATTGTAGACTACGCAGCAGCAAAAGATGTAGATATCGTTGTCGGACCTGAAGCACGCGGATTTATTATCGGCTGCCCGGTTGCCTACAGCATGGGAATCGGTTTTGCACCGGTACGTAAAAAAGGCAAACTGCCTCGCGAAGTACTGGAATTTGAATACGATCTTGAATACGGCACAAATGTGCTGACAATGCACAAAGACGCAATTAAGCCCGGTCAGCGTGTACTTATTACAGATGACCTGTTAGCTACAGGCGGCACAATCATGGCGACGATTAAACTAATTGAAGCCATGGGCGGCATTGTAGTGGGTATTGCATTCCTTATTGAACTCGAATATTTAAATGGAATGGAATTACTTGAAGGTTATGATACAATTTCATTAATCAAGTACGAAAGCTAAGAAAAGCCTGTATATACAGGCTTTTTTCTTTATAGTGCTGTTTCTTTAGATATATATTTGTAGTATTATTATTTTATATATGAATTTACGGAAGGGTGGCGTGATCATGGACAAGGAATACCCGTATGAAGCATCAGATGTTTTTAATATGTGTGTTGAATATCTTGACGACAGTGATATGCAGATGATCAAAAAGGCATATGAGCTGGCACGTGAAGCACATGAGGGACAGTTCCGTAAAAATGGTCTGCCTTATATCGCACACCCTGTACAGGTTGCGGGAATTTTAGCAGAGCTGAAACTCGACGCACCGACAATTGTTGCAGGTTTTCTGCACGATGTCGTTGAAGACACGACGTACACTTTTGATGACCTGATTGGCATGTTCAATGAAGAAGTAGCAATTATCGTAGACGGTGTAACAAAACTTGAAAAAGTAAAATACCGTTCGCAGCAGGAACAGCAGGCTGAAAACCACCGCAAGCTGTTTATCGCAATAGCAAAAGATATACGGGTGATTCTAGTTAAACTCGCAGACCGTCTGCACAATATGCGCACGCTGAAAGCCATGCCTGAAGAAAAACAGGTCCGGATTTCCCGCGAGACGCTGGAAATATATGCACCGCTCGCTCACCGTCTCGGTATCTCAAGCATTAAATGGGAACTGGAAGACATATCGCTCAGATACATAGAGCCCGGACAGTATTTCCGTATCGTCAGTCTGATGAAAAAGAAACGCAGTGAACGGGAAAACGTAATCGACGAAGCCATAGAAAAAATTGATTCGGAACTCGATGACACGGCAATAAGTCATAATTTATCGGGGCGTCCGAAACATATATACAGCATCTATAAAAAGATGCAGAAAAGCTCAAAACAGTTCGAACAGATATTTGACCTGCTGGCCATCCGCGTGCTCGTCAATGATGTGCGTGACTGTTATGCGGCGCTCGGTATTATTCATACAATCTGGCGACCGATGCCGGGACGTTTTAAAGACTATATCGCAATGCCGAAACCGAACATGTACCAGTCCCTTCATACGACTGTTGTCGGACCGAACGGGGACCCGCTTGAAATCCAGATCCGCACACACGAGATGCATGAAATTGCAGAACACGGTGTCGCAGCACACTGGGCTTACAAAGAAGGTGTCAGTGCCGATAAGGCATCGCTTGATGCGCGATTAGACTGGTTTAAAGATATTGTCGGCAATGAAACAGACAATCCGGATGCAGAAGAATTTATGGCTGCACTGAAAACAGACTTATTAAGCGATAAAGTTTACGTATTTACACCCGACGGTGATGTTATTGAACTGCCGCAGGGTGCAATTCCAATTGACTTTGCCTATCAGGTCCATTCGGAAGTCGGGAACAAAATGGTCGGTGCAAAAGTGAACGGCAAAATTGTGCCGATAGATCACGAACTTGAAACCGGGGATATTCTGGAAATCAGAACGAGCAAACAGTCATACGGTCCGAGTATCGACTGGCTGAAAATGGTTAAAACGTCCAGTGCACGGAATAAAATCCGGTCATTCTTTAAAAAGCAGGACCGTAAAGTCAATATCGAAAAGGGCCGTCAGGCAGTTGATCAGGAAATTAAAGTGCGCGGCTACAATCCGGATGACGTCATTCAGGAAGACAATGTTGCCGGTGTGCTTTCACGATATAATCTGAACGAGGAAGATGACCTGTTTGCAATGATCGGCTTCGGCGGAGTCACTGCAAACCAGGTGACGAACCGTCTCCTTGAAAAGATTAAAGAAGCGGAAACGAAGACCAATCAGATCGAAGAAATCGACCGCACGCACCACTATAAGGAAATTACGACAGAATCCGGTGTATATGTTGAAGGTATGGATAACATGCTCATCAACTTATCCAAATGCTGTAATCCGATCCCGGGCGATGATATTATCGGTTATATAACAAAAGGCCACGGAGTAAAAGTACACGTGGTGACTTGTCCGAATATCGTTCATGAAACCGAGCGGCTGATCGATGTGGAGTGGGTCGGTAATAAGAGTGTCGACAAACGTTATCAGGTTGACCTTGAAATTACAGGTTACGACCGGAACGGACTCGTCAATGAAATACTGAACTTAATTTCCAGTCTGAAAGTGCCGATTACACGAGTAAACGGACTTGCAGACGAAACGAAGCAGGCGAAAGTCAGCTTATCGATTATGGTGCCGAACAAACATGAACTGCACCGTGCAGTCGACAGAATCAAACAATTAAAAGACATATACAGCGTTGAACGCGTATTTAAGTGAGGTATAAAGGATGAAAATCATTTTACAGAAAGTTTCACACGCACTTGTTGCCAATAACGAAATGTATAATGAAATAAACGACGGCTACTGTCTGCTTGTAGGTGTCAGTAAAACTTCGACAGAAGAAGATGCCCGTGTCCTTGCACGCAAGATTGCGAATGCCCGTGTTTTTGAAGATAAAGACGGTAAAATTAATTTATCGATTAAAGAAGTCGGCGGCGAGATTTTAAGTGTGTCTCAGTTTACACTGTATGCCTCAACAGCTAAAGGCAACCGTCCGAGCTTTACCGGAGCTGCTTCAGGCGAAGACGCCCGAGTGCTTTACAGAGTATTTAACGAAGCACTGCGTGCAGAAGACCTTGTCGTAAAAGAAGGGTTCTTCGGTGAGCATATGGACGTGAAGCTGACTAATTCCGGTCCGATTACGATTATTTATGAAGCCGAGGGCGGTAAAATAGTCTGATGGATTCAATAAAAAAAGGCTTCAAAAAACTGCTGGATGCAGCCGGTTATTTTCTGAAGTATAAAAAACATCTGTATATTAAACCGCTGTTCTTCATTATCATCGCATTGATTATCGTACTGGCATCTGCTTACATTTATAAAAATGTGCTGCATGAGCCGGAGGATTTAATTACGATGGATTTCAGTAACGATGATGTTGAGGAAGAAATGGATTATGATTTCAGCGGTACAACAATTGCACTAGATCCCGGCCACGGGGGAGATGATCCCGGTGCACCGAGCAAATACGGTGAGGATGAAGATCACGTCGTCTATTCAATCGCATCAGAGCTTGAACAGGAGCTGACGGATGCCGGGGCAAAAGTCATTATGACGCGCGGCAAAGACGAAACGGTCAGTCTCGACGGGCGAAAGGTAGAGGCGGATTTATTTATCAGCCTGCACAGTGATGCCTTCGATGATCCGGCAATTTCAGGATTTACGACCTATTACACTTATCCGAATCAGGAAGAATTCGGACAGCATTTAAACGCGGCGCTCGATAAGCGTTCGCTGCTGTATAACCGGGGCAACCAGGTGATGGAATACCAGGTGGTCTGGCAGCTCGATTATCCGGGCGTGCTGATTGAGCTCGGCTATTTAAGCAATGAGTTCGATGACTATATTTTAAATCAGGAAGATTATCAGGGCGAAATGGTGACGGCAATTATGGAAGGAATCCACAGTTATTTAAACCGTTAGCTTGACAAAGATATATAATCTGACTATTATAAAGAACATAATTCAAACTTAATACATTTACTTCGTAACGAAGAGAGTATCTATAATGAGTCACAGAGAAATTCACCCCGGGCTGAAAGTGAATACTTCAAATGATACTTGCCGACACTTCGTATAAGAAGCTGTATATACAGCGGTCACAGCCGTTATCTGTAATAGAGAGTACATATTTATTTGTGCTGAACCTAGGGTGGCAACACGACCATTTCGTCCCTTATACCGTTATTCGGTATGAGGGGCTTTTTATTTTATATAAAACATTCAGGAGTGATTGAAATGATACAGGTACCGAGAGGAACACAGGACATACTGCCTTCCGAGTCTTATAAATGGCAGTTCGTTGAAAAGAAACTATTTGAAATCGCAAAAAACTACAATTACGATGAGATCCGTACACCGGTGTTTGAATCTACCGACCTTTTCGTAAGAGCAGTCGGCGGTTCAACTGATATTGTAAACAAGGAAATGTATACGTTTCAGGATAAAGGAGACCGCAGCTTAACACTGCGTCCGGAAGGGACAGCGCCGGTAGTGCGCAGCTACATCGAAAATAAAATGCAGCACAACGTGGAGCAGCCGGTTAAATTATTCTATGTTGCACCGATGTTCCGCTACGAACGTAAACAGAAAGGACGCTACCGTCAGTTTGTTCAGTTTGGTGTTGAGGCAATCGGTGTTGAAGATCCGTTAATCGATGTGGAAATGCTAAGCATGCTGATGCACATATATCAGTCATTCGGACTGAAAAACCTGAAGCTTGTTATTAACTCTATCGGTGATATCGACAGCCGTGCACAGTACAACAAAGCACTCGTTGAACACTTCTCACCGCGTATCGGTGAGTTCTGCCAGGATTGCCAGACGCGTATTGATTCAAACCCGATGCGTATTCTCGACTGTAAAAAAGACAGAGATCACGAACTGGTGAAATCAGCACCGCGTATTTACGATTATTTAAACGATGAATCTAAAGCGTACTTCGAATCAGTGAAGACGAAGCTCGATGAACTCGGCATTAAATATGAAGTGGATTACAATCTCGTACGCGGACTGGATTATTACACGCACACTGCATTTGAGCTGATGAGCGATGCTGAGGGCTTCGGTGCAATTACGACACTGTGCGGCGGCGGACGTTACAACGGTCTGCTGGAGATGATGGACGGTCCTGATAAGACGGGAATCGGCTTTGCTTTAAGTATTGAGCGTCTCCTGCTGGCACTTGAAGCTGAAGGCATTGAAATTCCTGAAAATAAAGGAATCGACTTATATATCTGCACGATGACTGATGAAGCGCGTGACGCTGCGGGGACACTGCTTCACAAACTGCGAAAGAGAGGCATCAGTGCGGATATGGATTATGAAAACCGCAAGCTGAAAGCACAGATGAAAGATGCTGACAGAAAAAATGCACAATACACTGTCGTACTTGGTGACGATGAATTAAACAGCCAGTCTGCAAGCTTAAAAGAAATGGCGACAGGCGAAACAGAGAAATTATCATTTGACGAAATTATTAATACACTGGAGGAATTGTAGATGACACGTATATATTCTAATGAAGTAACACTTGAAAAAGTCGAAGAAACAGTTCATCTGCAGGGCTGGGTTCAAAAACGACGAGACCTTGGCGGACTGATTTTTATCGATTTAAGAGATAAGAACGGGTTGATTCAGGTTGTATTCAACCCTGACGTATCAGAAGAAGCACTGAACATTGCCGATAAAATCCGTACTGAATTTGTAGTGGATATTAAAGGAACAGTGAAAAAACGCGATGAAAAACAGGTCAATAAAAATATCGCGTCCGGAGAAATTGAAGTGTACGCAAAAGAGATTGAAATTCTCGCTAAAGCGAAAACACCGCCGTTCCAGGTGAGCGATGACAATATCAATGAAGACACGCGTCTGAAGTACCGCTACATTGATCTCCGCCGTCCGAAACTGCAGGATATTTTAAAAACGCGTTCGAAAATTAATAAAGCAGTCAGAGATTTTCTTGCAGAAGAGGATTTCATGGATATTGAAACTCCTGTACTGTCGAAATCCACACCTGAAGGTGCACGTGATTACCTTGTACCGTCACGTGTTCACCCGGGCGAGTTTTACGCGCTGCCGCAGTCTCCGCAAATATACAAGCAGCTGTTAATGCTCTCGGGTATGGAACGCTACTACCAGATTGTAAAATGTTTCCGCGATGAGGATCTCCGTGCCGACCGTCAGCCTGAGTTTACTCAAATCGATATCGAGAAGTCATTTACCGACCAGGAAGATATTATCGATATGAACGAACGTCTGATTCAGCACTTGATGAAGACGATTAAAGGTCTTGATATTCCTGCACCGTTCCCGCGTATTACGTACGATGATGCGATGGCGCGCTACGGCGTCGACAAACCGGATACTCGTTTTGGTCTGGAACTGCAGGATTTAAGCGGGTTCAGCAGTACTGTTGACTTTAAAGTATTTAAAGCAGCTGTTGAGTCGGGCGGATCAGTGAAAGCGATTGTCGTTCCGGGCGCTGCACCTGACTTTTCACGTAAAGACATCGACAAACTTGAAGCATTCGTTAAAAACTACGGTGCGAAAGGTCTTGCATGGATGAAAGTAAACGAAGAAGGTCTGCAGGGACCAATTGCGAAATTCTTCGACGATGAGAAAAAACAGGAATTAACGGATACATTATCGATAAGTACGGATGATCTTGTATTATTCGTCGCTGATAAAAATTCGGTTGTACATGCCGCACTTGGTAACCTCCGTAACAAACTCGGCAAGGATCTTGGTCTGACTGACAAAGAGCAGTTCAACTTTATCTGGGTAACGGACTGGCCGTTATTTGAGTACGATGAAGAACTCGGGCGCTACTTTGCGGCACACCATCCGTTCACGTCACCGAAAGCTGAAGATATCGGCAAGCTTGAAACTGCACCGCATGAAGTGAAAGCCAATGCGTACGATATCGTGCTTAACGGCTACGAGCTCGGCGGCGGTTCAATCCGTATCAGCGATGCTGAACTGCAGGAGAGAATGTTCAGAGCGCTCGGCTTTACTGACGAAGAACGCGACAGCCAGTTCGGCTTCCTGATCGAAGCATTCCAGTACGGTGCACCGCCGCACGGAGGAATTGCATACGGTCTTGACCGTTTCGTTATGCTGTTAACAGGTTCGGATAATATCCGCGACGTTATCGCATTCCCTAAAACACAAAACGCAAGCGACCTGATGATGAACGCACCGTCGGGTGTGTCAGAAGATCAGCTGAAAGAACTGCATATAGACACACAAGTTGATAAAGACTAAGAAAAAAGGGTAAACTGAGGTTGTAAGACCTTAGTTTATCTTTTTTAATTTATAGGAGGCGCATATGCAGTCATTTCTTGATCCCAATGCACAGACAGTACAAATAGGGGATTACAATCACGCGATTTATCTCGCGGGTATTGCAATCATTTTATTTTTACTGTTTAAGTTCAGGTATCAGATTAAAGAAAATTCCGGGCGTGTTATGCTCGGCATACTGGTTTTTGCTGTTGTTCAGCGGATTGTCAGCGTGAGCTATTACGTTATCATCGGTGAGTTTACAGTAACTGATTCACTGCCTCTGCACATTTGCAGAGTGGTGTGTTATCTAATCATTATTCAATTTTTCGTTAAAAAGGAATGGCTCGATCAGGTAATTTTTTATTTTGGATTATTTGCATATGCTTCATTTATATACCCCGTCGGCATCTCACCGGCAATTCACATGCTGGGTATATCGTTCTTTATGCTGCACAGTTTAATAATCGTCTATCCGATTTTCAGGTATTTCACGCATGGATTTATACCTTCTTTGAAAGGTTCATTCCAGTCTGCAATATTGTTTGCGGTATATTTAACAGGTATGCAGCTGTTAAACAATGCTATCGGCAGCAACTATTTTTATACAGAAGACAGACCATTTATGCACGACTTAAGTGAACCGGTATACTTCTTTCTGAACATGTTCGGAATTGCCGTCGGTTTTATAATCACAGCTTTAATTATACGGCTGGTAATTAATTTAGTCAGTGCCGGTAAAGAAAAACACAAAGGAAATGAAGAAAAAACACTGGTGTAACACCAGTGTTTTTTTGTGCATTTACCAGAGTCTGAATCCTTTTGCTCCGGGTATATTTTCTGTAAACATCTGTGTAATCGGTACCGTGTACGCGATTAAAATAAGGAATATTGTAATGATGATTAAAAGCCGCCAGTTTTCAACCCATTTTACAGGCGGTGCGTCCTGGTCCATAAACATTGCAACCGGGAACTCTTCCGGTTCAGTTTGTTTTGGTCCTGTAATGAGTTTCAGGAACATCAGTATAGCGATAATGATGGCGATAAACAGAAACGAACCGCCGACAGCCTGCATTACCTGATACGTAATCCATTCCCCGGCTATTTCAGCTCCGCCGTATTCAGAGAACGTCGAACGTCTAGGTGCACCCCGAAGTCCTGCCCAGTGCATCGCAAGGGACATGATCCCCATACCGAGTGCCCACGTATAAGCCAGAAACAGACCGAGTCTGTTGGCAATTTTATCAATTTTTCTGCCGGTAATGTGCGGCAGCAGGAACAGCATTGCAGCAAAGTACGTCAGTATAACCGGTGCGCCGACTGTAATGTGGAAGTGGCCGACGACCCATATAGTGTTATGTATCAGCTGGTTCATCTGGCCGGAGGCGTTAATTATACCGCCAAGTCCGCCCGGAATGAAAAACAGCATGCCGATAAACACAAGCGCAAAACGGGCATCTGTCCACGGCAGCTTTTTAAACCAGTCGAGGAGACCTGTTGCACCCTGCTTTCGTCCGTATGTTTCAAAGACGGCAAACATACTGAATGCAGTCATTAGAGACGGTACGATAACCATGAATGTCAGTACAACCTGAAGTCCTTTCCAGAATGCATCGATGCCGGGATCTACAAGCTGGTGGTGAATTCCGACCGGAATACTGAAAAACAGAAACAGGACGAATGACAGACGGGCGAGGTTATCAGAGAAACCTTTCGTGCCTAATACTTTCGGAATAATTGCATACCAGACCATATAAGCAGGAAGCAGCCAGAAGTATACGAGCGGGTGGCCGAAGTACCAGAACAGCGTACGGCTGAGCGTAATGTTTATCGTCTCAACCCAGCCGAGAGACCACGGGATAAACTGGAACAGGACGGCTGAAGCGACACCAATCGTACAGACGATCCACATGACGTTGTTAATTGCAGTCATGTAGCTTAACAGCGGTGTTTTCTGTCCTTTGTTTTCTTTTCTCCATCTAAAGTATCTCATCAGCTGGCCTGCTACTGAAATCCATGTCCCGACGATGACGAATGTCAGACCGATATAGTGGATTGCATGTGCCTGAAGCGGTGCGTAAAATGTATATAATACTGTTGCTTCGTTTAATGCAATCATCGAAGCTGACATCAGTGTACCTGCAGTCATGACCCAGAAACCGACCCATCCGAGTCTCCGTTCTGTATTGTTCAGTGCACCTGCAGTTCTTGAGAGCGCAGCAATCTGAAAGCCCATTATGAAGAAGAATGTCATAACCAGTGCAAGAATAACACCGTGAAGCGTTAAGAGCTGATAATAGCCGATGCCAAAAGGCAGCTCAAACTGACCCGAGCGGACCAGTGTCTGCAGCAGTCCGGCAGTTCCGCCGATCAGCAGTGCAAATGCAACCCATGCCATGTTGGCCAGTATCAGTCTGCTGTCTTTTTTGTCGACTGTTGTTTTACTTGAAAAAATTTCAGAACCGGTATAATTACTCATTCTCAGTACCTCCATTTACGACTTTAATAACCGATGTCATATCTGCATGTCCGACACCGCAATATTCATTACAGACAATAAGATGTTCACCTGGTTCATCGAATGTCATTTCATATGTAGAAATTAATCCCGGTTCAGCCATCATATTTACGTTTGTGCCGACGACCTGGAAACCGTGAACAACGTCCGGACTTGTGACGTGGAATTTAACTGTTGAACCTGCCGGAATTTCAACTTCTCCCGGTTCGTACATAAATGCACTCGCGATAAAGTACAGATCATAATCGTGACTGCCTTCAGTCGCTTCTTTTAATCCGGGTTCGCTGAAACGCGCATCTTCGCGTATATGTTCCGGATGTATTGTTTCAATACCGCTTGCAGCCGGCGTGTGTCCGCCGTGAACAGCTGAAATACCTAATATAATTAAAAATATTGCAAGAGAAGCTGTTCCGAGTGAAATCCAAATTTTTTCGTATTTATGCATATCAGTTCACCTTACATCCTTTCCATAAATAAAATAAATGCGCCGAACCAGCTTAACAGCATCAGTCCGCCAATTGCCATAACCATCATAAAAGTACCGCGCAGATCGAGTTTGTGATGGTCATTCTCATCATGCTTATTTTCTACCTCTGTTATTTTGTCCTTTTCTTCAGTCATGATTTCACCTTCTTTTCCATACGTTTTGTATAGCTAAATTGTAAAATAGAATCATTTGGAAAAAAGTGATAAATATCACACTTTGTGATAATATTTAATAAAATGACGGAGGAGCCGACCATGAATAATAAAACCATCTTTTATCCCGAAACGCTTATTAGCCTGATCGAACAAAGCGGCAACAGCATATCGTTTAAAAAGGGTGAATTTATTTATCATCCGGGTGATCCGACTGCTTACATTTATACAGTTCAACAGGGACAGGTGTTTATAAGCAGAATGCAGGAAGAGGGGGCGGAACTGGCAACCAACCTGTTAAAAGAAAAGGGAATATTCGGTGCAGTTACGCTGTTTTGCGGGCCGAAGGCGCATACAGCATCGGCAAAAGCGAAGACCGATGTAACTGTGTGCAGGCTGCCGCAGAAAGAGTTTGAGGCGCTGGTGCTTGACAATGAGACGGTAAAAACCGAATGGATGCGCTGGATGGAAATCGACCGTCAGCGTGCGATTACGAAAATCCGTGATAATGTAATGTACGGCAAACTCGGTGCACTGTGCTCGAACCTGATCCGGCTGTCGAACTCATTCGGCGAGGAAGTGCCGGAAGGCATACGTATTACGACGAAAATTACCAACCAGGAACTCGGCGTCATTTGCGGTACATCCCGTGAAGTTGTCAACAGACTGCTCGGCGATTTGAAGAGGGAAGGAATCATCTCGGTAGAGCAAAAAATTATTACGATTCATAACATGGAAAAACTGCGTCACTTAATCAATTGCGAGAATTGTCATATCGACGTCTGTCAGGTATTTTAAAGCGCTTACATGCTTTTTGTTTTACTTCTCAATATTATGTGGTATTATAGTGTTAATAGAAATTCCTGAAGAGTTCGTGATGTGTTGACTTATATTTTGACCTAACACCTTTTTTATCGGGAGCCTAATTGGTTTTCCCTCGAAAAACAAGCCTATGTACGCAGTAGGACGTTTGGAGTTGGAAACAGGGCACCCACCTGCAAATAGCAGGCCAAAATAATCAACTATAACACACGGCTTACGTTGGGTATTTCGGTAGTCACCAAGTTTACTTGGTGGCTATTTTTTGTGGATTTTGATGGGGAATCTGTGAGTGGGCTCACGTGATGTGCTCATTGATTGAGTATAGCGTTTATCATGATCCGAGCGGTGTTCTTTGTGAGGGTTGGGCGTTTATCATGCCAGAGAGATGTGTTCATTGTCACAGTAGGACGTTTACTGTGCCAGAGAGGTGTGTTCTTTGTCACAGTAGGGCGTTTATCGTGCCAGTGAGCGTAGTTCTTTGTCACAGTAGTGCGTTTACCGTGCCAGTGAGCGTTGCTCTTTGTCACAGTAAGGTGTATATCGTGACAGTGAAATTCGCTCATTGGCACAGCAGCGCTCAAAGAACCTCCAAAACGTAAATAAACCCGCCCATCCAGGGCGGGTTTACCATAAATATATTATTTTTTACGGCCGTAATCCGAATCTTTGTTCATTTTTTTAAGGTTGTGATAAGTTTCGTTTAATGATTGTTCGTATTTGCTAATGCCATCGTCTTTATAGTAACGCTGGTTGATCAGCGTATCCGGAAGATACTGCTGGGCGACGACGTGGTTAGGATAGTTGTGAGGGAACTTGTAGCCGACCGCGTTGCCGAGTTCTTTCGCGCCTTTGTAATGACCGTCGCGCAGGTGTCTAGGCACAGCGCCGCCGCGTCCTTTACGGACGTCTGATAATGCGTTGTCGATGCTCGAAATCGCTGTGTTTGATTTTGGCGAGAGTGCGAGTTCTATAACTGCCTGGGATAAAGGTATACGTGCTTCCGGAAATCCGAGCCGCTCGGCACTGATTATTGCGTCCAGTGTACGGGATGCAATGTTCGGATTTGCGAGGGATACGTCTTCATAACTGATAACGAGCAGCCGGCGGGCGATTGTTACAAGATCCCCGGCTTCAATGAGGCGGGCGAGATAGTGGAGTGATGCATCGACATCGCTGCCGCGGATTGATTTTTGCAGACCGCTCATAACATCGAAATGCATATCTCCGTCCTTATCGTGAAGGAATGCGGATTTCTGCATACAGTCGAGCGCATCCTGCAGTGTTATTTTAATGATCTCATCATCATTTGTTTCCGTACTTAACGCTGCGAGTTCGAGTGCGTTCAGTGCACTCCGAACATCTCCGTGTGCCGATGTTACGAAGTGTTCTACAGCATCATCTTCTATTTCGATATTGTATTCCCCAAGACCGCGTTCTTTATCTTCCAAAGCGCGGAATACTGCAGTTTTAATATCTTCGGTGTCGAGCGGTTCCAGTTCAAATATCCGGGTCCTCGAACGGATTGCAGGATTGATGGCGTGGAATGGATTCGATGTCGTTGCCCCGATTAGAATAATCGTGCCTTTTTCGAGGTGGGGCAGGAGGAAGTCCTGCTTTGCCTTATCGAGGCGGTGTATTTCGTCCAGCAGCAGTATCACACTGCCGCTCATCTTACCTTCTTCTGCAACGATCTGCATATCTTTTTTCGTATCCGTTACGGCATTTAACGTGCGGAATTTATATTTAGTTGAGCCTGCGATGGCACTTGCGATACTCGTTTTACCGATGCCCGGCGGGCCGTAGAGAATCATCGAAGACAGTCTTTTTGCATCGACCATTCTTCTGATAATTCCGCCTTTGCCGACGAGATGCTGCTGACCGAGCACTTCATCGATCGACTGCGGACGCATGCGGTAACTTAATGGTTGTTTATTCATAGTATTTCACCTTATTTTAAAAGATATGTTATATTTAATTATAATACAAAGAACAGATGAACTAAAATTATTGAGGTGTAAGAATGAAAATATCCACTCGCGGAAGATATGGTTTGTATTTTATGCTGACTCTGGCGAAAGATTACGGCGTTAAAAAGCGCAGCGTAAAATCAGTCGCGACAGAGCGCGATATCAGCGACCTGTATTTAGAGCAGATCGTTGCGAACTTAAAGAAAGACGGCCTGGTGAAAAGTACGAGAGGTGCTTACGGCGGCTATGAGCTGAATTTCCCGCCCGATGAAATTACAGTCGGTCAGGTATTCAGTGCAGTTGAGGAAAACATTATGATTGTCGATGCGGATAATCATGAAACGAAAAACGAAAGTTTCTTGTGGAAGCGTATCAGGGATGCAGTTAACGATGTGCTGGACCATACGACACTGCACGATATAGTCGATAATGATACAGACGACTTTGACGGCTATATGTTCTACATTTAAACAATTAAACTTTTACAGATAAAACCCGTCCGCCGGACTGCCAAAAAGCAATCCGGCGGACGGGTTTATGTTTATGTTTATGTTTATGTTTATGTTTATGTTTATGTCTGAAACTAAAATCGTCCGGATTTGACTATCGACCATAACAGCCATGCAAACATAATCATTGCGAATATCGCGGCGATTTCTATAATGGGAATTCTGAATATAATACTGCCCTCGCCAAGCAGCGCAGAACCGACGATTAAGCCGACCATAACGATACTGAAAGCAAGAAGGACAATACTGAACGACAGTCTGTTAATGACTCTGTCGAGATGTTTTGAAAACTGTGAACGGCCTTTAACATCAATTTCAATCGGCAGATTCTGATTTTTTAATCCTTTTGAAAACTGATGAACGTTTTCTGTCACTTCGCGCAGTTCACTTCCGAGCTGCTGGATTTCATCAATCTGGAAATTCAGCAGATTTTTCGGATTATACCTCTCGAGAAGCAGTGCTTTTCCGAATGGCTCGGCAACATCCATAATGCTGAAGTCCGGATCCAGCTGACTGACGACACTTTCAAGCGTGAGCAATGTTTTCGCAAGTATCGTAAAGTCCTGCGGCAGTTTAATTTTATACTTATTGGCAATGCCGAATAAATCATTGACTGCATCGCTGAAGTTCAGTTTTGCGAGCGGCACGTCGTAATACTTGTCCCGCATAATTTCAGCTTCGCGGTTTAAATCACGCATCGATACATCAACCGGCACAACACCCATTTTAACGATGGCTTTAACGACACCGCCTGAGTCTTTGCGCATCAATGAAATGAGCAGGGAACCAAAATTATTTTTCAGGTCGCTCGTCAGCCGGCCGATCATGCCGAAGTCTAAAAAGGCGAGCGTGCCGTCATCGAGAACACTGACATTACCGGGGTGCGGGTCGCCGTGGAAATATCCCTCTTCAAATATTTGCTGGAAAATCGCACGGGCCAGTGTATTTGCGACCTCACTTTTGTTAATCCCCATCTCATCGAGCTTCATAAGATTATTCACGGGCACACCTTTTATAAAGTCCATGACCATGACATTTTTAGTCGAATATTCCCAGTAAATCTCAGGGATTTTAATGGCAGGGTCGTTCTTATGTGTTTTACCGATACGTTCGACGTTCCGGGCTTCAATTGTATAATCGAGCTCGTTAATCAGAGCATCGGAAAACTCATCTATCATATCCGTCACCTGATAGTTACGGGCCCATTCAAGATTCGACTCGGCCAGTCCCGCAAGATGGCGCAGTATTTCAAGATCTGTCCGTACCGTCTTTTCAATATTTGGACGCTGAATTTTAACAGCGACATCTTCACCTGTATGCAGCATTGCCCGGTGAACCTGGCCGATTGAAGCAGAGCCGACAGGTTTATCGTCAAAAATCATAAAGAGCTCGTCAATCGGTGCTTCGAGGGACTCTTCGATTAATCTGCGCGCTTCGTCCGGCGGGAACGGGGGCACATGACTCTGAAGTTTTTCCAGTTCGGCAATTAAATCCGGAGGGAGTAAATCGCCTCTCATCGACGCTATCTGGCCGAGTTTAATAAACGTCGTGCCCATTTCCTCGATAAAAATGCGGATTCTTTCCGCATAGGTTTTCTCGAGTACTTCATCGTTCTGCTGGCGCAGTAAAATACGCCTCGGCAGTGAAATTACGCGGTCCAGACCGATTTCTTCTATGAGGAAGCCCAGTCCGCTTTTTGAGAACTGCATTGCAATTTCACGATAGCGGTTAATATAATTCACCCGTGTCTGAAGACTCATAAGCCGGTCACTCCTAAAGTTTAAATACTAATCTTTATTATAGATGTGTCAGTATTTTAGTTAAAGGATAATCCCTCAGAAAAACTCTTTAAACAACGCTTTAATTGCCGGTTCATGATCTTTTGTTTTTATTGCAAACATCATACTGTACTCCGTTGAACCCTGGTTCATCATGCGGATGTTGACCTGTTCTTTTGCGAGAGCTGCCGTAACACGGCTGACGATACCCACCTGACGGGCCATGCCGAGTCCGACGATAAAGAGCATGCTCAGATCTTCTTCGACTTCAATCCATTCAGGCTCAAGCTGAATATCGATTTCGTCGATAATTTTCTCGAGAGAGTCATTATTGTCGAACTGATTTGAACGCATAATAATCGAAATATCATCAATCCCGGAAGGCATATGCTCGTATGAAATCTGATAGTCTTCAAGAATCTGCAAAATACGTCGCGTAAAGCCGACTTCTTTGTTCAGTAAATATTTGTGCAGTGAGATGGAAGTAAATCCTTCATCACAGCTGAAGCCGATAACCGGAATATCCGGATCAAGGTCGCGTTCGGGTACAATTTTAGTTCCCTCGATATGCGGGGCATTCGTATCGCGGATCATAACAGGGATCTTTTCCTGATACAGCGGTTCAAGTGCTTCATCGTGGAAAATACCAAAACCGGCATATGCAAGTTCGCGCATTTCGCGGTATGTAATTTCCTCGATTTTGTATGGATTGTCGATAATGCCTGGATGTGCTGCATAAATGTGTGATTCATCTGTATAATTTTCATACAGTTCTGCTCGGATACCGCGTGCAATAATAGCACCTGTAATATCAGAACCGCCGCGTGCGAACGTCACGATGTTACCGTTGTCTGCGATCCCGTAAAATCCAGGAATGACCAGAACATCTTCGGGATAGTCTTTTAATTTGCTGATGTTTTCGTATGAACCAGGGATCAGTCTTGCGTTCGCAGGCGTATTCGTAACTTTTATGCCTGCTTCTTCCGGTGATACGTATTTAGCGTTTACACCAAGCGAGTTGAAGTAGGAGCTGATCAGGCGGGCATTAAAATCTTCGCCGCGGGACTTCAGTGCATCGAGCAGTTCTTCATCGTCTTCAATCGTCGTTAAATAGCTGCGCAAAATGTTTTCAAAATCATCGAGCAGCGAACGGTCGACTGCAAGTTCGTCAATAATTGATTCATAGCGTTTTAATATTTCACTTAAAGCATCTTCGGTATCGAGGCCGGAAATTTTGCTGGCGTGGAGTGCAATGAGCATATCGGTTACTTTTACATCGTCATCGTGTCTCTTTCCGGGCGCGCTCACCACGATGGTTTTAATGTTTTTATCGTTTTGGACTATGGATGCGACTTTCTTAATTTGTGTTGCATTAGACAGGGAACTTCCACCAAATTTAGCTACTTTCATATTAAACACCTTTTTTTATATTAGTTTTAGGGTCTTATAATACATTAAAAGTTTAGAAAAGTGTAGAGTTTTCAGAATACATCTTGAATTTTTTTCTGAATCGCTCTAATATAAGTGTTTATAACTAACTCAATATTGGAGGTCACTATGAATAAGAAAATTGCTTTACTCGGTATGGGCACTGTGGGCAGCGGTGTCGTTAATTTAATACGAGAAAATGAAGACTTGATACATTCATCGTCAGGGGTGGGCTTTACGATTACCCACGTTTTGGTTACGGATACGACCAAGACCAGAACCGCTGATGTATCAAACATTCGGGTGACTGATGATATTACGGAAATAGAAAATGCCGATATCGACCTTGCAGTGGAAGTAATGGGAGGTATCGACAGCACGAAAGAAATTATTAAAAGATTTTTACAAAAAGGCATTCCGGTCGTGACGGCGAACAAGGATATGCTTGCTGTTCATATCGATGAACTGGAACAGACCGCTGCGGAGAATAATACGGCGCTGTACTACGAAGCGGCAGTTGCAGGCGGCATTCCGATTATTCACACATTGCAGCACAGTTTAAATGCAAATAAGATATCAAAGGTAATGGGAATTCTGAACGGTACGACGAACTACATCTTATCGAAGATGGCGTTTGACGGCTGGGAATACGACGATGCATTAAAAGATGCACAGGCAATCGGCTACGCAGAAGCGGACCCGACAGCCGATGTAGAAGGTATCGATGCAGCGCGTAAAACACTGCTTCTTGCTCGCCTTGCATTCGATAAAAAGTTCACACTCGATCAGGTAAAGCTGAACGGCATTTCGGGGGTGGATATTAAAGATATAGAACTAGCCAAAAGTGCAGGCTTAACTTTAAAACTGCTCGGTGTGGCGGAAGATCTGCAGGGTAAATACAATCTTGCGGTTGAACCGATTTTCGTTGAAACGACACATCAGCTGGCGAACGTACATTATGAAAAGAATGCGGTATTCGTTAACGGAAATATGCTCGGTGAAGCAATGTTCTACGGTCCGGGTGCCGGCAGTTATGAAACTGCATCAGCCGTCGTAAGCGACATGATCAACAGTGCTGTGATTACAGCGGAAGCGAAAAATGTGCCGGCAGAAAACGGCGAACTTGCTGAGGAGCTCGCAGACAGTGCATACTATTTAAGATTTAATGAATCATTACACGATGTACAGTCATTCCTTGCTTCACTTGATGTGCAGTTTGAAAATATAGATACAGAAGAAGCGGCGTTCAGAACGGTTAAAATGAGCGGTGCAGTATTACAGCAGATTAAAGATAAATTCGCGGTTGCCGCGGCATATAAAATAAATGGAGCTGAATAATCATGACTTGGCAGGGTGTCCTAAAAGAATATAAAGAATATTTACCAGTAACAGAAAACACACCGGAATTGACTTTGTATGAAGGTAATACTCCATTAATTAAATTGGAAAAGCTGTCTCTTGAACTCGGCATAGAACTGCATGCAAAATTCGAAGGTCTGAACCCAACAGGTTCGTTTAAGGACCGGGGGATGGTGCTTGCAGTGGCGAAAGCGAAAGAAGACGGTGCACACACTGTAATTTGTGCGTCAACGGGGAATACATCAGCTGCAGCATCTGCTTATGCCGCTCGTGCCGGATTGAATTCAATCGTTATTCTGCCCGAGGGCAAAGTGGCTGTCGGTAAAGTAACCCAGGCGATGATGTCGGGTGCAAAAACTGTAACGATAGACGGCAACTTTGACGATGCACTGAAAATCGTCCGTAAAATTTCCGCAGAGAACGAAGGTATTGAACTGGTTAACTCGTTAAATCCGTACCGTATCGAATGTCAGAAGACAGCTTCTTTTGAAGTGGTGGATGCACTCGGTAAGGCACCGGACTACTTATGTATACCTGTCGGTAACGCAGCAAACATTGCGGCGTACTGGAAAGGGTTTAAAGAATATAACGAGAAAAAAGGCTCGGCTTTACCGAAAATGTTCGGCTTTGAAGCTGAAGGCTCCGCTGCAATCGTTAAAGGTGAAATTATCGAAAACCCTGAAACAGTCGGCACGGCAATCCGTATCGGAAACCCTGCAAGCTGGGACAAAGCTGTGGCGGCACGCGACGAATCAGGAGGTAAAATCGATTCGGTAACAGACGATGAAATTCTCGCGGCTTATAAACGCGTAGCATCTTCTGAAGGTGTATTCTGTGAACCGGGCTCTGCTGCATCACTCGCAGGTGTCATTAAATCCGTGGAAAACGGCAGCATTAAAAAAGGTTCCACAGTCGTAACCGTGCTGACTGGGAATGGTCTGAAAGACCCGGACACTGCGATGGAAGTTGCACTCGACCAGCCGAAAAAACTGCCGATGGATGAGCAGGTTATCGTAGAATATATCGAAAGTCTGGAACAGTAGGATGGCTGAGTTATCGTTAAAAATCCCGGCGTCGAGTGCAAACCTCGGACTCGGATTTGATTCAATCGGTGTTGCTGTTAACAAATTTCTGTATATTGAAGCGAATCTGTCGGATACTTTTAAAGTATCGTTTAAAGACTTTGCATTATCCGTGCTGCCGTCCGATGAAACAAATTTAGTGTTCACGACAGCACGCAATATTGCCGGTAAATACGGTAAGGAACTGCCCGCGCTGCACATCGAAATGCAGAGCGAAATTCCGTTGTCCCACGGTCTCGGTTCGTCATCCAGTGCGATTGTCGCAGGTATCGAAATCGCTGATCACTTCCTCGGACTTAACTTATCCGATCACGATAAAGTGCTCCTCGGCTGTGAAATCGAAGGGCACCCGGATAACATCGGTCCGTGTATTACCGGCGGTGCTTTCGTCGGATATTATCAGGACGGCGAGCTGTTTTACTATCATCTCGACCTCGATAATATCGGTCTGATTATCAGCGTGCCGGAGTATGAAATAAATACTGAAGAGGCACGCGACGTACTGCCTAATGCTTACACTAGAAGTGAAGCGGTGGCACAGAACGCACTTGCCAATGTGATGATTCTGGCACTTCATAACAAAGATTACGGTCTGATGGGCGAGCTCATGATGAAAGACAGTTTCCACGAACCGTACCGTCAGCCGCTGATTAAAGAATTCGACGACATTAAAAAATCTGCACTGGATGCAGGAGCACTTGCTACGGTAATCAGCGGTGCCGGTCCGACAGTGCTGACCCTTGCAGAAGAAGATGCGCTTGACACAGTACTTCAGAAACTGCAGTCAGTTGAAGATGTGCATCATGAAATTGTCAGCGTCTATACGAAAGAGGGAGTTTAGCAGCCGGTGAAAAGGGAACAGTGATATGAGTTAAATAATATCGCAGAGGACTGATATAATGGCTTGGAATATGCAGGACTATCCCGATTCACTGAAGAATTTTGACGAACTCGAACGGAAGAAAATAATCGATATAGCAAATGCACTGCTCGACAGCGGATACAGTGAGGAGCGTGCGATACCAATCGCAACATCCGAAGGTAAAGACTGGTATAAAAACGCGTCGGATAAAGAAAAGAAAGAATTTGAAAACGAAGATAATCCGTCTAAAAACGACACACACGATACAGAAAGTGCGAATCCGGATCTGCTGGATGAAGACGTTGTTGTGAAATACGACGACGAAAGAGACGAATGGACAGTGAAATCCGTTAAGGCAGAGCGCGCAGCCGGAACTTATCAATATAAAAACGAAGCTGTGGAGCGCGCGAAGGAAATTGCCGAGAATAAAAACTCAAACGTTGTGACGTATACGAAAGACGGCAAAAAAGAATAAATTCTATTGGGAGAGGGCTGATTTTCAGCCCTTTTTTTGTTTGGGGTTGGAGCGTTTTGTATGTGGAGATGTACGGGAAGTGGTGGATTGACAACGGTGGCGTGCCGTTGTGTACCGAGAGGGCTGGAATGACAACGGCGAACGCCCGTTGTAAACCGGGAGGGCTGGAATGACAACGGTGATTCCCCGTTGTGAACTATGGGTGCTGGATTGACAACGGCGACTGCCCGTTGTGAACCGAGAGTGCTGGAATGACAACGGTGATTCCCCGTTGTGAACTATGGGTGCTGGATTGACAACGGCGACTGCCCGTTGTGAACCGAGAGTGCTGGAATGACAACGGTGATTCCCCGTTGTGAACCGGGAGGGCTGGAATGACAACAGTGATCCCCCGTTGTGAACCAGGAGTGTTGGATTGACAACGGCGAACGCCCGTTGTCAATCAATCCACCCAATCCACCCAAACTTACTAACTCCAACTTCAACCCACTCCCAAACTCACCAAAAAACAGCAGGACCGCCTCATAAAAAAGGCGGTCCTGCTGTCTGCATAACAAAAATCATTCGATTTCCGCGTTATATTCCTTCACGGCTTCTTCAAACAGGTCATATGACTTCAATAACTGATCCATATCGTATATATATGCGGTCATAATGATTTCATCGACTCCGAATTTTTTCTGGAAGTCTTTCAGCTGTTCAACTGCATCGTCTTTCGTCCCGAAAAACTGTATCGGGAATGAGCTGTTGATTGCCATTTCTTCCCGCGGTGACCAGATGCCGTCCATTGAATCGACCGGCGGCTGGAGCTGGTCGCGCTTATTGCGGATCAATCCGAGTATTGTCTGGTAATGTGTTGTCGCCAAATATTCTGCTTCAGCTCGCGTATTTGCCAAAATCGCATTGTTCGACACCATCTTATACGGCTCAGCCAGTTGTTTGCCGGGTTTAAAGTTTGCTTCATAAATTTCAAATGCATCTTTCATCTGTGCCGGTGCAAAGTGAGCGGCAAAGGCATACGGCAGGCCGAGACTTGCTGCTATGTGTGCAGAGTCGGTTGATGAACCGAGTACATAAAGCGGAATTTCAGTGCCTGCACCCGGATACGCAATTAATGAAGTACCTGAATCTGATAAATATCGCTGCAGCTCTTCGATTTCATCTTTAAATGAAAATACGCCTTCATGGTTATTGCGGCGGATTGCATTTGCTGTCAGCATATCCGTTCCCGGTGCACGACCGAGTCCGAGATCCAGACGGTCGCCGAATATTGCATGGAGTGTCCCGAATTCTTCGGCGACGATGTACGGCGAGTGGTTCGGCAGCATCACACCGCCGCTTCCGACGCGCAGGTGCTCGGTGTTGTGCAGTATATGCTGAATGAGCTGGCGCGTCGCACTCGACGCCACAGACACCATGTTATGGTGCTCGGAAACCCAGTAGCGCTGATAACTTGAGCCGTCCACGTGTTTGGCGAGCTTTATCATGTCTTCGAATGCGCCTTTTGCATCCGAACCCTGACGGACTGGCACCAGATTCAGTACCGATATATTTAATTTCTTAGTCATCTTGAAACCTCCATGTAAATTAACTGTCATATAGTATTCTCTTATAATCAAACAGAAAAGTATAAAAATCTGCCTGAACGTGGTAAAATCTATAAGAATTAAAAGTAGATGATGGGTAGGGATAACATGTCAATTTATGTGGATTATGCAGCCACGACTCCTATAGATGAAGAAATTTTAAAAAGTATGCTGGATTCGGCGGGTAAATTCGGCAATCCGTCCAGCATTCACCGTGTCGGTAAAGAGGCGAAAGCTTTTTATGAAGCATCCCGCAAAACGATTGCGAAACGCCTGAACGCACACCCGGACGAAATTGTGTTCACGGGCAGTGCAACAGAAGCGAACAATACGGTTATTAAAAGTGCCGCGGCTTTTTACGATGCACCTCACATTATTACGACGAATGTCGAACATGCGTCGGTGAAGGAAACATACGCTGAACTGGAAGATACGTGCAATGTGACATATCTGAACGTCGATAAAAACGGACAGATTAATATCGATGAGCTGAAAAACGCATTGACTGAACAGACAAAACTCGTGTCGATTATTATGGTTAACAACGAGACAGGCACTATTCAGCCGATGTCTGAAATTGCGGAAGTGATGAAAGACAGCAGTGCACTTCTTCATATCGATGCGGTACAGGCATTTAAACAGCTGCCGGTTGATGTCGAAGCGCTGAACTGTGATTTTCTCACGCTGAGCGGTCATAAACTGTATGCTCCAAAAGGCATCGGTGTACTGTATGTCAAACGCAATACCCATCTGAAAAGAATGATTACAGGCGGATCGCAGGAGCGGGAACGCCGTGCCGGGACAGAGAATACACTGTACGCACACGCAATGATGAAAGCAGTGGAACAGGCGGATGACAATAGAGCCGAAACTGCTGACACGCTTAAAGCGTTAAAAAATACACTGCTGACAGCACTTAAAAATGAAGGTGTGCCGTTCGAAGTGAACGGCGGCACAAACACGCAGACGAATCATATCGTTAACGTGTACTTTCCATGGAGTACGTCGGAGTACCTCCTGACAGCGATGGATATGGCAGGCATATACGCATCGGGCGGCTCGGCATGCAACGCAGGGACTGTACAGCCGTCACACGTCATTAAAGCAATGTACGATGAAGACCGCGCACGCAGTTCGATCCGTTTCAGCTTCGGTGAAGCACTGACAGAAGATGATATGAAGTTTATCGCAGAAAAACTGAAAACTATTTATACAGGTTTAAATACGCACGAATCGATATAATTTTAAAGAAATGAAAGGAAGAATTTTTAATGACTAATAAAGACACGACTGTTGTTGTTGGAATGAGCGGAGGCGTCGATTCTTCGGTAACGGCAAAACTGCTCCTCGAAGAAGGTTACAACGTCGTCGGAATTTTTATGAAAAACTGGGATGATACAGATGAGTTTGGAGTATGTACAGCGACGAATGACTACGAAGATGTAAGACTCGTTGCAGAAGAAATCGGTATTCCGTATTACTCTGTAAACTTTGAAAAAGAATACCATGACCGTGTATTCCAGTATTTCCTCGATGAGTACAAAAAAGGACGTACGCCGAACCCTGACGTAATGTGTAACAAAGAAATTAAGTTTAAAGCATTTTTAGATCACGCAATGAAACTCGGTGCAGACTATGTGGCAACAGGCCACTATGCGCGTGTCGTTCACGGCGAAGACGGAGCGAAGATGCTCCGCGGTGTGGATAACAACAAAGACCAGACTTACTTCCTGAATCAGCTGACACAGGAACAGCTCAAAAGAACACTGTTCCCGCTCGGTCACCTTGAGAAGCCGGAAGTACGCGAACTGGCACACAAATACGATCTTGCAACAAAAGATAAAAAAGATTCAACAGGTATTTGTTTTATCGGGGAAAGAGACTTTAAAGAGTTCCTCGGCAATTATCTGCCTGCAAATCCGGGGCGTATGATTAATATGGAAACCGGTGAGGACAAAGGTAAACACGACGGTCTGATGTACTACACGATCGGCCAGCGCCAGGGTCTCGGTATCGGCGGAGACGGCGGTCCGTACTTCGTGGCAGGTAAAAACCTGGAAACAAATGAGCTGTACGTTGTTCAGGGTGACAGCAGCGAAGCGCTGATTTCGACAAGCCTGACAGCGAGCGAAGTGAATTTTATCAATCCTGTTGCAGAGTCATTCGAATGTACTGCCAAATTCAGATACCGCCAAAAAGATGTACCGGTATCAGTAAAAGTGCTCGGTGAAGATCAAATCGAAGTATCATATGAAAGCGCAAGCGCGGTAACGCCGGGACAGGCTGTTGTTTTATATGACGGTAACACGGTAATCGGCGGTGCCACAATCGATAAAGTATTCCGGAACGGTAAAGAACTGGAGTACCTGGCATAATGTTTGAGTATCAGAAGCATATCGAATCCGGAGAACACGAAAAAGCACTGGAACTGATTTTTAAAACGATTGACGACAACCCGAAGGATGAAACGCACTATATTAACGGTGCAATCGTTCTGAGCAGTATCGGCAAACTTGAAGAAGCGGAACGGTTCCTGCAGCAGGCTCTTGTACTGAAACCCGACAGTTTCAGCGCGGGGTATACACTTGCAAATCTGTACTTTAACGCTGAACGCTATAAAGAAGCGCTGACATTGTATTTAAATGTTTACGATAAACATTTCGAAGACAGCGATTTGAACTTTATGATTGCACGTTCATATGTAAATACAGGCGATCTTGCGATGAGCATACCGTTTTTTAATACCGCGCACAGTAAAAACGAAAACGATACGGACATTAGTTTTGAGTACGGCCTGACACTGTGTCAGCTGGAACAGTATGAGCCGGCACAAAAGCTGCTTAAATCCGTAACGGAAAAAACCAGTCACGCAGATGCAGAGTATAATCTCGGCCTTGCAACATATATGAAAGACGAAGACGTTGAAACCGCACGTAAACATTTTAAACGTGCAGCGGAAATTCAGCCCGATCATCATCTGGCGCAGCATGCATTGAAAAAATTTGAAGAGCTGGGGTAGATCAATATGACACAGGATGCACAGACATCAATTTATGATGAACTTTATATTGTGGGGGACGTGGACCGTGTTATCTTCATGAGTGAAGATACACGGTTTCATGTGCTGCGTGTAAATGTGTCTAAAACAAATACCCGGTTTAAAGAAGATGCGATTGTGACAGGTCATTTCCACGATATTCAGGAAACTGAAAGCTATAGATTTACCGGTAAAGTAACTCAGCATGCCCGTTTTGGTGAGCAGTTCAGCGCGTCGGAATTTAAAAAGGAAATTCCGAATACGAGCCACGGACTCGTACAGTATTTCTCAAGCGATAAATTCCCCGGCATCGGAACAAAGTCGGCAGAAAAGATAGTCGATGCACTGGGTCTTGATGCGCTCAGTAAAATCGCGAAAGATGACAATGCACTGAATGAAGTCAGAGGTCTGACAAAGGCAAAAAAACTGCAGATTATGGAAACCGTCCGCAGCTCAAATGTTGCGGACGAGGCATATCTGCTGATGATTAAACTGAATATCGAGCCGTCAAAGCGGTCTAAAATTATCGATACATATAAAGGAGATACGCTGAACATTCTTCAGAATCATCCGTATCAGCTCGTCAGTGATATTTTCGGTATCGGCTTTAAAAAGGCGGATCAGATAGCGCTGAATGCAGGCATCGAACCGGATGACCCCGAGCGGCTTGTTGCCGGGGTGATGTTTACGCTGAATGATGAAATTACAAGTATCGGCCATACCTATATTCTGCACGATGAACTGGCGGAAAAAACGCTGGAACGTTTAAATACATCGGGCATGTATTTCCGGACGGATGATGTCCGGGTTGCCGTCGAACAGCTCGCGCTGCATAAGAAGCTGATTATTACCGATGACCGGGTGACGCTGCCGAATATATATTATTCCGAACATAAAGCATCGGAAAAAGTCAGTCAGCTGCTCGCGCATAATCACGATGAAATTAATATCGATGATGCAAAAGCTGTTATTAACGGAATTGAAAATACACTGGCTATCGATTACAACGATAATCAGCGCGCCGCCATCCTAAATGCACTGACAGAAAAAGTGTCTATTATTACCGGCGGGCCGGGTACAGGGAAAACGACCATCGTTAAGGGCATCATTACTTTGTATCAGGAAATATTTGAGTACGAAGACTACGATTCATATAAACCGAAAAATTATCCCATTAAACTCGTCGCACCGACCGGCAGGGCGTCAAAACGGATGGCGGATACGTCCGGTATTGAAGCAAGTACGATACACCGGCTGATCGGCTGGGGGCAGGATACTGCGGTCGACGATATTATCGACAATGAAATCGAAGCGGAACTGATTATCATCGATGAGATGTCGATGGTGGATACGTGGCTTTTTTATCAGTTTATGCAAAACGTCATGCCCCATACGAAACTCGTTTTCGTAGGAGACAGTGCCCAGCTGCCGTCAGTCGGTCCGGGAACGGTATTTAAAGATTTAATCGGCTCAGGCACAATCAGGACGACAATTCTCGATACGGTGTACCGACAGGGTGAAGGTTCATCGATTGTTAAACTCGCATATGACATCGACAAAGGTGTGCCGATGAATATAAGCGATAAGTTTAAAGACAGACTGTTTATACCTGCCGGAACGGATCAGATAGCGGAAGTGGTGGATACAGTCGTTTCAAAAGCGGTGGACAAAGGTTACGATATGCGTGATATCCAGGTGCTGGCGCCAATCTACAGAGGACCGGCGGGTATCAACATACTGAACCAGCTGCTGCAGAAAATATTAAATCCACATGCCGAAGATAAAACAGAACTTCAGTTCGGCGATAAAATTTTCCGTACCGGTGACAAAGTCATCCAGCTGATTAACCGGACTGAGGATAATATCTTTAACGGTGACTCGGGTATAATTGACGGCATTTATTTTAAGGACACCGACGACGTTGAAAAAGACACGCTTGTTGTCGATTACGACAATACAAAAATTGCATATGAACGGAGCGACCTCACCGAACTGTCACATGCTTATTGTACGAGTATTCATAAAGCCCAGGGGAGCGAGTATCCGATAGTGATTATGCCGATCGTGTCGAGCTATTATCATATGCTGATGAAAAATATTATTTATACGGGAATTACACGGGCGAAAGAATCGCTTATTCTGTGCGGGGATGCCAATGCATTTTACGGGGGAATTAAACGTGAAGGCATTCCGAGAAATACGATGCTGCAGGAGTTTCTGAAAAAGTACTGCAAAGTGTACGATAAGAACCCGGAAGATCTGCCGGATTATTTAACAGAGGAAATGGTCGAAAGTATGACGGTTGATCCGATGATCGGCATGGAGGGCGTTACGCCTTATGAATTTGTTTGACACTAACAGATTAAAAAATTATAATTGGAATTAATAAAAGCTGAAATTTTGAATATGCGGTAAAAATTTTAGAGACATTGTGGCTGGTGAAAACAATGATACCCCGTATATGTGCTGTTTTTCGGTCAGTTTAAGAAATACTAAAGTGATGACACAGTCATAATTTGGGTGGTACCGCGGTAACAACCGTCCCTTTTTAAGGGGCGGTTTTTTTGTTTTATTTTATAATTTAACAGGAGTGATAACTATGAAAAATTTAACAGGCAATGAAGTACGCCAGATGTTTTTAGATTACTTTAAAGCACATGACCACATGGTTGAGCCGAGCGCACCGCTCGTACCGATTGATGATGACTCACTGCTCTGGATCAACTCGGGTGTTGCAACACTGAAAAAATATTTTGACGGCCGTGTTGTCCCGAAAAATCCGCGTATCGTTAACGCGCAAAAAGCAATCCGGACGAACGATATTGAGAACGTCGGTTTTACTGCACGCCACCATACGTTCTTTGAAATGCTCGGTAACTTCTCGATCGGCGATTACTTCAAGGAGGAATCAATCGTCCGTGCATGGGAATTTCTGACACATAAAGACTGGATCGGTTTTGACCCGGACCTGCTGTATGTTACAGTGCACCCGGAAGACAGTGATGCACTGAATATCTGGAAAGAAGTCATCGGGCTTGATGAATCGCGCATCATCCGTATCGAAGGGAATTTCTGGGATATCGGTGAAGGCCCGTGCGGACCGAACAGTGAAATTTTCTACGACCGCGGCGAAGACTACGATACAGTCACACCGAAAGAAGAAATGTATCCGGGAGGAGAAAACGAACGCTACCTTGAAATCTGGAATCTCGTATTCAGTGAATTCAACCATAATAAAGACGGCAGCTACACGCCTCTTCCCAAACAAAATATTGATACAGGCATGGGGCTTGAACGTATTGTCAGCGTCATTCAGGATGCGAAAACAAACTTCGATACAGATCTGTTTACACCGATTATCGGTGAAGTGGAAAAAGTCAGCGGCAAAAAATACGGTGAGTCTGCTGAACTGGACACTGCATTCAAAGTAATTTCAGACCACATCAGAACAGTGACATTTGCAATTGCAGACGGTGCACTGCCTTCGAACGAAGGACGCGGCTACGTACTCCGCAGACTGATCCGCCGTGCAGTCAGATTCAGTAAAGATCTGAACATCGACAAAGCATTTATGTATAACCTGGTCGATGTCGTCGGCGATGTAATGGGCGAATTCTACCCGAACGTTAAAGAAAAAGCATCATTTATTAAAGATGTAGTTAAAGGTGAAGAGGAACGTTTCCTTGCGACGCTTGATGACGGTATTAAAATTTACCAGGGCCTCCGTGACAGTGCACTGAAAGGCGATAAAACAATTGCAGGAACAGATGCGTTTAAACTGTATGATACGTACGGTTTTCCGTATGAACTGACAGTGGAATACGCGGCGCTTGACGGACTGACAGTCGATGAGGCGGCATTCAATGAAGAAATGTCTGCACAGAAAGAACGTGCAAGACAGGCGCGTAAAGCAGGGGACTCAATGCAGGTGCAGTCGGAAACGTTCCACAGCATTACAGATGCGAGCGTCTTTACCGGATACGACAGCACTAAAGCTGAAAGCAGACTGCTTTATATCGTGTCGGACGACAAAGTTGTCAATGAATACAGCGGTGAGGAACCGGTTGAAGTCATATTCGCAGAAACGCCGTTCTACGCTGAGAGCGGGGGGCAGATTGCGGATACAGGCATCATTTCAAATGAACACGTAAAAGCGGAAGTGGATTACGTTTATAAAGCGCCTAACGGCCAGAATGTTCACGTCATCCGTGTTGTTGAAGGCACGCTGACTGCGGGTGCTTCATATAGTCTTGAAGTAAACAGGGAAAAACGCAACTTCGTTATGAAGAACCATACAGCGACTCACCTGATGCATCAGGCATTAAAAGATGTTGTCGGTGAACATGCGAATCAGGCAGGTTCACTTGTCCAGGCAGAACGTCTGCGCTTTGACTTCTCACATCTCGAGTCTTTATCAAAAGAACAGCTGACTGAGATTGAGAATATCGTCAACGAAAAAATCTACGCAGGTTTAAACGTGGCGATTGCTGAAATGCCGATTGCTGAAGCGAAAGCTAAAGGTGCAATGGCTCTGTTCGGTGAAAAGTACGGTGATGTCGTACGCGTTGTTGATATCGATCAGTACTCGGTTGAACTGTGCGGCGGTATTCATGTGAGAAACACTGCAGATATCGGTGTGTTCAAGATCGTTTCAGAAAGCGGAATCGGTGCAGGTATCAGACGTATTGAAGCTGTAACGAGCAAATATGCGATTGAACTGTACAAAGAGTATGAAACAACAGTTGAAAACATTGCCGGCACTGTAAAATCGAAACCGGGCAATGTGGAGCACAAAATTACACAGCTGTTAGATGAGAAGAAAGAACTTCAGGATGCTTACGATAAACTAAAAGCTGAATTGCAGCAGTCGAAACTGAATGACTTAAGCGATGCAACAGTTGAAGTAAACGGCGTAAGGGTTATCAGAAAAGAAGTTGAGGCAAACGATGCGAAAGATCTCCGCGCTCAGATGGATTTAATTAAATCCCAGAACCAGGATTCTGTCGTTGCACTTGCTGCAGTAACAGGGGACAAAGTATCTCTCGTAGTCACGGTACCGAAAGAATTAACATCGAAAGTGCGTGCCGGTGATATTATGAAAGGCATGGCAAACATCGTGGATGGTAAAGGCGGCGGCCGGCCGGACATGGCGCAGGGCGGCGGTACAAATGTTGAAAGTATAACAGCATCATTACAGTTTGTTGACGAGTATATTAAAGATTTTCTTTAGGACTTGTAAAATGATATAATTACCAATAAATAAAGAAGAAAGAATAGGAGTGCTATTTGTGGACCAGTTCGATAAAACAATGAAATTCAGTGTTGATGAACGTAAAGAAGAAAACGTCAAAGCGGTGCTCACTAACGTTTATAACACATTGGAAGAACGCGGCTATAATCCTATTAATCAGATCGTCGGTTACCTTCAAAGCGGAGATCCAGCCTATATTCCGCGTCATAATGAAGCGCGTAACCAGATTCGCCACGTTGAACGCGATGAAATTATGGAAGTGTTAGTTAAAAACTATGTTTCCAAAGAGATAAATGGTTAGAGTTCTCGGGCTTGATGTAGGCACAAAAACGATCGGTGTAGCATTAAGCGATGCACTGGGATGGACAGCTCAAGGACTGACAACGCTTAAAGTAAATACGCATGCCGATGATTACGGCATCGATCAGGTGGCAGAACTTGCAAAGACACACGAAGTGGATACAATCGTTGTCGGACTGCCTAAAAACATGAACAACACTATCGGCGAAAGCGGGGAAAGATCACAGCATTTTGCCAAATTACTTGCGCTTGAACTCACAGATGTTAAAATTACTCTGTGGGACGAGCGGCTGAGTACTGTAGCAGCTGAAAGATCCCTTCTTGAAGCGGACTTATCACGCAAGAAAAGAAAAGCGGTTATCGATAAGATGGCAGCAGTATTTATATTACAGGGCTATTTGGATAACCCCAACAAAGGAGCATAATTATGAGCGGAGAAAACACTGAGTTCAACAAAGAAGAAGAACTTCTCACACTTTATGATGAGGACGGTTCCGAAGTACTTTACCGTAAAATGTTAGAATTTTACCACCCGGATTTTGATAAAAACTATGTAATCCTTGCTGAAGAAGGTAATTTCAGCGATGAAGAGGAAGACATAGAGCTGATTCCGATGATTAACGTGCCGGATGAAGACGGAGACGGCGGTAAGTTCCTGCCGGTTGAAACTGACGACGAGTGGGACATGATTGAAGAAGTTGTTAACACACAAATGGACGACTACGACGAGTAAAATTATTCAAGCTTCCAATATAATTTATTGGAAGCTGTTTTTTCAGACAGGAGAGAAATATGAGTAAATACGATGATGTAAAATTTTCGAAAAATGTATCATCGTACCTGACTCTGTTCATCGTGCTTGCGCTGCTGATCGTAATTGTAATTGGGATTATATCTGCCTTTTTATACATACGCGGCGGATTGCAGCCGGTAGATGAGGATTCAACTGAAACAGTTGAACTCACAATCGACCAGGGATATTCTGCCGGAGATATCGGTGATATTCTCGAAGAACAGGGCATCGTTAAAAATGGTACGATGTTTGAACTATATTTACGCTTAAACAGTATTTCAAGCTACCAGGCGGGGACATATCAGATGTCGCCGGCGATGGACTTCGAGCAGATTGCCAGAACGCTTGAATCCGGTACGGTTTATCAGGAAGTGCTGCACCGTGTCACAATTCCGGAAGGATACACAATTAAGGAAATTGCCGGACAGCTGGAAAGTAATTTACCGGTATCGGCAGATGATTTCATGGCATTGATGGAAGACGAAGCATTCATTAAAGAGCTGATTGCCGAATATCCTGAGATGCTGACTGATGAAATACTTGCTGAAGATATTAAATATCCTCTTGAAGGATACTTATATCCTGCAACATATGATATTACGACAGAACAGCCCGACTTAAAACAGCTGGTCAGAAATATGCTGACGGCAACACAGCAGAACAGTTACAGCCTCTATACGTCCGTACCTGAGTATACGATTACGTATGAGGGCGAACCGATGGAGCTGACTTTCCATGAGTTCCTGACATTCTCTTCGCTGATTGAAGAAGAGGCGACATCGCTTGCTGACCGTTCGCGAATTGCGAGCGTGTTCCTGAACCGTATGTCAGTCAATCCGGCAATGCCGCTGCAGACTGACCCGACTGTGCTTTATGCTCTCGGCGAGCATCAGGAAGTTGTGCTGTACGAAGACCTTGAAGTCGAAGATCCCTATAACACTTATTTAAATACAGGGCTGACACCGGGTCCAATTGCTGCACCGGGTCAGGAATCACTGCAGAGCACATTGAACCCGTCGAACACGGATTATTTCTACTTCCTGGCTGACAGTGAAGGGAATAACCACTTCGCGGAAACATACGATGAGCACCTCGTAAACAGAGAAAAATATATAGATAACCAGTAAAAGAGCTCTTTTCAAAAAGCGCTGAATATGGTACTATCTTTTGTAATGGACTAACAACTGATAACTTATGTTATCAGTTGTATTTTTTGTATATGGTGATTAGATGGAACTTATAAATTATGTTAAAGATCTGAATACGAATGAAGAATTGTTCCCTGCTATTCACCGGTACGCAGTTGAAAACCGCGTGCCGATAATAGACAGCGATGCACTGAACGTTGTCAAACAGTACATCGCAATTAAAGGTGCCAAAAATATTCTGGAAATCGGTACGGCAATCGGCTACAGTGCACTGCATTTTGCAAGTGCAGCTGAAGGTGTTCATGTGACGACAATCGAAAAAGATGAGACAAGTCATGAAATTGCCCGCCGGAATATCGGCGAGAGTGCATACAGCGGTAATATTAAAGCAATTCTTGCAGACGCTAAGGAAGCAGAACTCGGAGATGCTGAATTCGATTTTCTGTTTATCGATGCATCCAAAGGAAACAATCAGTTATTCTTTGATAAATATAAAGAATATTTAGCTGACGGTGCATTAATCATCGTCGACAATATATTTGTCCGCGGCCTGATTGCGGACGATAATGTTGAGAATAAAAATAAACGCAAACTGCGCGACAAAGTCAGAGCGTTTAATCAGTCAATGAAAGACAGCGAGTACACGACGTCATTTTTAAATGTCGGTGACGGCCTGCTCGTAATTTACTAAGGGTGTGTAACAGAATGGATAAACCGACAATTATCGGTATCGCCGGAGGTTCCGGTTCAGGTAAAACTTCAGTAACCAGAAAAATTATGGAATCACTTGAAGGTCACAGCATTGTATTAATCGAACAGGACTATTACTATAAAGACCAGAGTCATAAAACTTTCGAGGAACGTCTTGAAACAAATTATGATCATCCATTCGCGTTCGATAATGATCTGCTGATTGAACATATTCAGCAGCTGATGAACCGTGAAACGATTGATATTCCAACTTACGATTATGCAAATCATACGAGAAGCAGCGAAACAATCAGAGTGGAGCCGAAAGAAGTTATCATTATCGAGGGAATATTTGCTCTTGAAAATGAAGAACTGCGCAACCTGATGGATGTTAAGCTGTATGTCGATACGGATTCCGATATACGGATTCTGCGCCGTCTGAGCAGGGATATTAAAGAACGCGGCCGTTCAATGGAATCAGTCATTGAACAGTACTTATCAGTCGTGCGCCCGATGCACCTGCAGTTTATCGAGCCGACAAAGCGCTTCAGTGATATCATCATTCCGGAAGGCGGCGAAAACATTGTTGCGATAGATATTATTACAACTAAGATACGCTCGCTGGTAAACGAATAAAATATTAGAAGTAATTTAATTAACGGAGGATTTACGATGGAAAATAAAAAAGAATACCCAATGACACAAGCTGGTTATGATCAGCTTCATGTAGATTTAGAAGAATTGAAAACGGTTAAACGCCCGGAAGTAGTAGAAAAAATTAAAGTTGCACGCAGCTTTGGAGACCTTTCGGAGAACTCGGAGTACGATGCAGCAAAAGACGAGCAGGGCTTCGTCGAAAAGGAAATTACAAAAATTGAAGAAATGATCAGACACGCTGTAATTATCGAAGATACCGGTGACAACAACACTGTCTCACTTGGCAAGACGGTTACTTTTAAAGAAATTCCGGACGGCGACGAAGAGTCGTATCAGATTGTCGGAAGTGCGGAAGCTGATCCGTTTGAAGGGAAAATTTCAAACGAATCTCCGATGGCACAGTCACTTCTCGGTGCAAAGCTTAATGACGAAGTAAAAGTTGCTTTACCAAACGGCAGCGACATGAAAGTTAAGATTGTTAAAATTGACTAATTATACAATCGGCATCATCGGTGCCATGGAACCGGAAGTTGAAATATTAAAAAATGCAATGGTCATTGAAAAAGAAGTACCTGTTGCGCATACGACTGCATATGCAGGGACTTTGAACGGACAAAACATTGTGCTTGTACAGTCCGGTATCGGGAAAGTAAATGCGAGTATCATTACTGCTCTGATTCTTGAGCGTTTTGATATCGACTATATTATTAATACCGGTGTTGCAGGGGCAATGGGGGAAAACCTCATGGTTACGGATATGGTTGTGTCAACTGCCGTTGCACACCACGACGTGGATGCGACAAACTTCGGTTACAGCTACGGACAGGTTCCGGGAATGCCGGAAGTTTATACCGGCGATGACAAGTTAATTAAAAGTGCTTTAACGGCACTGTCATTAAACGACGAAATTAACGGCAGCAGCGGTCTTGTTGTAAGCGGTGATTCATTTATCGACAGCGATGAAGAAAAGAATCATATTTACGGTAATTTCCCCGATGCGATGTGCGTAGACATGGAATCTTCAAGTATTGCACAAACATGCTGGCAGTTTAACACGCCATTTGTGATTATCCGCTCGATGAGTGATTCTGCAAATGATGCAGCTGATATGAATTATGAAGAATTTCTTGCGAAAGCTTGCGTACACTCGTCCGAAGTTGTAAAATCAGTATTAAGAGAACTGTGATGTGGAGGTTACTATGTTATTTTTAATGATCCTTTCAATTGTAATAACGGTTATTATCGGTTTCGTTGTATTTACTGAAACTGACACAGAAGATCCTGAAATAATCGAGTAAGCGAAGCGCACCTTAATTTTTTAAGGTGCTTTTTTTGTGTTAATATGAATTTAATTTCCGAGGAGATTTTATGAAAATTATAGAAGATAAGTTTCTGCCAAGCCACTTTGTTACCCGTTATGAGGATATTACGCCCGAATTTTTAAAAGCGCATAATATTAAAGCAGTCATGACGGATCTCGATAATACGCTCGTAGCATTCGATGAACCGGATGCGAATGACAATGTGCTGAAGTGGATTAAAACACTGGAAGAATCGAATATTAAACTGCTTATTTTGTCTAACGGCAATCACAAACGCGTGGCAGGCTTTGCGGAGCCGCATGGTATTGATTATATTTCATCTGCCAAAAAACCGATGCTTGCGAATTTTCACCGCGGCTTAAAACTGCTCGGTACCAAAAAAGCGAATACTGTTATGGTGGGCGATCAGCTGATGACGGATATATTTGGTGCGAACCGCGCAAAAATTAACAGCATTCTGGTTGTACCCGTAAAAGAGAAAGACGGCTGGGCGACCTACTTAAACCGCAGAATAGAACGTGTTATAATGAAGTACTTTAAAAAGAAAAACATGATTACATGGGAGGAATAATGTGACTGATATAAAATGTGTCGGATGCGGAAGCATTTTACAGACAGAAAACAAAAATGAAGAGGGATACATTCCATCAAGCGGGCTTCATAAGGAAGAACCAATCTGCCAGCGCTGCTACCGTTTAAGACATTATAACGAAGTGCAGGAGCTGGACGTGGACTCGGGAGATTTTTTAACGATGCTGAACTCGCTGTACGAAACAGACAGCCTGATTGTTAAAGTGATTGATGTCTTCGACTTTGAAGGGAGTATTATTCCGTCGTTTAACCGTATAGTCGGTGACAAGAAGGTACTTGCAGTCGTTAACAAGATAGATTTATTCCCGAAATCAACAAATACAAGCCGTCTCGTTGAACGTGCAAAGAAAATGCTGAAAGATGCAGGCATCACAGCAAATGATACAGTTGCAATCAGTGCATTAAAAGGGCAGAACCTGGATACGCTGATGAAGAAAATCAGCGAGATGGCAAAAGGCAAGGATGTTTATATTGTCGGCACGACAAACGTCGGAAAATCGACACTGATCAACAAACTGCTGGAAGATAATACAGGCTTTAAAAATGTAATTACAACGAGTAATATTCCGGGGACAACACTCGGGATGATTGATATTCCGCTCGGAGACTCACAGACGTTGTATGACACTCCGGGAATTGTCGTTGAATCGCAAATTTCACATTATGTGAAAGTCAGCGATTTAAAATACGTTTCTCCGGCGAAGGAAATCAAGGCGAAAACCTTCCAGCTGAACAGCGGACAGACATTGTTTGTCGGCAACCTGGCACGCGTGGATTATACAGAAGGCGAAGCGAACAGTTTCTCAGTATACTGCAACCATCATCTGAATGTGCACCGTACGAAAACAGTCAATGCTTCCGAGTTTTACGATAAGCACTATAATGGACTTCTCGCACCGCCGGAACTTGAAGAAGCTTATTTAAGTACAAACTTCGACGTCCACGACTTTACACTCGAAAATGCCAGCGATATTTTAATCAGCGGACTGACATTTGTGTCGGTGGCAAAATCGGCGAAAGTCAGCGTAACTGTTCCGAAAGGCGTTAATGTATCCGTACGTTCAACTATCTTTAAAGGAGTGCAGTAAAGATGAATTATGCAGTAATCGGCTATCCGCTCAAACATACGCTGTCACCGGTGATTCACAATGCCAATTTTAACGCATTGGATATAGATGCGGACTACAGTGCACTTGAAATTAAGCCGGAAGCGCTTAATGAAATTAAAACGTATGTGGAGGAGAAAAATCTGTCAGGCTTTAACGTTACAGTGCCGCACAAGGAAAATATTATGCAGTATCTGGACGAAATCGCGCCGGCAGCTGAAAAAATCGGGGCTGTCAATACAGTACATGTAAAAAATGGCCGATATTACGGTTATAATACTGATATCACCGGCTATATGAAGGCGTTTAATGAGGCTTTCGGAAGCGGAAAGCGCAGCATCCTGATTCTCGGTGCCGGCGGGGCGGCGAAAGCTGTACACCGGGCACATGCGGATAATGGAGACGATGTTACAATCCTTGCCAGAAGAGCCGAAAGTTTTGAATCATTTAAAACTGATGACTTTAAACATGTGCTAAATACCGAGTTTGAAGGCGGGACATACGATGCAGTAATTAATGCGACACCGCTCGGTCTGAATGGTGAAGACGTCTTTAAGATGATGAATCTTGACCCGTCGTTTATAACAGAAGACACTGCAGGTATGGATTTAATTTATAATCCGGCACACACGCCGTTTATGAGTTACTTTAAAAAGAATGCAAACGGACTTTCAATGCTTGTGAATCAGGCACTGGATGCGTTTGAAATATGGACTGCCAAAACAGGCAGAAATGATGCAGTGCAGCATGCACTGGAAGGATTAATGGAGGAAAAATAATGACATTAACAGGTAAACAGAAACGCTACTTGCGCTCACTGGCTCATCATGAAAAGCCGTTGTTCCAGGTAGGTAAAAACGGTGTGACAGAAAACTTTGTCGAACAGTTTGATGATGTTCTTGAAAAACGCGAACTTGTAAAAGTTTCAGTACTGCAGAACTGTATGGAAGATAAAGACTCAATCGTTGAAGCACTTGTTGCGGGAACAGGTTCTGAGCTTGTACAGGTAATGGGCAGCACGATTGTACTTTACAGAGAATCGAAGGATAACAAAGAAATAAAACTGCCATGAAAATAGGTGTATTCGGCGGAACGTTTGATCCGGTACATAATGGTCATATTAATGCTTTTGCAGAAACTTATATCGGTCTTGAACTCGATAAGGTCATTATTGTGCCGACTTTCATTTCGCCGTTTAAAAAAAAGACAGGTTCGACTGACAGACATCGTTTAAATATGTTAAAACGCGCGGTTAAAAATTACGATTTTGCAGAAATAGATACTTTTGAACTCGACCAGCAAACAGTAACGTATACTTTTGACACTTTGAAGTATTTGAAAGAGAAATACCCGGACGATGAATTGTATTTTATTATCGGTACAGATCACTTTATTACATTTGATAAATGGGCGAATGCAGATAAGCTGCATGATCTTGCCAAATTTGTCGTGCTGGACAGAAATGATGAGCTGTATAACGTGAAAGCACCGTTTATTAAACTTAATACGAATATCGTTGAAGTTTCATCGACGCTTATAAGGGAGCGGCTGAAAACAAATACGGAAGTCAGACACTTAATGCATGAAGAGGTGTACGGATACATTAAGGAGCAGCGATTATATGAAACGTAAAGAAGCATTGAAAGTTGCAGCAGATAAACTGCCGAAAAAAAGATTTAAGCATTGTGAACGCGTAGCTGAAACAGCGGTACAAATGTCGGAAATATTTAAAGCGGACAAAGACAGATGTTTTCTCGCAGGTATACTGCACGATTATTCGAAATACGATGACTTAAGCAAAATGTATCAGACAGTAACGGCTGAACAGCTCGATCCTGAACTGCTTGAGTATAAGTCGGAAGTGCTTCACGGACCGGTTGCAGCGGTAAAAATTAAAAATAAGTTTAACATTATAGATGAAGAAATTTTAAATGCAGTGGCACACCATACATCAGGTGCAAAACAGATGGGTCTCATCGAAAAAATTATTTACGTTGCAGATTACATTGAGCCGAAACGTACACAGCCCGGTGTGGACCAAATCCGTGATATTGTATTTAAAGAAAAAAATCTGGACTTAGCGGTGTATACAATTACAAAAGCGAACGTAAAACATCTGCTGAATAAAGATCAGACGATTTACCATAAAACGATAGAATGTCTCAATTATTATAATATGGCCAGGGAGTGACGGAATGCAGAGTAAAGAAGTATTGGAATTAATGGTGGAAGCATGCGACGATAAGCGCGCTGCAGATATAAAAGTATATGATGTGAAAGAAACGAGTCCGGTAACGGATTATTTCGTAATATGTCACGGTAACTCGGAGCGTCAGGCTCAGGCAATCAGTGACGAAGTCAGAGAAGTTGCACATAAAAACGGTCTTGATATAAGTATCGAAGGACAAAAACAGGGAAAATGGATTCTTTGTGATGTCGGCGATGTTATCGTTCATATTTTCCAGAAAACAGAACGCGAATATTATAACCTTGAGCGTTTATTCAAAGATGCCGGTGATACTATTGGAGGCTAGCGAATACAAAACATTCGCCAAAGTGTACGATATATTAAATTATGATATGCCGTATAATTTGTGGCTCGATATTATTAACGAAGTGAAAGGGAATGCACAGTCGGTACTCGATATCGGTGCAGGTACCGGAGAAATTTTAAAATCACTTAAAGTTAAAAGAAAACTCGGCATCGACAATTCACAGGAAATGGTGAATATTGCACATGTAAATGATCCGGACAGCGAATATCGCGTACATGATATGGTGACGATGGATCTTAATGAATCATTTGAGCTGATTACTGCGACTGCGGACGTTTTAAACTACGCTCCGTCTGAAGAAGCATTTACTGCAGTATTAAAAAACGTTTATAATCATCTCGCAGAGGGCGGGGTATTTGTCTTTGATGTGCACACTGAACATAAAATGCAGAATGACTTTAATTTTGAATTGTATTCAGACAGTACAGAGGATATTTTCTATACATGGCAGACGATTCCCGGTGAACAAGAACTGAGCGTCTGGCATGAAATGACATTTTTCATTCGAAACAGTGCAAATCTGTATGAAAAACACGAAGAAACTCATTATCAACAGACGTATAAACACAGTGAAATTTTAAAAATAGCAAATGACACCGGGTTTATTATCGATAAATCATTCAGCGACTTTGATATTAATAATGTTATTACTGAAGTGGCTGAAAGAAACTTTTATGTACTGAAGAAATAAATTTTAACGTTTTGCAGGTTTATAAATTAACTTGTACGAAAAAAAAATAAAACGCCGTTTTTCCCTATATATAGTATGAGAGGTATTTTTTACGGGGAGGAACAGGATGGATATTAAATCATTTTTTGAACAGTACAGGTTTTATGTCATAGGTGCATGTGTAATACTTGCGGTAATCATTTATTTTTCAGTGACAGCTTTGAATACACCGGCTGACAGTTTAAGTTTGGATGAAAACGTTACAGAAGCGGCTTTAACGGAAACAGAAGCAGCAGCTGAAACACCGCCCGTAACGACAGTGTTTGTGGAAGTGAAAGGTGCCGTTGAATCACCCGGCGTCTACGAACTGCCTGCAGATGCGAGAGTGACAAACCTGCTGGACATTGCGGTGATCACTGAAAATGCGGATCTTATGACAGTGAATCAGTCGGCGAAACTTGCCGATGAAATGGTGATTTATATTCCGTATGCCGGTGAAATTGATAAGGCAGCTGGAATTGATACAATAGCGCCCGCAGGCTCATCGGAAGATTCTTCCGGTGATCTTGTGAATATAAACACAGCCGGTATGACTGAACTGACCACGTTAAATGGTATCGGAGAGAAGAAAGCACAGGCAATTTTAACTTACCGCGAGGAGCAGGGATTATTCAAAACACCCGAAGAGATTAAAAATATACCCGGCATCGGTGACAAAACATTTGAAAACCTGAAGCCGTACATCACAACAGACTGAGGTGGCATTATGCGGATTAACTGGCATGAATATTTTATGGCACAGGCAATGCTGCTGTCGCTCCGTTCAACATGTGAACGATTGAGCGTCGGTGCGACAATCGTAAAAGACAACCGGATAATTGCAGGCGGATATAACGGCTCCGTATCCGGGGAAGTCCACTGTGTGGACGAAGGATGCTACGTCGAGGACGGTCACTGCATCAGAACTATACACGCCGAGATTAACGGACTGCTTCAATGTTCGAAATTTGGTGTGTCGACAGAAGGTGCATCGGTGTATGTCACTCATTTTCCCTGCATAAATTGTACTAAATCACTGATTCAGGCAGGCATTAAAAATGTATATTACCGTGCTGACTATAAAAACCATCCGTACGCAATAGAACTGTTAAATAAAAATAATGTGAATTATGAGCTGATCGAGCTCGATAATAAAAAAGTGAACATGTATTTTGAGTCAATCGAATGAAAATGTTCTACTTATTTGTATCTGTTATAACCGGATGTATAATTACTGTAAGCCCCGTTGCGGGCTTATTTTTTTATGCAATTTTACTGTACAGCGTTCATATAAAAAACGGAAGCCTGCCGTTTAAATGTCTGCTGACGCTTCTCGCTGTTTTGTCTGCAATGTATTACAAAGCACCGGATACACAGCTGGATGGCGGTCATCTGACTCACGTTGTTATCGAAGACTATAAATATTATACGGACAGCCTGCAGTACATTGTTTCAAGCAGCGGTAAAACCTATGAACTGTACGATGAGAGCGGTGAACACCGGCTTTTAATCGGCAGCGTGTGCTCCGGCAGCCTGCCTGTCACTGTGCCCGGCGAGCAGCGTAACTTTATTAAACAGGACGGGCAGGCAGCACTCAGAATAAACGGGGTTTCCGGGAGAATATATTTAAGCAGTACTGATTTTCTGGACTGCCATCCGGGAACACTCAGTTTGTCACAGTATTTCTCTATCATCCGGTATCAGTATATGTCGAAAATGCTCGAATCAACGAAGCATGATTACAAATTTGATCTGCTGACGCTGTCAGTCGGCAATAAAAATTACATCAGTCCTGAATTTTTTGATGCTCTGCAGAAACTCGGAATATATCATCTTTATGTCATTTCCGGTACTCATGTCGCTTTCTTGAGTGCCGTCATATTTGGAGTACTTAAATTTTTAAGAGTACCGCTTAATTCAATTAAACTCGTCATTATTACGTCCCTGCTTGTGTTTCTCTTTTTAAACTTCCTGTCCCCAAGTGTACTGCGTGCTGTTTTTATGGGGGTGCTGCTGCTCATCTGCTCATTTTTTAAAAAGAAACCGTACCTTGCGATTATTTCATTGAGTGCACTCGTTCAGCTTGCAGTTAATCCGCACATCATCTTTCATGCCGGTTTCCAGCTGTCCTATATAACCACATATATTATACTGCTGACACGTCCGCTGTTTATACATTACAGCGCGCCAGTGCAGCTCATACTGGTTACAGTAATCAGCGAGCTGTCTACTCTCGTCATCGTGCTGATTCATTTTAACGAGATCAGCTTAAGCGGGCTGCTGCTCAATATTATTTTTATACCGTTCTTTTCGTTCATCATATTTCCCGGTGTTATTATTTATAATCTGCTGCTGTTTTTAAATATGACATCTGTTGTGGATGGTTTTTATCATGTGCTGTTTGGGACGATGAAAGACTGCATATATTATATTTCAGAGACGTTTAAACACCGGCTTCCGGTTAAAAATCTGACGCCTGCAGCTGTCATTATACTGTTGGTACTGACTTATAGCATTATGGTAAACATACTCCTTTTGAATATTAAAAAGACGGGGCTTGCCATCGTTATATTTATTGCGGTCATAATGATCAGTCAAAAGACGTGGAACAATGACTATACACTCACGATGACCGATGTCGGACAGGGAGATGCGTTTGTTATTCAGGATCATCAGAGTGGTAAGACGGTTCTTCTTGATACAGGCGGTAAATTTCAGCATAAAGAGCAGGGAATCAGTTTAAGCGATAAAACGCTGCTGCCGTATTTAAAAGAACAGGGGATTGATTTTATCGATGTAATGATTATCAGCCACCTGGATCTCGACCACAGCGGGGAAGTACTTCACATACTGGATAATATACAGACCGGCAGTATTGTCATGAATACTGAAGATGTAAAATTCGATGAGTGGGCGGTAAATCTAAAGGCATCAGACCGTGTGAAAATTCATAACAGTTCAGCGGCAGGCGATTTTACACTCGGAAATATGTATTTTGAAAACTTAACAGCTGATACTGCTGCTGACTCAAATGAACAGTCGGTGGTGCTTAAAGTGCATCTCGGTGAGTTCAGCGTACTGTTTACTGGAGATATCGGTCTCGTAACCGAGGAAAGTTTGGTTAAAAAATATAATCTGAAAAGCGATATTTTAAAAGTCGGCCATCACGGCAGTGATACGTCGAGCGGAGAGGAATTTATAAATGAAGTGGACGCGGATATCGCCTTAATATCAGCGGGTGTAAACAACCGGTATAACCATCCGCATGACACTGTAATTAAAACTTTAAGCGGGAGCAGAATTATCAGTACGAAAGAAAAAGGCATGGTGGAGTTTAGTATTAATCATGATACAATATGTATCCGTGCAAAATTAGATGCTGCTAATGATCAGTGTTTAAAAAAAGGCATAAAAAAAGAGCCGGATAACCGGCCCGATTAATTATTATCGATTATCCCGCTACGATAGCGAAGATTTGTGGAATGACATAAATTACAGTAAGTGCCACGAATCCAACTATGAAAGCAAGACCAGCGTCGATAACGTCATTGTTTTTTGACTGAACATTTTTCTCAAACTTATTCATGTAATTACCCCCTAAACACTTACTTACAGTATAGGCTAAATTTAATTAAAAAGCTATAATAGATTTATAAACTTTAAGGAGCATTATTTATGGAACTGCTGCAACTTCTGTATGGCACAAATATTATCCGCATAGAAGATAAAATTAAAAGTATCGCGAAAGAATACGTCGGCACGCTCGACGATTTTAACTATACAAAATTAAACTTTAAGGAAACTCCGGTTGAACAAATTATAGAAGAAGCACAGACACTGCCGTTTCTTGCTGACAAAAAAGTCATTGTCGTTGAAGAGGCTGTGCTGTTTACTGCTCAAAAGACCGGGTCGGCTGTAAATCATAATATCGATCTGCTTATCGACTACATTACTAATAAGAGCGATGATACGCTGATTATCTTTGCAGTTATTTCAGAGAAACTGGACAAACGCAAAAAAATTACGAAGCTGATTGCCGAACGGGGCAGACAGATTGAAATTAATGAAATGAACGAAAAAGAGCTGATGAATTACGTCCGTTCCGTGTTTGACAGAAACGATCTTGAAATTTCATCAGAAGCACTGGAGCTGCTCCTTGAAAAAACGAGTTATAAATACGAAGCGGTACATAACGAAGTGACAAAACTGGTGCTGTATGCTGACGGTAATATTACGGTGGATGATGTCGAAAATGTCGTGAGTGTGTCACTGGAACAGAATGTTTTTCTGCTCACTGACTTTATATTAAAAAACGAAAAGCAGAAAGCTGTTAATCTGGCAAGAGAACTTATTCTTCAAAAAGAAGAGCCGATGAAGCTGCTTCACCTCGTGATCGGCCAGTTCAGACTGCTCTATCAGGTGAAAATTTTAAACGGGGAAGGGTATCAGGAGGACAATATCGCGCGTACGCTTAAAGTTCATCCGTACCGCGTGAAACTCGCTCAGAGACATACGAGAAAGTATCCGCTCGATGTACTGCTCGAAAAAATGGTGATCTGCCGGGATATCGATTACAAGTTTAAATCGAGCTATCTCGACCGGGACGCGCTGTTTGAATTATTCATTCTTGAAATATAAAAGACAAAATAAAAAAACCTTCATAATGAAGGTTTTTTTATTAGTTAGCCATTAATTTTGATTTCATACGGCTCGCTTTGTTAGCATGAATGTGATTGCGTTTAGCAGCTTTGTCAACAAGTTTGACAGCTTTAGAAACTAATTCAGCTTTGTTCTCAGCGTTCTCACTCTTAGCAGTTTCAGCTTGTTTAACTGCAGTACGCATAGCGTTTTTCTGAGCGATATTAAGATTCTGAGCAGCTTCGTTAGTTTTTACACGTTTGATTGCTGATTTAATATTAGGCATAATGTCACCTCCGACATAAAGTTGTACAACTTTTATTGCAACAACAGATATTTTACCAAATCTAAACTTATTATGCAATAATCAATCCGAAATGAATTGAAGTTAGTGCCATGCATTGATATAATTATAACATTGTAAACATGAAGAGAGTTGGATTTTAAATGAACAATATGGAACGTTTGAAAAGACAGGAAAATATAAGGAACTTCTCTATCATTGCTCATATAGATCACGGTAAGTCATCTTTGGCTGATAGGTTACTCGAAAACACACGCTCGGTTGAAGGCCGGGATATGAAAGCGCAGCTTTTGGATTCAATGGATATTGAAAGAGAACGCGGTATTACAATCAAGCTTAATGCTGTCCGTTTAAAGTATACGGCAAAAGACGGCGAGGAATATACTTTCCATCTTATCGATACGCCGGGACACGTCGACTTCACATATGAAGTATCGCGTTCGCTCGCGGCATGTGAAGGGGCTATACTCGTCGTTGATGCAGCGCAGGGTATCGAGGCGCAGACACTGGCTAACGTTTACCTTGCGCTCGATAACGACCTTGAGCTGATTCCGGTCGTAAACAAAATCGACCTGCCGGCAGCAGATCCGGACAGAGTTGCAGCAGAAGTTGAAGATGTTATCGGTCTGCCGCAGGAAGATGCGATCTACGCTTCTGCCAAGGCGAATATCGGTATTGAGGAAATACTCGAGCGAATCGTTCAGGAAGTTCCGGCACCGCAGGGTGACCCGGAGGCACCTTTAAAAGCGTTAATTTTTGACTCTGTATTCGACCCGTACCGCGGTGTTATTTCATCGATCAGAATTGTCGACGGCACTGTGAGAGCGGGAGATAAAATCCGTATGATGTCATCGGGCAAGGAATTCGAAGTTAACGAAGTCGGTATCAACACACCGAAACAGCTTGCTGTCGATGAACTGACTGTCGGCGATGTTGGATACATTTCGGCATCGATTAAAAAAGTCGGTGATTCACTTGTCGGTGATACGATTACAAGTGCCGAAAACCCTGCACCAAAACCGCTCCAGGGGTATAAGAAGATGAACCCGATGGTATTCTGCGGAATCTATCCAATCGATTCTTCAAAGTACAACGACCTGCGTGAAGCGCTTGAAAAGCTTGAACTGAACGACTCATCGCTTCAATATGAACCGGAGACATCACAGGCGTTAGGTTTCGGCTTCCGTACGGGATTCCTCGGCCTTCTGCACATGGAAATTGTTCAGGAGAGAATTGAGAGAGAATTCGGTATCGACCTGATTGCGACAGCACCGTCTGTTATATACAGCGTCGACCTGACTGACGGCACTGAAGTCAGAGTGGATAACCCGGCACAGATGCCGGACCCGCAAAAAATCGACAAAATTCATGAGCCATACGTTAAAGCGCAGATTATGGTACCGAACGATTATGTCGGTGCAGTAATGGAACTCTGCCAGAAAAAACGCGGTAACTTTATGACGATGGATTATCTCGATGATGTGCGTGTTAACATCATTTACGAAATTCCGTTATCGGAAATTGTGTTCGACTTCTTCGATCAGCTGAAGTCTCACACGAAAGGCTACGCATCGCTTGATTATGACCTGATCGGATACAAGGAATCGAAACTTGTGAAGATGGACATTCTGCTTAATTCTGAAAAAGTTGATGCTCTGAGCTTTATCGTTCACAGAGACTTTGCATACGACCGCGGAAAAGCAATTGTCGACAAGCTTAAAAATATCATTCCGAGACAGCAGTTCGAAGTGCCTGTACAGGCGGCAATCGGACAGAAGATTGTATCGAGAACGAATATTAAGTCGATGGGTAAAAACGTTCTGTCGAAATGTTACGGCGGAGACATATCGCGTAAGAAGAAATTATTAGAGAAACAAAAAGAAGGTAAGAAGAAGATGAAAGCTGTAGGAAGTGTTGAAATTCCACAGGAAGCTTTCCTTGCCGTCTTAAAAATGGATGATGAATAAAAAACACCCGGAGGAGAAATCATTTGATTTCTCCTCTAATTTTAGGAGGAATTTAATGGATAGTATGTATGTCCATATCCCGTTCTGCAACCGCATCTGCACATATTGCGACTTCAACAAGGTGCTCATTAAAAATCAGCCGGTCGATGATTATATTACGGCGCTGATTGCCGAACTGAAATCGCACGGCAGACAGACGCTTAAAACGATATACGTCGGCGGGGGAACGCCTACAGCTTTAACAGTTGAACAGCTGGACCGCCTGCTTAAATTTATGACGGATCAGTTTACGGTAACGGATGAATTTACATTTGAAGCCAATCCCGACGAACTGACGACAGACAAACTCGATGTGCTGCATAACTACGGTGTAAACCGGGTAAGCCTTGGTGTGCAGACTTTTAATAACGACCTGTTAAAAGTACTCGGGCGTACGCACAACTTCGATGATATTTTCAAGAGTATCAACCATCTGGAGAAAATCGGTCTGACAAATTATTCGCTGGATCTGATGTATAATCTTCCCGGTGAAACATTTGAAGATATCGATATGAGTTTAAAATACGTCAGCGAACTGCAGCCGAAACACATTTCCTGGTACTCGCTGATTATTGAACCGCACACTGTTTTTTACAATAAAATCAATCAGGGCAAGATGAGTATCGCCGGCAGTCTGGAAGAAGGCGAAAAATACGATAAAGTCATCGGGGGACTGGGCGCACTCGGTTATCCGCAGTATGAGATATCAAACTTCGCTGTCAGTGAATACGAATCGATGCACAACAAGACATACTGGCTGAATGAACCATATATCGGTGCCGGCGCGGGCAGTCACGGTTATACAGGAAAATACAGATACTACAACATAAAACCGGTGAATCATTATATTAATAATATGAACGAACACGGTACCGTCGTAAAAGAAAAACTGGAGCTGACGGACAGCGATAAATTTGAAGAGGAAATGTTTTTGGGCCTGCGCTTAAATAAAGGTGTATCCGAGGCGCGTTTTATGGAAAAATACGGCCTGCCTGTCGATGCAGTTTACGGCGATGTACTGAATCGTCTGACGGAGCGGAAACTCCTTAAAAGACATGATGGATATATTGCTTTAACCGAAGCGGGGCGCATGATCGGCAACGATGTTTTCGTCGAATTTCTGCTGTAGAAAATTAATGCGGATGTTCCTTGTTGACATTCTTTGACCTATTTGATAAATTATATTTAGCACTTAGGAGACAAGAGTGCTAACGAGGTGATTCTTTGCTGACGGAAAGGCAGGAAATCATACTTACATTTATCGTAGATGATTTCTTAAATGTAATGACACCCATAAGTTCTAAATATTTACTCGACAAATATAAGTTCGATGTTTCAAGCGCCACCATCAGAAATGAAATGGCAGTACTTGAAAAAGAAGGCTTTTTAATTAAGACGCATACGTCATCCGGACGGATGCCGTCGAGAAAAGCGCTTAAATTCTACATCGAAGAACTTAAACAGAACATTGAACAATCACCGGCAAAGTCTTTTGAGCTCTATTCGGGCACTGACAATCTGGAAAATCTTACAGATGAACTTGCGCTGACAATAAGCGACCGGACGAAGTATTTAACTCAGGTGTCGCTGAAGGCGGATAATGAAACTGTAAAAGGTCTCTATATTACGCCGCTGACGGATACAGCGAGTATCGCAATAATCGTTTTAAACAGCGGGTCAGTCAGGCAGATGCCTGTGAAAACGAACCGTGACGTAACGATTGATGATTTCCAGAAGCTGAGCAATATTTTTAATGAACTGCTGCTCGATAAAAATCTTGGAGACACCCGTGTCATCTTAAAAAACAACGCTCACATCCCGCCGGAGATAAGAGGTCTGTATGATCAGGTAACCGCTCAGATTATGGCATCTGTCGATGCCGGAAAACGGACGATTGGTCATGCCGGGTTCAATTATTTACTGCAGGACATGAGAAACGAAGTGGAGACGCTTGAACACCTGTACGATGATATCGAGTCAGAAGCACTGTACAACTCGGTGGAACAGCGGGCATCAAACGATGTGGATATTTACTTCGGTGATGAACTGGATGAAAGTTATAAATCACTTTCAGTCGTTACAACGAATTTTGAGCATGCTGGACTGAGTGGTAATTTAATTGTTGTCGGTCCGGAACTGATGGGCTACAAAAATGTTATTAAATTACTTCACTCGTTAAAAAAAGGAGTGTAGGCATTGACTAACGAAGAAGAAAAAGACACAGCTGTTAATGAAACTTCAGAAACTGCTCCGGAGGAAACGAAGGAGCAGGCTGATACTGAAGCCGCAGCTGAAACTGAAAAAACGGAGACTGAAGAAGCTCCGGCAGAAGAAACTGCCAAAGAGACTGAAGAGGTTACAGAAGAAGACGAAATTTCTGCATTGAAAGAACAGATCGAAGAAAGTGAGAACAAGTACTTGAAACTCTATGCAGAGTTTGAAAACTTTAAGCGCAGAAACCGCCAGGAAGCTGAAATTAATAACAAGTACAAGGATCAGAAGTTTGCTGAAAATCTGCTGCCTGTACTCGACAATCTGGAACGCGCACTTGCAATCGACGGCACAGATGAAAGTTTTATCGCCTTAAACAAAGGTGTTGAAATGGTGTACAACAACCTTGTTGAAACACTGGAAAAACATGACATTAAAGCGATTGATGCTCTTGATCAGCCATTCGATCCGAACTTCCATCAGGCAGTAATGACCGAAGCGTCTGACAAAGACAGCGACATCGTGATTGAAGAATTCCAAAAAGGTTATATATTAAAAGACCGTGTCATCAGACCGACAATGGTTAAAGTAAGCGAATAATATTTAAATTAATTGGAGGAATATATAAATGAGTAAAGTAATCGGTATAGACTTAGGAACAACTAACTCAGTAGTATCAATTTTAGAAGGCGGCGAGCCGAAAGTAATTCAAAACGCTGAAGGTAACCGTACAACACCTTCTGTAGTATCATTTAAAAATGGTGAACGCCAGGTTGGTGAAGTAGCTAAACGCCAGGCAATCACAAACCCTAACACTATTATGTCAGTTAAAAGACATATGGGTACTGACCATGTAGAAAAAGTGGAAGATAAAGAATATACACCTCAGGAAATTTCAGCAATGATTTTACAGAACTTAAAAGAAACAGCTGAAAGCTATTTAGGTGAAAAAGTAACTAAAGCAGTCGTTACAGTACCTGCATACTTCAACGACTCAGAACGTCAGGCGACTAAAGACGCAGGACGCATTGCAGGTCTTGAAGTTGAGCGTATTATTAACGAGCCGACTGCAGCAGCACTTGCATACGGACTTGATAAGCAGGATAAAGAAGAAAATATCCTGGTATTTGACCTTGGCGGCGGTACGTTTGACGTATCTATTTTAGAACTTGGCGACGGTGTATTCGACGTACTTGCAACTGCAGGTGACAACCGTCTCGGCGGTGACGACTTCGATGATATCGTAATCGACTTCCTTGTAGACACATTCAAACAGGAAAACGGCATCGACTTATCTAAAGACAAAATGGCAATGCAGCGTCTGAAAGATGCAGCTGAGAAAGCTAAGAAAGACTTATCAGGCGTATCTTCAACACAAATCTCATTACCGTTCATCTCAGCAGGTGAAGCAGGACCGTTACACCTTGAAACAACATTATCACGTGCGAAGTTCGAAGAACTGACTCACAAACTTGTTGAAAGAACGATGGGACCTGTACGTCAGGCAATTAAAGATGCCGGCATCAGCAAATCAGAAATCGACGAAATCATTTTAGTCGGCGGTTCAACTCGTATTCCTGCAGTTCAGGATGCAATTACAAAAGAACTTGGCAAAGAACCTAACCGCAGTGTTAACCCTGACGAAGTAGTAGCAATGGGTGCAGCTGTACAGGGCGGTGTGTTAACTGGTGATGTTCAGGATGTCGTATTACTTGACGTTACTCCTTTATCACTGGGTATCGAAACGATGGGGAATGTATCTACAGTTCTGATCGAAAGAAATACTACGATTCCGACGAGCAAATCACAGGTATTCTCTACAGCAGCTGACAACCAGCCGGCAGTGGACATTCACGTTGTACAGGGTGAAAGACCGATGGCAAGCGACAACAAGACTTTAGGTCGTTTCCAGTTAACAGATCTTCCACCGGCACCAAAAGGTGTTCCTCAGATTGAAGTTACTTTCGACATCGACAAGAACGGTATCGTAAACGTAACTGCAACTGACAAAGGTACAGGCAAAGAACAGAAGATTACTATCGAATCAAGCTCTAACCTGACTGACGAAGATATCGACAGAATGGTTAAGGAAGCAGAAGAAAATGCTGACGCGGACAAAGCGAAAAAAGAAGAAGCTGAACTTCGCAATGAAGCAGACCAGTTAATCTTCTCTGCTGACAAAGCTGTTGAAGATCTTGGAGATAAAGTTGAAGCTTCTGAAAAAGAAGACATCGACAAAGCTAAAGAAGAACTTAAGACAGCACTTGAAGGAACAGACCTTGAAGAAATCAAGACTAAGAAAGAAGCACTTGAGCAGGCAGTTCAGGGAGTTACTACTAAACTTTATGAACAGATGGCTCAGGAGCAGCAGGAAGGTGCAGCGGATGCAGGCGCAGAAGCAGGATATGCTGATGACGATGTAATCGATGCGGATTATAAAGAAGTAGACGACGAAGAAGATAAAAAATAAATCTTCAACACTCAAGTCAAAGCCAAACGCATTGGCTTTGACTTTTTTAAATGGTATTATATTCACTGTTGGAGGGAAAAATTGTGGCTAAAAGAGACTTTTATGAAATACTCGGTTTAGATAAAAATGCAACACAGGATGAAATAAAGAAAGCGTACCGCAAACTGTCAAAGAAATATCATCCGGATATGAAAGATGGTTCCGATGAGAAATTTAAAGAAGTAGCGGAAGCATACGAAGTACTGTCAGATGATAACAAACGTGCGCAGTACGACCGTTTCGGCCATGAAGGCATGAACTCACAAGGCGGCTTCGGCGGCGGTGGATTCGGAGGAGGCGGCGGTTTTGGCGGCTTCGAAGATATCTTCAGTTCATTTTTCGGCGGGGGCGGACAGCGTGATCCGAACGCACCGCAAAAAGGTGACGATCTGCAGTACACGATGACAATTTCATTTGAAGAAGCTGTTTTCGGTGCAACTAAAACAGTCACGATTAAAAAAGACGTTGTGTGTGATGTCTGTGACGGTGACGGGACTAAACCCGGCACATCAAAATCCACATGTAAAACATGTTCAGGTGCAGGTAATGTAGCAGTTGAACAGAACACACCATTTGGCCGCGTACAGACGCAGCGTACATGTCCGACATGTGGAGGTACAGGACAGGAAATCGAACACGCCTGCGACAAGTGTAACGGACACGGCACAGTATCGAAAAATGTTGATATCGAAGTTACGATACCGGAAGGTATTGATAACGGCCAGCAGATCCGTCTGTCAGGTCAGGGTGAACCGGGTGTTAACGGCGGACCGGCCGGAGATCTGTATATCGTCTTCAGAGTGAAACAGGATAACAAATTCACGCGGGACGGCGACGACATTCACTACGAACTTAAAATTTCATTCGCCCAGGCAGCACTTGGTGACGAGCTGAAAGTTCCGACAATCAATTCGTCGGTAATGCTGACAATTCCTGCAGGTACACAGTCGGGCAGACGCTTCAGACTGAAAGAAAAAGGTGTTAAAAACGTGCAGGGCTTCGGCTACGGTGACCAGTACGTTACTGTAACGGTTGTTACACCGACACGTCTGTCAGAGCAGGAACGCGAGGTATTTAAGAAACTGGCTGATATTAACGGTGAAGACATCAGCGAGCAGCAGGAAAATATTTTTGATAAAACAAAACGATTCTTTAAAGGTGAGTAGACTATGAAATGGCATGAAGTCAGTATAAGCACTAAGGAAGAGAACGAAGAGCAGTTTTCGATTTTCCTGAACACAATCTCAAAAGGTGTATCAATCGAGCACTCCGTGGATATTTTAAAAGCAAAAACAGATAATTTTGACGAAAAGTTCCGTCTGGACCCGAAAGATTATCCGGACAGCGATATTAGAATTCTCGTATATTTTGATGAAACATACGATATCGATGAACAGCTTGCAGAAATTAAGGCGTTTATCGACGAGGCGGTGCTCGTGCATAAAGAGGAAATTGAAATTAACAGCAGTATGATTGATGAAATGGACTGGGAAAATGAATGGAAGAAATACTTCCACAATTTCAAAGTCGGCAGAAACTTCTTCATCGTTCCTTCATGGGAATATGCTGACGTCGATATTGCCGACAGCGACAAAGTGATTAAAATTGATCCGGGTATGGCTTTCGGTACAGGAGATCACGCGACGACAAGTCTGTGTCTGACATTCCTTGAAGATGTCATTAAACCTGAAGATAAAGTTATCGATGTCGGTACCGGTTCGGGTATTCTGTCAATCGGCGCTTATCTGCTCGGTGCACGCGATATTAAAGCGACTGACATCGATGAACTGTCACTGCAGGTATCAAAAGAAAACTTCGCACTGAATGACTGTGAGGAGAATATTACAGTTATGCCTGCAGATCTGCTGAAAGATGAAACGGATCAGTACGACGTCATTGTTGCAAATATACTTGCTCATATAATAGATGATATGATTGATGACGCATATAATCTGCTCAATAATAACGGTCGATTTATCGCGTCGGGTATTATTACAGAGAAGCGCGATGACATTATCAATCATATGAAACAGGCCGGATTTTCAATTACAGACGTACTTGAAGAAGAGGGCTGGGTTGCAATCTTAGCTGAGAAGGTGGCATAATGCAGCGTTATTTTATCGAAGGAACGGTATCGCTGAATGAAGACTGCGTGATGGATGAAAAGCATATCCATCACATTAAAAATGTGATGCGTGCGAAAACCGGTGATGAGTTTAACGTCGTCGACAGTACGGGAAGCGCATATCTTGTGCGTCTGACTGACATTGATCCGGTAACATACACAGTGCTTGAATCGCTTCAGGCGGAAGTGGAGCTTCCGATAGATATAACATTGTATTCACCTTTATTAAAAGGGGATAAGATGGATGTTGTTATTCAGAAATCCACCGAACTCGGTGTGCATGAATTTATACTGTATAAAGCGGACCGCAGCGTCGTAAAACTCAATGGTAAAAAAGAGGCCAGCCGCCTGTCCCGCTATGAAAAAATTGCGCGCGAGGCTGCCGAACAGAGCAGGCGGACCAAAATTCCGGCAATATCATTTGCAGGCAGTTTAAAAGCGGTGGATTTTACAAAATATGATCTCGTCTTATTCGCATATGAAGATAATAATCTTACAGGACGTTCGATTAAAGATGTTCTCAAAGAGTATAACGCCAAAACAGCGGCGGTCGTATTCGGGCCGGAAGGCGGATTTACAGAGGCGGAAGCGGCACTGTTCGGCACTTACGAAAACGTCGCACTCGGACGCAGAATTTTAAGAGCTGAAACAGCGCCGCTTTATGCACTTTCTGTTATCGGAAGCTACTATGAATAGCTGTTTTGTGCTATTATTACATGGAATATAAATTATTGGGAGTGTCTTTAAAATGAACGTAGCAAAATATATTGATCACACATTACTTAAACCGGAAGTGACGGATAAAGAAATCGCAGTATTATGCGAAGAAGCACACGAACACGGTTTCTTCAGCGTCTGCATTCAGCCTGCATGGGTTAAATTTGCAGCTGAGAAACTTGCAGACAGTGAAGTTAAAGTATGTACTGTAATCGGCTTCCCTCACGGTGTGACAACTTCAGAGGTAAAAGCATTTGAAACGAAAGATGCGATTGCAAACGGTGCGGATGAAGTGGATATGGTCATCAACATCGGCCAGCTTAAAGCAGGCAACCTTGATTACGTTAAAGAAGATATCAAGAGCGTTGCAGACGCGGCAAACAAAGAAGCACTTGTTAAAGTAATCATTGAATCTTCACTGCTTACTGAAGATGAAATCGTTACAGCTTCAAAACTTTCAAAAGAAGCAGGGGCTGACTTCGTTAAAACATCCACAGGATTCAACGGCGGCGGAGCGACAGTGGAAGCTGTAGCACTTATGCGTCTGACTGTAGGAGAAGACATGGGCGTTAAAGCAAGCGGCGGTGTCCGTTCTGCTGAAGATGCACTTAAGATGATCGAGACAGGTGCAACGAGAATTGGTGCATCAAGCGGTATCGCAATTGTAAGCGGTGCAGTTTCAGACAGCGATTATTAAATTTCAGTTGACTGAAAACCAAATAATATATTATAATACTAAAGTACATAGTACACACTATGTGAATTAGCCTTTTGCATTATCGGAGGGAGGGAAAACAAATGTCAAAAACAGTTGTTAAGCAAAACGAACCAATTGAAGATGCTCTTCGTCGTTTCAAGCGTACAGTATCTAAAAACGGTACGATTCAAGAAGCACGTAAAAGAGAGTTTTACGAAAAACCAAGCGTAAAACGTAAGAAGAAATCTGAAGCTGCGCGTAAGCGTAAGTTCAAGTAATATCACTCTTCCCTCTGATAAGTGATATATTATAAAACAGCGTACATAATTGTGCGCTGTTTTTTTGCATCTCCATTTCATATTTGAGCGCAGTTAATGTATAATTGAAATCAAGAGGGATGTACATGGGAGGCTCGTATTTATATATGACAAACAATATATTACAATTTTATATAGATGCAGTGACTTCACCCGTTGTCGCATTTCTATTATTATCAATATTCTTCCTTGGTTTGGTGTATCAGCTCTTCTCTGAAAGAATAAATATCGTCGGCATACTCGCCGTGTTATCGATTTTTATCTTCTTTTCGGGTCACCTTCTTTCCGGCGACGGTAACATGCTGACACTGATACTGATTCTCGTGAGCGGTTTTCTTATTCTGATTGAGTTTTTTATCATCGGAACACTGCTCGGTATTCTCGGCGTACTGGTATTCTGTGTGAGTATTTTAACAGTCAGCGGTAATGTATTATTGTACAGTATTTTCTTAGCCGTAATTTTTGTTATGGTGATTATAGAGTGGGTGATATTTGTGAAACATAAGAAGCGTAAGATTCCTTTTCTCAGCCGTTTAATTTTAAACGATGCGACAGATAAAGAATCAGGTTATACATCATTCGATGACAGATCACATTTAGTCGGTGAAATCGCGGAATCGCACACAGTGCTCAGACCTTCCGGGACAATCCGTCTCGGTGACGAGCGCATCGATGCTGTTGCAGAAGGCTCGTATATTCCGGCTGATGTAAAAGTTAAGATTATTTTTGTGGAAGGTACAAGAGTTGTCGTCAGACCAGTGGAAGATTAAAAACAAGGAGAGTGGAGAATGAATTTAGCATTTATTACAGGCGGTGCGATTTTTACGCTGCTGATTTTCGTCGTAGCAATTATTGTATTCGCATTTATCCTGTCATTTGTTCCAATCGGTTTATGGATCTCAGCAGTTGCTGCAGGTGTTAAAGTAGGAATCTTTACATTGGTGGGTATGCGTTTAAGAAGAGTTAAACCTAAACGCGTTATCGAACCGATGATTAAAGCGCACAAAGCGGGCATTCAGCTGACTACCAACCAGCTCGAGTCCCACTTCTTAGCGGGCGGTAACGTCGACCGCGTAGTGGACGCATTAATCGCTGCCCAGCGTGCAGATATCAACTTAACATTTGAGCGCTGTGCTGCAATTGACCTTGCAGGCCGTGACGTACTGGAAGCAGTACAGATGTCGGTTAATCCGAAAGTTATCGAAACACCATTTATCGCAGGTGTTGCGGTTGATGGTATCGAAGTTAAAGCGAAAGCAAGAATTACAGTAAGAGCGAACATCGAACGTCTTGTCGGTGGTGCCGGAGAAGATACAATCATCGCACGTGTCGGTGAGGGTGTAATCTCAACTATCGGTTCTTCAACGAAACACGCAGAGGTTCTTGAAAACCCGGAACGTATTTCACAGACTGTATTAGCTAAAGGTCTCGATGCAGGTACAGCATTTGAAATTCTTTCGATTGATATTGCAGATGTGGATATCGGTAAAAACATCGGTGCGGATCTTCAGACGGAACAGGCTGAGGCAGATAAGAAAATTGCCCAGGCTAAAGCCGAAGAACGCCGCGCAATGGCTGTAGCGCAGGAGCAGGAAATGCAGGCCCGCGTACAGGAAATGAGAGCGAAAGTAGTAGAAGCAGAATCCAGAGTACCTCTTGCATTTGCCAAAGCATTGGAAGATGGAAATATATCAGCAGCTGATTATTACGATCTGAAAAATGTCGAAGCAGATACCAGCATGAGAGATTCAATTAACAAAATGACAAACCCTACACAGTTTAACGAAGAAGAATAGGGTGTGATATAGTATGGAGCTTATTCCACTACTAATTATCGTCCTCGGTATAGTCTCATCAATAGCAGGAAGTAAGAAAAACAAAGAGCAGGAAGGTAAACGAAACATCGATACTTCTAAACTGGATAGAAGACAAAACTCTGCTCCGCGTAAGAGACAGCCTGACCGTGAGACGACAGCGAATGAACAAAAAGGGTTCTTCCAGACGCTGCAAGAGGCATTTGATGAAGAATTCAACACTGAGAATACAAAACAGCACCGGGAGAGAAAAACTGAATCTGCTCAGCCGGCAGCAGGTGCAAACCGTGAGGTAACGTCCCGCAGCAGATCTGAACGACAGACAGCGGAACGCCCGGCGCGCGAAACAATCCAGAAAGCACGGGAACGTGCGGCTGAAACGACGAAAGAAGAGTACGACAGACGTTTCGGCAAAGCTGAGAAACCAATGAGTGATATTGCAGATGAAGTACGTCATTTATCCGGCGATGACAGCACGAAAATGCCTAAACGCAGCACGAAAAAGCCGGAACGTAAAATGTCATCAGATGATCTGGCATTTGATTCGAAATCATTTGTCAACGGCATCATTATGTCGGAGATCCTCGGTAAGCCGAAGTCCAAACAGAAATCACGCAGAAAACTTGGCTGATATTTTATAAAACCAGGCGGGCAGGGAGAAATCCCTGCCCGTTTTTTTGTGCCGGAAGATACAGAACCGGCAGTTAAAAACCGGGTGGTAAACTATGTTCTCGGTATGTCCTGAATTAATTGCAGTCAGCTATTGATAGTGGTAAATTTAAATAGACAAGACTATTATAAAGGGGTTTGTAAATGCCTAATATTATTAATATAGACAGCCTTGACGAAGCTCAGGCTTTAATAGGTGCAAATGATGCACACATCACATATCTCGAGGAGGAATTCGACGTTAAGGTTCATACGCTCGGCAATGAAATTACAGTCAGCGGCGAAATCGAAGAGAACGTTGAACTTGTTGAGGATGTGCTGCTTCACTTATTAAAAATAATCCAGCGCGGTATGTCGATTTCTTTAAGAGATGTACAGTCGGCTGCAATGATGGCTAAAAACGATACCATCGAATATTTACAAGATCTTTATAACGAGGAAATCGCAAAAGATGTAAAAGGCAAAAGCATTAAAGCGAAGACAACCGGACAGCGTATGTATGTCGACAACATCCGGAAACATGATTTAACGTTCGGTATCGGTCCGGCGGGTACAGGGAAAACGTTCCTCGCTGTCGTTATCGCATGCCAGATGCTCCGTGAAAACCAGATTAAACGCATCGTACTGACGCGTCCTGCTGTTGAAGCCGGTGAAAACCTCGGTTTCCTGCCGGGTGACTTAAAAGAAAAGGTAGACCCTTATCTCCGTCCGTTGTATGATGGTTTACACGCAGTGCTCGGTGCAGAAACGACTGACCGTCTGATTGAGCGCGGTGTTATAGAAGTTGCACCGCTTGCCTACATGCGCGGACGTACGCTTAATGAAGCATTTGTTATTCTCGATGAAGCGCAGAATACAACAGAAATGCAGATGAAAATGTTCCTTACACGTCTCGGATTCGGTTCTAAAATGGTCGTGACAGGTGACGAAACGCAAATTGACCTTCCGGGATCGACGAAGAGCGGACTGGTTGAATCGGTTAAACGCCTCGAGAATATTAAGGGGATCGCTATTAAACGCATGGATGAAACAGATGTGGTGAGACATCCGCTCGTTTCCAAAATAATTCTTGCGTATGAAAAGGACACAAACTTATGATTAATATAGATTTTATTAACGATGATAATTTTGTAAATGACAACGAACTTAACGAAATTTCCGAGCTGTTAACTTTCGCATACGGCCATCTTGAAGAAGAAGGTGATGCAGAGGTTTCTGTATCATTTGTCTCCAATGAGGAAATTCAAAATATCAACAGGGATTACCGCAATAAAGACAGTGTCACGGACGTTATTTCTTTTGCGCTGGAAGAAGATGATATGAACATTATACATGAAGATGCCCAGCGTACACTCGGCGACATCATCATCAGTACCGACCGTGCAAAAGAACAGGCGGAAGACTACGGTCACAGCTACCGCCGCGAACTGCTGTTTTTAAGCCTTCACGGTTTCCTTCATCTGTTGGGTTACGATCATATGGAGAGTGATGAAGAAGCGGAAATGAACGGCAAACAGGAAGAGATTTTAAACGCTTTCGGTGTGACACGCGATTAATTTGAAGCGGTTTAAACATCCTCTCCATGGAATAATCCAGCTGTTCAGGAAAGATAAAAAATTTTTACTGCACTGTATAATTGCAGCGGCAGCAGTGATTATCTGTTCGCTTGTAAACATTACCGCAGTGGAATGGTTATTTATTATAACCGCAATATTTTTAGTACTGATTACAGAAGTATTAAACAGTGCAATAGAATATACGGTGGATTTAGTTACCGGCGATTACCATATACTTGCCCGCTATGCGAAAGATATCGCAGCAGCGGCAGTACTCCTCGCGAGCATATATGCTGTAATCGTCGGTATGGTCATCCTCATACCGTATTTTGTTTAAAATAAGGAGGACATCAGATGAACGACGGAATTTTTAAAAAAGAATGGCTGACAGAAGTATTGGAAGCCCAGTCACGCGCGTATACTCCATACTCAAACTTTAACGTGGGCGCGCTGTTAATTACAGAAGACGATGAATATATTTACGGTGCAAATATTGAAAACGCAGCTTATCCTGCGTCAATCTGCGCTGAGCGGACTGCACTTGTCAGCGCATATGCAAACAACAAAAAGAAGTTTAAGGCAATCGTTATCGTAACGGATGCGCCCGGACCTGCGAGTCCGTGCGGTGTCTGCAGACAGGTGATGAAAGAATTGTGCCATGATGAGATGCCTGTGTATTTAACGAGTAAAACAGGTGAAGTAATAAAACGGACGGTAGACGATCTGCTGCCGCTCGGTTTTAGCGGGAAGGATATGGACTAATGGATTTTGGCGGATTTAAATCAGGTTTCGTCAGCATTATCGGGCGTCCAAACGTAGGTAAATCCACGTTTATGAATAAGGTTCTCGGACAGAAAGTCGCGATTATGTCGGACAAACCGCAGACGACAAGAAACAAAATACAAGGCGTATATACGAAAGATAATTCCCAGATGATTTTTATCGATACACCGGGAATCCACAAACCGAAACATCAGCTCGGCGAGCATATGATGAAAGTCGCACGCAACACACTCCGTGAAACAGAAGTGATTCTGTTTATTATTAACGCTGCAGAGGAAATCGGCCGCGGTGACGAGTTTATTATCGATATGCTGAAAAACACGAAGACACCGATTATTTTAGTGCTGAACAAAATCGATCTGATTCATCCGGACGATTTAATCAAACAGATTGAAGTATATAAAGATAAGCTGAATTTCAGCGATGTCGTACCGATTTCTGCACTGCAGGGCAACAATATCGACCGTCTTTTAGGCGTCATTGAATCACATCTTCCGGAAGGGCCGATGTACTATCCGGAAGACCGTATTACGGACCATCCGGAACACTTTATTGTAAGTGAACTAATCCGTGAAAAAGCACTGCACAGACTGAGTCAGGAACTGCCTCATGCAATCGGTGTGGAAGTCCTGAAGATGAAAGGCGACGACGGCGGTAAAGTCAGAGTTGAAGCATTGATTTACGTTGAACGCGAATCGCAAAAAGGAATGGTTATCGGTAAAGGCGGTAAGATGCTGAAAGAAATCGGCCGTGAAGCACGCATGGATATCGAGAACCTGCTCGGCAGCAAAGTGTTTCTTGAACTGTGGGTTAAAGTGCAAAAAGACTGGCGCAATAAACCGACGTTCATCAGATCGCTCGGGTATAAAGACGAAGAATACTAAAACTGGGTGAGATAATGATCTATCAACAGACTGGTATGATGATCCGGCAGACGAGCTACAGCGAGTCCAGCCGGATTATTACTATACTGACAGAAAGCGGGGAGCAGGTACCGCTGATGGCGAGAGGATTCAATAAACCGAGAAACCAGTTTATTACGCTCCGCCAGGGGTATCTTGAAGCGCTGTTTACGTACAACCGTTTTAAAGGAATGGGCACGCTGAACGATGTCGATGTCACTGAACGGTATAAAAATGTAAATGAAAATTTCGATGTTTATACTCATGCCAGCTATATACTGGAAGTGATTACAAGAGCGCTTGAAGATGATATAGCTGAACCGGGTTATTACAGACTGCTGAAAAAAGCATTTAAACTGCTTGATGAAGGCAATTCAACATATGGTGTGACATCGCTCGTGCTCGTAAAAATGCTGCCCGCTTACGGCGGTCAGCTAAATCTTGGCAGCTGTGCTGTCTGCGGCAGGAATGACTACAAAAAATACAGTCACTATTCGTTTAAATATCACAATGTATTGTGCTGTGACTGTCTGACAGATGACACGCTGGAGCGTGCAATACCTGTCAGCAACAGGGTGCTGTACTTTGCACTGTACCTGCAGTTGGTCAGACTCGATGATATAAACAGCGTTAAACTGTCAAATGAAACCGGCAGGCAGCTGCTCAAATTTATCGAAGTGATTTACGATGAATACAGCGGTGTATATTTCAGAAGTAAAAAAATGATAGACCCGCAATAAAAAAGCGTCCCGATGAGATAATGTCATCGGGACGCTTTTAAGTATACTATTTCAAATTACCTGTCATCATTTTAACATCTTTAATAATTTCTTCTGTTTCAAATTTATTATCTCCTGCATCGACACCGGTATAGTCTTTGATCAGCGTGCCGTTTTCATCGATCAGATATATTGCTGTACCGTGGAGTACCTGGTTGGACCCGTCCTGCGGCAGCTTAATAATAGACTTGAAGTTGTTCAGCGCATAGTCCCGCATGTATTCAAATTCATATCCGGTGAGGAGATGCCACTCAATGGACTCTCCCGGGCTGTACCAGCTCATATATTCCGAGAGCACTTCAGGTGTATCCGTATCGGGATCCACTGAAAAGCTTAACACACCGACATTTTCAAGATCCGCTTTTTCAAGATCCTGAGTCAGTTCGGTCATATTCTGTGTCATGGGCGGGCAGACTGTTATACATTGTGTGAAAATCAGGTTGGCCAGCCAGACTCTGCCTTCCATATTTTCGGATGTAAAAGTTTCATTATGCTGATTAACAGCTTCAAATTCCTCAAGTGTATTGCCGTAGTATGACATCGGCTCAACTTTGTTACTGCCGCATGCAGCCAGTAACAAGACAAGCGCAATCAGCAGCGTGCTTCTAAACATAAGCGTCCTCCATTAAACTTAAATAATCTTAACTTTATGTATAAAAGGGTGCCTCAAATAAATTGAGGCACCGCAATTATTAAAACTTAATTCTTGATGACAGGAAATCGTGAAGTTCGTCAATTGCAATACGAGTCTGTTCCATCGTATCACGGTCTCTTACTGTAACTTTTTTGTCTTCAACTGAATCGAAATCGAATGTAATACAGTACGGCGTACCGATTTCATCCTGACGGCGGTAACGTTTACCGATTGACTGTGATTCATCGAATTCAATGTTAAAGTCAGCTGCAAGCAGGCTGTATACTTCCATCGCTTCGCTGCTTAATTTTTTCGATAAAGGAAGAACTGCCGCTTTATACGGTGCAAGAGCAGGGTGGAAACGCAATACTGTGCGTGATTCACCGTTCTCAAGCTCTTCCTCTTCGTATGCATCTGTTAAGAATGCAAGCGTCATACGGTCGAGACCGAGTGACGGCTCGATGCAGTAAGGAATATATTTTTCGTTCGTTTCAGGATCGTGATATCTGAAATCTTCTTTTGAGTGTTCCATGTGCTGTCTTAAGTCGTAGTCTGTACGGCTTGCAACACCCCAAAGTTCACCCCAGCCGAACGGGAATTTGTACTCGATATCAGTTGTTGCGTTCGAGTAGTGAGACAGTTCGTCTTCATCATGTTCTCTTAAACGTGTTCTTTCTTCGTTTAAGTTTAAATCTTTCAGCCATTTAACAGCGAAATCTTTCCAGTAAGTCTGCCATTCCATTTCAGTACCCGGCTTACAGAAGAACTCGAGTTCCATCTGGTCGAATTCACGTGTTCTGAATGTGAAGTTACCCGGTGTAATTTCGTTACGGAAGGATTTACCGATTTGTCCGATACCGAATGGAAGTTTTTTACGCATTGAGCGCTGAACGTTTTTATAGTTTACGAAAATACCCTGTGCAGTTTCAGGACGCAGGAATAATTCGTTAGTTGAACCTTCAGTAACACCCTGGAATGTTTTGAACATTAAATTGAACTGGCGGATATCAGTATAGTCGTGTGCACCGCATGTCGGACAGTCGATGTTCTTGTCATCGATAATTTCTTTCATTGCATCGAATGACAGACCGTCTGCAACAAAAGTATCGTCTTCTTTCTGCATAACATCTTCAATCAGTTTGTCTGCACGGTGACGTGACTTACATGATTTACAGTCAATCATCGGGTCATTGAAGTTGTTTAAATGACCTGAAGCATCCCATGTTTTAGGGTTCATTAAGATTGCAGCATCCAGTCCGACGTTGTAAGGCGATTCCTGAATGAATTTTTTCCACCATGCAGCCTTAACGTTGTTTTTTAATTCGATGCCAAGTGGACCGTAATCCCATGTGTTGGCAAGTCCGCCATAGATTTCACTGCCGGGAAAAACAAATCCTCTTGTTTTTGCCAGGTTAACAATTGTGTCCATGTTCATAGTTAATGCAGCTCCTTTTAATTTTTAATTTATATATAAAAAGTCCCCGGACAGCATTAAAAAATGCTATCCAGGGACGAGCGTTGCCCGCGGTTCCACCCAATTTAGTAAGAAAACTCGCTTTTATATATAAAATTAATTATATTTGTTAAAATTATGCCATTTTTAGTTGCCGGGCTCACACCATTCCCAACTCGCTTACGGCTATTATATAATTAGAGCAGAATGAATGCAAGTACGATGATATTTCTTTATCGCTATAAATATTATATAATATTAAATGTTGGGAGTGAGAACGTGGAACTGAATGAACGCCAAGAAAAAATTCTAAGCATAGTAAAACAGCACGGGCCGATCACCGGCAGTAAAATCGCTGCACAGCTGTCATTGTCCCGTGCCACGCTGCGTCCGGATCTTGCCATTTTGACGATGTCCGGCTTTTTGGATGCAAGACCCCGTGTCGGTTATTTTTATACGGGCAAGGAAACAAATGATGTCATAGCGCTTAAAGTAAATAATATTCTGGTGCGTGACGTACAGAGTCTGCCGATTTTAATTACGGCGGATACGAGTATTTATGATGCAATTGTCAAGATGTTCCTGGAAGATGTGGGTACGCTGTATGTAATTGATGACGAACAGTCACTTACCGGTGTAATTTCAAGAAAAGATCTGTTAAAAGGCACGATGAGCTTTAAAGATACAGAAAACACACCGGTCAGCGCAGTGATGACCCGGAGTCCCAACATTGCGATGTGCTATCCGGATGATCTTCTCTTATACGTTGCGAAACAGATTATCGACAGGCAGATTGATTCACTGCCCGTTGTCGTGGAGAAGAACGGCAGAATCGAAGTCACAGGCAGAATTACCAAAACCAATATTACAAAAGTATTTGTAAACTTAATGGAGTGAATAATTAATGTCGAATTTTAAAATTATCGTTGCATCAGACTCAGTCGGAGAAACAGGCGAACTCGTAACGAAAGCCTGCCTGTCACAATTTAAAATCGACTCGCCGGATAATGTGATTGACCGTTATCCCTATGTGGATAATCAGGATGACGTTGACGATGTGATAGACCTGGCAAAAAGTAAAAATGCCCTTGTCGTTTATACGTTAATCACACCGTCGCTTAGAAAATACATGGCTGCAGAGCTGGACAGAGAAGATATTTCATATATAGATGTAATGGGACCGCTGATGGATGAGATTTCAAATGCGACCGGCCTTGAACCGTATAATGAGCCCGGGAGAGTACACCGTCTTGATGAAGATTACTTCAAGAAGATTGAAGCGATTGAATTTGCTGTTAAATATGATGACGGTAAAGATACCAGCGGTCTCGAAAAGGCAGATATCATCCTGCTCGGTGTGTCGAGAACTTCGAAAACACCGTTGTCTCAGTTCCTCGCACTGAAAAAATATAAAGTAATGAACGTACCGCTCGTTCCGGAAGTGAAGCCACCGGCTGAACTGTTTGAAGTCGACCCTGACAAGTGTGTCGCTTTAAGAATTAACCCGGATACGCTGAACAAAATACGTAAAGAGCGTCTAAGCCAGCTCGGCTTAAAGGATACAGCGATGTATGCCAACAGCACGCGCATCGAGGATGAATTAACATACTTCGATGAAATTATCGGTAAAATCGGCTGTCCGGTAATCGATGTATCGGATAAGGCAATCGAAGAAACTGCGAATGCCATTATGAAATACGTGGATAGCGAGAGTAATATTAGAGGGTGATTATGTGAGAATACCCGAGGAAACCATAGCTAAAATAAAAGACGAGACCGACATTACCGAGCTGGTGGCAAGTTACATAAAACTTGAACGGCGCGGACGGAACTATGTTGGTCTCTGTCCGTTTCACGACGAAAAAACACCGTCTTTTTCAGTCAGCCCGGAAAAGCAGATCGCACATTGTTTCGGCTGTAAAAAAGGCGGCAACGTATTCCAGTTTCTGATGGAAATTGAGAATATGTCATTCGCTGAAGCGGCTGCAAAACTCGGAGAACCGCTGAACATAAAAATAGATACACAAACGAGCAATATTGCAGAAAGCGATATGACGTTTATCCGTATGCATGAATATATGACGGGACTGTACCATCAGCTGCTCGTCAATACAAACGAAGGTGAAAAAGCGCTGCAGTATTTACTCGACCGGGGATTCCCGATGGAGTTAATCCGCTCGGAACAGATCGGTTATGCGCCGGATATGCCGAAGTTTGCAACGAATGCGCTGCTGGAACAGGGCTACAATGAAGAAACTGCCTATCAGGCCGGACTTGTCTCGAGAAATGAAGAAAACTTCTCATATTACGACCGTTTTGTCGGCCGTATTATGATTCCCATTAAAAATCATCAGGGGCACCTGGTCGGTTATACCGCGAGAAGTATAGACGGCAGTGAACCGAAATATTTAAACACTCCCGAAACGGAAACCTTCAAAAAGCGCGAACTGTTTTTTAATCTGCACGATGCGAGAAAGCATGTGAGAAAACTTGATAATATCATTTTAATGGAAGGGCATCTCGATGTTCTGAAAGTTAAAACGACGAAAGTTAAACATATCGTTGCAACGATGGGAACCGAACTCAGTCAGGAGAACGTGAGCCTGCTGGAAAGGCTGTCTTCAAACGTTACTATTATGTTTGACGGGGACTCAGCAGGCCGTAATGCCACGTTGAAAGTCGGGGACACACTGCTGAAACGCGGACTGAATGTCTACGTACAGAAAATCCCGGATAAAATGGATCCGGATGAATATATCGAAACGTTCGGTGCTGAAAAGTTCGAGCAGTTTATCGCGGATGAGCAGCAGCATTATCTGCATTTTAAAGCGGAAGTGCTGCGTCATGAGGCTAAGGAGAACGACATGAAACTGACGCAGCACCTGAACACGCTGGCAGGGGACCTGCAGTTTGTCAGGGACCACCTGACGGCGGAACGGCTCATCGTAACCATCAGTTCGATTTTCGGTGTGGATAAGCAGGCGCTTTCCGGCATTATACCGGAACCCGTCAGACAGGAACCTGACTACCGTATTCCTGAACCTGTAAGGGAACAGATGACACTTCGTCAGAAAAAAGAGCGCTACTTAACTAAATTAATGATGGCTAACCGCGAATTTCTGCTTGAATACAGGGATGCGCTTGATGAGAATGTCTTAACGTACCGTCCTTATTATGATATAATGAGAGGACTTTGTGCTTATTTTGAGGCGCACGGAGAATTCGATATTTCGATGGCCCTTAACTATCTTGATCCTGCACTGACGGACACACTCATAGAACTCGACGGAATGTCGATTCATGAAGACGTCTCACATAGTGAAATAAATGATTATCTTGAAGATTTAAGTGGTATAAGAAATAGTGAATACGAAAAACAGGAAATTTACCGCAAATTGGAAGTTGCGGAACGTGACAACGATATGGAACTGCAGATTAAGCTGACTCAGCAGTTGATTGAGCTTAACCGGATACACAAAATGTAGTTTTTATAACTTAGGAGGCACAGTATGGCGAAGAAAAAAGCAATTACAGTTGAACCGAAAGAAGTGGATTTCACAACTGTCGAACAGGCAAAAGCGTTCCTGCTGGAAAAAGGGAAGAAAGACGGACAGCTGTCCCACGAAGAAGTTGCAGATAAGCTTGCAAACTTCGAACTGGATTCAGATGCAATGGATGAATTTTTCGAGGAACTGAACGAAAATGAAATTCAGATGATCAATGAAAAAGACGCAGCTGATACAGATGAAAAACTCGATCTTTCTGATATGAGTGCACCTCCGGGCGTTAAAATCAACGACCCTGTGCGTATGTACTTAAAAGAAATCGGCCGCGTGGATTTACTGACCGCAGCAGAAGAAGTGGAACTGGCAAAACGTATCGAACAGGGTGATGATATTGCCAGAAGCCGTCTTGCTGAAGCAAACCTCCGCCTTGTTGTAAGTATTGCAAAACGCTATGTCGGACGTGGAATGCTCTTCCTCGATTTAATTCAGGAAGGTAACATGGGTCTGATTAAAGCAGTGGAAAAATTCGACTTTACAAAAGGATTTAAATTCTCGACGTACGCAACGTGGTGGATCCGTCAGGCGATTACACGTGCGATTGCCGACCAGGCAAGAACGATCCGAATCCCTGTGCATATGGTCGAAACGATCAACAAACTGATTCGTATTCAACGCCAGCTGCTGCAGGATTTAGGACGTGAACCGACACCGGAAGAAATCGGTGAAGAAATGGACCTGCCTGCTGAAAAGGTTCGTGAAATTCTTAAGATTGCACAGGAGCCTGTATCTCTTGAAACACCGATTGGTGAAGAAGATGACAGTCATCTTGGTGACTTTATCGAAGACCAGGAAGCACAGAGCCCGTCGGATCATGCAGCGTATGAGCTGTTAAAAGAACAGCTTGAAGACGTACTCGATACTTTAACAGACCGTGAAGAAAATGTACTCCGTCTCCGTTTCGGACTGGACGACGGCCGAACGCGCACACTGGAAGAGGTAGGTAAAGTATTCGGTGTTACACGCGAACGTATCAGACAAATTGAAGCGAAGGCACTTCGTAAACTCAGACATCCGTCAAGAAGCAAGAAACTAAAAGACTTTATGGATTAAGAGTGTAATATTTTATCAAAATTGTTTTGACTTTGACACAATTTGAGATACAATTATATATGAGATAACATGAATAACAGAAGAGGGGGTAACATTAATGAATAAAAATCCTATAATTCCATTCTTACTGATTATTTTCTTAGGAATCGGACTTGTGTTCTTACTTTCAGGTTTAGGCGCAACTGACGACGGTGAAGAAGATGTAGCAACTGAAGAAGGTACTGAGGAATCAGGCGGCGGCGAAGAAGCTTCAAGCGGCGACGTTGATGCAGAAGGAATCGCTCGCGATAACTGTGCTTCATGTCACGGACAAGACTTCAGCGGCGCAATGGGTCCTGCATTAGCTGGAACTAGTCTTGATGAAGAAGGATTCACGTCAATCGTACGTGACGGACAAGGCTCAATGCCTGCCTTCTCAGCAGATCAGATTGCTGACGAGGAGCTAACAGCTTTATACCAGTTCTTCTCTGAACAATAATTACTTATAAAAAAGACTCTCAATGATGGGGGTCTTTTTTTAATACAGGAGTGAGGAAATGTTAAACCAAAGACTTAAGGCAGTATCGGATTATATTACCGGGGATGCGCTTGTTGATATCGGTTCTGATCATGCATATTTACCGATTTATGCTGTTGAAAATAACATTATTAAAAAAGCAATCTGCGGAGAAATTGTACGCGGACCATACGAATCTTCTGTTAAAAACGTGCAGCAGCACAAGTTATCGGAGTTAATTAAAATCAGACTGGGTGACGGTTTATCCGTACTGCGCAGTATGGATGATGTCGATACGATTACTATTTGCGGCATGGGTGGTCCGTTAATCGCCGAAATTATCGAGGAAGGCATGCAGTTTGTTCACGGCAAGCCCCGCTTTATTACACAGGCGAATACTTATCCGTACCCGATACGTAAAATTATGGCACAGCATAATTACAAAATTACAGATGAACTGCAGTTAAAGGACGGACCGTATTTCTATGATATTCTTGTCTTTGATTACTCGGAGGACCCTGTTGAATACAGCGAAGCCGAGCTGCGTTTCGGACCTGTAAATATTGACAAGAGAGAACCGGTGTTTATCGGCCAGCTGGAACGTGAAAAGAGTCATATAGAAAAAATATTAAATGGTATCAACGATAGAGAGAAGAATATAGATAAAGTCACGAGACTTGAATCTAATCTTAAATATGTCGATGAGGTGCTCGGGAATGTTAAAGGTAAGTAATTTATTAAATCAGCTGAATGAAATTGCCCCGTTTTCAGACAGTGAGAAATGGGATAATACAGGTCTTTTGATCGGTGATGAAGATGATGAGGTGACGGGAATTTTAACGGCGCTCGACTGCAGTATGGAAACTGTTGATGAAGCTGTGATGATGAATGCGAATGTCATTATCAGTCATCACCCGCTTATTTTTCCCGATTTGTCGAAAGTCGTGAATAAAGGACCGGGCGCTGTGATTCGTAAACTGATTAAAAATGATATTAATCTGATTGCAATGCATACGAACCTGGATCATCAAAAAAATGGTGTCAGCCATATGATTGCCAAAGCATTAGGCTACCCGGAAACTGAAATACTGCTGCCTGAAGTCGGTAATTTTAAAAAACTCAGAGTGAATATTAACGCTGAGGATAAAAATACCTTCAAGGATAATCTTTTGAAAAATGCGTCTGTCGGGAACATGGGGGATTATTCAGAAGTCAGTTTTGAGTATGAGGTACACGGACAGTTTAAGCCGGGCAGTACGTCCAATCCGACAATAGGGACACCCGGGACGCTTGAATACGTGGATGAATATGTTATCGAATGTATTTTTGACGGAAGAGATCAACAAGCCGTGATCGATGCAGTTAAACGATATCATCCATACGAAGAGCCGGCGTATGATATTTTCAGTCTTGACCGTAAGGCTGATACAGGTCTTGGCGTGATGTTTGACTACGGTGATACGCTAGGCAGTCTCGTTCAGTTAATCGAGGAGAAGACCGGACTGAAAACTGTGAACGTCGTTAAAGGCAACGACCGTATCATTAAAAAAGCGGCAATTATCGGGGGTTCCGGCATGAGCTTTGCCGGTATGGTATTTAACAGCGGCGCAGATGTGCTGATTACCGGTGATGTGAAGTATCATGAAGCATATGATTCAAAACAGGCCGGTTATAACATTATCGATGCAGGACATTATCTTGAAGTCTTAATGACAGAAGGACTGAGAGAACTGATTAAAGAACGCATTGATGTTCCTGTTAGTGCTTCCGGCGTATCAACAAACCCATTTGAATAAAGAAAAATGCGGAATCTGAAATTCAGATTCCGCATTTTTTTATTCCATAATTTTAACCGGTTCAGGGTTTTTAATCTTCGGCAGAATTTTAGCCATAGGTACTGAAGACTTCGGCGCTTCCTGCTGTTCGATATTATAATTTTTAATATACGTAATGACTTCCTTCACAATAGGTGTCGGAGTTGAAGCGCCTGCTGTAACTGCAACTTTTTCAACGCCCTCAAGCCATTCGTTTTTCAGGTCGTTTAAAGAACTGATACGGTAAGCATTCGTATGTGCGATTTCTTTCGATACCTGAGTCAGACGGTTTGAGTTGTTACTCTTAGGGTCGCCGACAACGATTAAGAGATCAGCTTCTCCTGCCTGTTCGGCAACTGCTTCCTGTCTGACCTGGGTCGCAAGACAGATTTCCTTATGCACTTCGATGTGCGGGAACTGAACTTTCAGCTCATCCATAATATGGCTGACATCCCACTGACTCATTGTCGTCTGGTTTGTTACAATCAGTTTTTTATCAGTAAGGTACGCCGGCAGTTCTGCAACATCATCGAGAGTTTCAATTAAGTGAACGTGGTCCGGTGCAACACCCATAGCGCCTTCCGGTTCAGGATGGTCTTTTTTACCGATGTAAATGACATCGTAATCATCGGCAGTTTTTTCCCTGATCAGATCGTGGGTAAATTCTACATCCGGACAAGTTGCATCGATGCAGACAAGTCCTTTTTCCCTGGCACGTGCTTTGACCTGCGGTGAGACACCGTGTGCAGTAAAGATTACTGTACCGCTCTCGATCTGTTCGAGGATTTCCAGACGGTTAGGACCGTCAAGTGTGATGATGCCTTCTTCTTCAAATGCATCCGTCACATGTTTATTGTGTACAATCATGCCTAAAATATATATAGGACGCGGCAGTGACTGATCCAGTGAAGCATTGCGCGCAATCACCATTGCATCGACAACACCGTAACAGTAACCGCGCGGTGAGATTTTAATAATATCCATAAGTAGAACTCCTCCTTACATTTGATTATACTTAATTTTACGGGATATTCAAATCATCCAAATGGCTGAACGATTATTATAGCGTAAATATGCGTTTTTGGTTATAATTGATGAGGAGTTTGAAAGGGACAGGTGACATATATGTCAAATGCATTTAAAAGATTTGAATTTAACAATACGATGCTCGACACGATCGGGCGCATCGGGTTTACACACCCGACAATGGTACAGGAGCGCGTTATACCGCGTATCTTAAAAGGCAGCAACGTCGTAGCACAGTCGGCAACAGGCAGCGGGAAAAGCCACGCCTTTTTACTGCCGCTGATTTATAATATCGATGAAACACAAAAGACGCCGCAGGTCATCGTAATGGCGCCGACGAGAGAACTTGCAAAACAGCTGGAAGGTATGGCGAAAAAAGTTCTTGAGTCATATGAAGAAATCAGCTGCCGTGCATTTATCGGCGGAACGGAAATGAAACGAGACGAAGAACGTGCACGTCAAAATCCGCAGCTTGTTATCGGTACACCGACGAGAATAAAAGATTTAATCGATAATCAGGCACTCGATATTCACGCAGCCAAAACTGTCGTAATCGATGAAGCAGACCTGATGGTAGACCTCGGCTTTATGGCGGATGTTGACTATATTTCGAACCGCATTTCGACAGCAAGTCAGTTTCTTGTGTTTTCTGCCACTATCCCTGAACCGTTAAAACACTTTATGGAAAAATATATTGGCGAGACGGAAATTATTGTAATTGATACGCCGCTTAACAAAGCGTCTATTCATTACAGTCTTGTACCTGTAAAAGGAACAGGCAGACTGGAGAAGACGCTTCAGCTGACACAAAATATTACACCGTATATCGGATTAATTTTTGCCAATTCACGTGAACGTGCCGACGAACTGTTTGCTTACTTAAAAGAAGCAGGAGTTAACGTCGGGTTATTCCACGGCGGACTGAAGCCCCGTGAGCGCAGTCAGGAAATTAAAAAGATTGAAAATCTGGACTACCACTGGGTCGTTGCAAGTGATCTTGCAGCACGCGGACTTGACTTTGACGGAGCATCACATGTTATTAACTATGACATTCCGAAGCAGATAGAATTCTTTACACACAGAGTAGGGCGTGTCGGACGCGGTTCATACAGCGGTGTGGCGATTACACTTTACGAACCGAGTGAAGAGAACGAAATCGATACACTTGAAGAAAAAGGATATGTATTCAATCATGAAGATATCCGCGGCGGTGAATTAAAATCAATTAAAGACCGTACGATGCGTGCAGGCAGAAGCAAACGTTCAAAAACAAACAAATCGCAAAACTACAAAGTACGCGCTCCTAAAAAAGTAAAGCCGGGATACAAGAAGAAAATCAAGTTCCAGAAAGAAGAACTTGAGCGCCAGGAGCGCAGACGCTATGCCAAGGCTAAATCACGCAACGAAAAGAAAAGAAATAAAAAAGACAATAAGTAGAGGTTGATATAAATGTTATTGGGATCACATGTTTCGATGAGCGGTAAGAAAATGCTGGAGGAGTCGGTGACGACTGCAGCTGGTTATGGTGCATCTACATTTATGATTTATACCGGTGCGCCGCAAAATACGCGCCGTAAAAAAATTGAAGATCTGAATATCGAAAAAGGGCAAAAAGCAATGGCGGAACTTGGTATTACAAATTTCGTCGTGCATGCGCCTTATATTATTAATATCGCAAATACTCAAAAAGATCATGTATTTAATTTAGGTGTTGAGTTTTTACAGGAAGAGATTGTCCGTACTGAGGCACTGGGCGCAAAACAGATTGTTCTTCATCCGGGCGCACATGTCGGAGCGGGCAGCGAAGCAGGAATCAAACAGATTATTAAAGGTCTGAATGAAGTGCTGTCAAACGATAACGATGTTCAGATTGCACTTGAGACGATGGCAGGAAAAGGTTCTGAAATCGGACGTACTTTTGATGAGATTGCACACATTATGGACGGCGTCACGAACAATGAACGTCTGAGCGTGACATTTGATACATGTCACGTTCACGATGCAGGCTACGATATTAGAAACGACTTTGACGGTGTGTTAAATGAGTTTGATAAAATTGTCGGCATCGACCGCATTAAAGTGCTGCACATGAATGATTCCAAAAATCCTGTCGGCGCACATAAAGACAGACATGAAAACTTCGGCTTCGGCCACATCGGTTTCGATGCACTGAACTATATCATTAACCATCCGGAATTCACCGGCATTCCAAAAATTTTAGAAACTCCATTTGTCGGTCCGGATAAGAAAAATCGTGTTGCACCTTACAAACACGAAATTGACATGATTAAATCAGGGGAATTCGACCCGGGCTTATTAATTAAAATTAATCCTGACGTATCAGTACTGGAATAGTTAAATTCACAGGGCACCTCCATCGGAGGTGCCCTTTTCGTAATGATTCCTATTTACAAAACGGAACGATTACTGTAATATATATCAGGACATAATTAAAAGGAGTCTTGTTAATGGCTGTGCCTGTATTTGAAATAAAAAATGTAACATATGAATATAAAGATAAGCTGGAAGCAACACCGGCTCTTCAAAACATTTCCTTTTCGATTAATGAAGGGGAATTTTTAGCGATTGTCGGGCCAAATGGTTCAGGTAAATCGACACTTTTAAAATTAATCCTCGGTGTGTATAAACTGCAGCAGGGTAATATACTGATCAACGGTAAAAACCGTAAATCATTTAATGCATGGCAGGAAATCGGCTACGTTTCACAAAAAGCCGCAGCTCACGCCAAAGGATTTCCAGCCACGGTAAAAGAAGTCGTACTGAGCGGTCTGACAAAAGAAAAAGGTCTGTTTAGACGATTTACTAAACAGGACAATGAACAGCTGGATAAAACATTAAAGCTGCTCGATATTGAACACATTAAACACCAGAACGTGTCGAATTTGTCAGGGGGGCAGGCCCAGCGTGTGTTTATCGCGCGGGCATTGATTAACGAACCGTCTATTTTAGTGCTGGATGAACCGACTGAGGGCATCGACAGCAGACATGTTAAGGATTTTTACAACGTACTGTTAAAACTAAAAGAACAAAATGTAACGATTCTGCTCGTGACACATGATATCGGTGTCGTCGTCGATAATGCCGATAAAGTGGCGTGTCTGAACGAACATCTTCATTTCCACGGTACGAATACGGAATTCCAAAATCTCGGTGAGGCGGAGCTGTCGAAAATATACGGTTTCCCGCTGCAGCTTGTATCGCATAATCACCAGAGGGAGTGCTGTAAATGATCGAGGCAATTTTCAACTATGACTTTATGAAGTATTCATTTATAAGCGGTATTATTGTCGGGCTCATTGCACCGCTCCTCGGTACGTTTATCGTTGTGAGAAGACTGTCGCTGATTGCCGATGCACTTAGCCATGTTGCACTTGGCGGTATCGCATTCGGCGTGTATTTAACGTCGGTGTTTAATATCATTATCAATCCGGTTATATCGGGTATCGTGTTTTCAGTTATCGGCGCTCTCGGCATTGAAAGACTGCGCGGCCTGTATAAACATTATTCCGAAATCGCCATCCCGATAATTATGAGTCTCGGTATTGCACTGAGCGTCCTGTTTTTGTCGCTCGCGAACGGCTTTAACCAGGATCTGTTCGGATATCTGTTCGGAAGCATCAGTGCAGTGAGTTTTAATGATATGATACTCATCGGAATCATCGGCATTATCGTGCTGCTGTTTGTATTCTTCTTATATAAGGAAATGTTTTTCATATCATTCGATGAAGAATACGCAGGCGTAATGAAGTTAAGCAAATATATTCACATTATATTTATCGTACTAGTCGCGCTGGTTATCAGTGCATCCATGCGCATCGTCGGCATACTGCTTGTGAGCGCAATGATGACACTGCCGGTCGCGAGTGCTATGAGAATCACTTCAAGTTTCAAACAGCTTATGGCTGTCAGCATAATTTTCGGAGAGATTTCAGTAATCGCAGGGCTGTTCCTCGGATTCCACCTGAATATCTCACCGGGCGGCACAATTGTACTTGTCTCAGTCGCAATATTACTATGTACGCTGGTACTAAATCGTGTAGGAGTTGTCAGGAATGCACAAAGAACTGGTTGACTATAAAGAGATGCTCAAAGAAGCGAAATTTAAAGTAACGAAAAAACGTCTTCGCATGATAGAGATATTTATGGAAGACGAAAGATATTTATCTGCAAAAGAAATCCAGGAAATGATGAATCAGGACTATCCCGGGATCAGTTATGATACGATTTACCGTAATCTGCATACGCTTAAAGACATCAATGTACTGGAACAGACAACATTCAGCGGGGAAATGCAGTACAAAATATCCTGTACCGATCATCATCACCATCACTTCATCTGTGAACAGTGCGGAGAGACAAAAGTCGTCCGGTACTGTCCGGTGGAAACGTGGGAAAACGAGCTGAACGGCGTTAAAATTAACAGCCACAAAATAGAACTGTACGGTTTATGTGAAAAGTGTCAGTAAGTAAAAGATAAAATAAAACCAGCCTGTAATCTTTAAAAGACTACAGGCTGGTTTTTAAGTATCATTATTTATCCGGCTCTTTATCCTCAGATTTTTTCGCGATGATGTTCTTTAAGATAACTGCTGCTGTGAGTATAATGACGAGCAGCACGGCCGTTGACGGGCGGATAATTGTATCCGTAACCCAGAATGCGAGTACCGTAATAAGGATTAATGCGATAATGATAAGAAATATTATATTTAAACTTTTTTTCATGAACTGCACCTGACTTTTATATTGTAATTGACTGACCGTTTAATAATATATTTTTACTTACAAAATAGCAAAGAACTAAAAAATCCCGCTGCATATTAAATGCAGCGGGATTTATAACACTATCTGGCTTCTGCTTCTTCCGCCTCTTTTTCAAGGCGCTGTTTCTCATGATATGCTTCTGCCATAATATCAATTTCCTTCTTAAGCTCGTCCACCATAGTTTCCTCAGGTACTTTACGAACAGTCTTACCGTGCATGAAGAGTAATCCTTCACCGCGGGCACCGGCGATACCGATATCGGCTTCGCGCGCTTCACCCGGACCGTTTACTGCACAGCCGAGTACTGCGACTTTAAGCGGAGCTTTAACGTGTGAAATATATTCTTCCATTTCGTTTGCTATTGATATCAGATCGATTTCAATACGTCCGCATGTAGGACATGCAATCAGTGTGGCTGCGTTACTTGCAAGTCCGAAAACTTTCAGCAGCTCTTTACATACTTTAATTTCCTCAACCGGATCGGCAGACAGTGAAATACGCATTGTGTTCCCGATACCTTTGGAAATAATAGTACCGAGTCCGGCAGCACTCTTAACAGTTCCTGCAAACAGCGTTCCGCTTTCTGTAATACCGATGTGGAGCGGGTAATCAAATGCCGCAGCAGCTTTTTCGTAAGCTTCAACCGCAAGGTTAACGTCCGATGCTTTCATCGAAACGATAATGTCGTGGAAATCGAGGTCTTCTAAAATCTTAATGTGGTGCAGTGCACTTTCAACCATACCGTCGGCAGTAGGGTAGCCGTACTTTTTAATAATATGACGTTCAAGACTACCTGCGTTAACCCCGATACGGATTGGAATACCTTTTTCCTTACAAGCTTTAACAACTTCTTCCACTTTTTCGCGGCGTCCGATGTTACCCGGGTTAATACGGATTTTATCCGCTCCGCCTTCAACTGCGATTAATGCCAGCTTATAGTCGAAGTGGATATCGACAACAAGCGGTATATTGATACGTTTTTTGATTTCTGCAATCGCAAGTGCATCTTCTTCTTTTGGACATGCAACGCGAACAATCTGACATCCTGCTTCTTCAAGCTCGTTAATCTGAGCAACAGTTGCCTCAACATCATGTGTTTTCGTAGTTGTCATACTTTGAATGATAATTTCATCGGCGCCGCCGATAGTAAGATCGCCAACTTTAACTTTTCTAGTTTGTGTACGATGTGTAATTCCAGACATATACAAGCCCCTAATCTAAAATTCTTTCTAATTTATAATCTTATTATAATAAAAAACTGAGATAAATGTAACCATCTTGCATTACTAATGCGTTTTCTTTTGATCCGGCAGCTTTTTAAAGTAATAAATATACGGGAATAATGCAATAAGCAGCACTGCCCAGTAAAACATTCCGGTATACACTGCAGCAATTCCGATCGGCAGTGACAGCAGCATCATTATATATGAGCCGATTTTAAACCAGTTCATGTAATCTGTTTTCTTTTTCATTAAACTTGCAACGAAGCTTAAGAAAAGTGACAGGAACAGCATTACAGTAAACAGCAGGAAGTAAATAACCACGACATAAATAGTAATATAAATTAATACATAAAAATATAAACTCGCAGACTGATCCGTGATAAACTGCTGCAGCGATTCATTATCTTTAATATCCCCGATAAAGCTGTAGCTGAACGTACCGTTTTGAATGTCGCTGATGAATATACCGTCGCGGAGAAAGGCAAACAGTATTTCACCATCCAGTGAATCTGCTTCGTCCTTTGATATTTCACCGGTAAACAGCACTTTGTGTTCATTCAGGGCTATCATTTTTTCATCACCCCGATATTCACCGCTGTCGATAACAAATTCCGGAATATCGCCGCTTACCTCATCCAGATTTGAAAATGTATTCACAGTTGCCAGAAGTGAAGTAATAAAAGGCAGTGAAATAAAAACAGACAGCAGCAGTATGTTTAATAACAGGTACCGGAAGGGTACTGTACGAAACAGGGGATACTTTTTAAATGTTGCAAGACGTTTAATAAACTCAAAATATTTCATGTTCTCATCCTTAAATCTGTATAATAATAGGACCTTAGTCCTATTTAAAGAAACATTAAGCAATCTAATTGTTATTTTAACATCAAATTGCTATATTTAGGATGTAAACAATTTTGAAGGGAGATTTTTATTTATGGCTTTTGAATTACCAAAATTACCATATGCTTATGATGCTTTAGAACCACACATCGACAAAGAAACGATGGAGATTCACCACTCTAAGCACCATAACACTTATGTAACAAAATTAAACGACGCAGTTAAAGGTACTGATCTCGAGTCTAAATCGATCGAAGAAATTGTTAAAAACCTAGATGCTGTACCAGAAAACATCAAGACTGCGGTACGTAATAACGGTGGCGGACACCTTAACCACACATTCTTCTGGGAGTTACTTTCTCCGGAGAAAAAAGAATTATCAGGTGAATTAAAAGAAGCAATTGAATCTGCATTCGGTTCAGTTGATAAATTTAAAGAAGAATTTGAAGCAGCAGGCGCTGGCCGTTTTGGTTCAGGCTGGGCTTGGCTTGTAGTTAACAATGGTGCTTTAGAAATCACAAGCACTCCAAACCAGGACAACCCTGTTTCTGAAGGTAAAACTCCGGTATTCGGTGTTGACGTTTGGGAGCACGCTTACTACCTTAAATACCAAAACAAGCGTCCTGAGTACTTAAGCGCTATTTGGAACGTAGTAGACTGGGATAAAGTTAACGAACTGTATCAGGCTGCTAAATAATAATACAAACATGAAAGACGGTGGAATTTTTCCACTGTCTTTTTTAATTTTAGTAAAGCGGCATTAAAATATGTTAAAATGATGTGGACTTTATAAAAGGGTTTGATGCAGGTTGAAACGGGCAAAAATTAAAAGCTTGGACGCTATAAACAAACAGGTTCTGAGATCACGTATTAATATTGTTATGCTGATAATATTTATTTTATTTTTAATTCTTATTATACGTCTCGGATATCTGCAGATTGTTCTCGGTGATACATATCAGGAACAGGTGGAAAATGCGCAGTATGTTGAAATCAATCAGAGTGTCCCGCGCGGTGAAATTTATGACCGTAACGGCAATCTGCTTGTCGGCAACACTGCCGAGAAAGCAATATACTTTACGAGACACAGAAATATGTCGAACTTCGAGATAATGAATGTTGCAGAAACGCTCAGTTCCTACATATCCATGGACACTGACCGTCTGTCGCTCCGCGATAAGCAGGATTACATTATTAATAACTATCCGGGAGAACTGTCGGCGATTATGCCTGAACAGGTAACGTTACTTGAGAATGGCGGAATTTCCCAAAGCGAGTTCAACGAAGATGCATACGATATTATAGATGAGGATTTCGCCGATTCTGTATTGAAGGAAGAAGATTTAAATATTATTGCTGTGTACGTGGAAATGGTTACAGCAAGGGAATTGAATCCGGTCATCATTAAAAGTGAAGATGTAACGGAGGAGGAGTTTGCGAAAGTAAATGAAGATCTCGATGAACTGGCAGGTATTTCAACAGGGCTCGACTGGCAGCGTACGTATCCTTATGGTCCCGCACTCCGTACAGTATTCGGTGAAGTATCGACAAACGACGAAGGTCTGCCGCGTGAACTGGTTGAATATTACCAGGCACTCGGCTATTCACGAAACGACAGAGTAGGAAAATCATATCTCGAGTTCCAGTATGAAGACGTGCTCCGCGGTGAAAAACCCCAGGTGAAATACACGACTGACAAGTCCGGCAGAGTAACCGGCGAAGAAACAATTAAAGAAGGTAAAGCGGGAGACGATCTGTATCTTACTATAGATATTGAACTCCAGCTTGAACTTGAAAAAATTGCAGAACATCATTTAACAGGTATCCGTGAACTCGCGGAAGAAATTGTTGAAATGGATGAAGGACAGGGCGACATCGATTACACGATTATCCCGGAATACATCGATACAGTTCAGCTCGTCGTACAGGACCCGAAAAACGGTGACATTCTTGCGATGGTCGGTAAACACATTAATGAAGACGGAGACATCGTCGATTACGACTATGGTACGTTTACCGCAACATATGTACCGGGCTCATCCGTAAAGGGTGCAACAGTTGCAACAGGGTATCAGGAAGATGTGATTGAAACGGGAGAAACGCTGATTGATGAACCGATGAAATTCTCCGGAACGGATACGGTAAGTTCATTCTTTAACCGTAACGATCAGGTGCCTATCGATGATCAGAGAGCATTAATGGTTTCTTCCAACACCTATATGTTTAAAATCGCACTTGCGATTATGGGTGAAGAGTATTCGAGAAACATGCCGCTGCCGACAGATGTGACGACTGCCGGTTATTCACTTCGAAACGGGCTGAATCAGTTCGGACTCGGAGTGTCAACGGGAATCGACCTGCCGAACGAAGCAGTGGGTCTTGCACCCCAGCTGAATAATCCGATGAACTATCTGTACTTAAGTATCGGGCAGTACGACACGTATACAGCGCTGCAGCTGTCACAGTACATTTCAACATTTGCAGCTGACGGCAAACGCGTACAGCAGCATCTGGCAAAAGAAATACGCGGCTCAAACGCCAATGACAAAGGTCCGGTATTAAATTCCTACGGTACAAACGTACTTAATACAGTACCGGTCTCAGAAGATCAGCTGTCACAAATAAAAGCAGGCTTCTACGATGTATTTAATACACATGATGAGGCACGTGATATGTACGGTACAGGATGGGATGCCTATCATGAGCTGGAACCGAAAGCAGCCGGTAAGACCGGAACTGCCGAGAGTTTCAGAGATGGTGATCCTGTACTGAACCAGACATATCTCGGGTACGCTCCGTATGATAATCCGGACATGGCATTTTCAATTATCTTCCCGACGATGCCGAGTACCGTGCCGTTCTTCCCGGCACAATTTATGGGACAGGATGTTATCGAAAAGTATTACGAAATATATTACGGACAGGAAAAAGAACCGCTTTACAATTATGATGCCGATGATTTTTATACTCAGCTCGAGTACGGCAGATATTAATATGAAAGACCACAATCCGCGGGATTGTGGTCTTTTTTGTATTTACATAATCTTAACAATACATTTATTTTAGATTTACAATCACACGTTAGTATGTGTATGTAAGATATTTTAACAGACAAATCAATTGGAGGAATTTTAGCTATGAAGAAGAATTTATTTCTTGCTGCACTCCTGATGAGCTTAATGTTCATTCTGGCAGCTTGTTCCGGTTCGGGATCAGACAGCAGTGAAGAGGCATCAACAGACGAAGGTTCAGAAGACGGATCAGGTGCTGAAGTCAGCGGTAATATAAACGAAGATGATGAACAAATTGCAGGTGAAGGTTCATCAACAGTATTCCCTATACTTAACCTTTTAGTAGAAGATTTTAACGCTGACCACGGTGTAGCTGTTGAACTTGGCGGTAACGGTACAGGTTCAGGATTCAGTGCACTGATAGAAGGTACTGCACAATTTGCTAACGCATCCCGCGGTATCGAGCAGGAAGAAATTGATGCTCTTGAAGACGCTGGAATTGAATGGACAGAATTCCTTGTAGCTACTGACGGTTTAACTGTTGCAGTTAACCCGGCAAACGATTTTGTAGAAGATTTAACTTTTGAGGAACTGAACATGATCTATTCAGGAGAAGCTGAAAACTGGTCGGATGTTCGTGAAGATTTCCCTGAAGAGCCGATCACAGCTTACGGTCCAGACCAGTCACATGGTACACACGACTTCTTTAATGAAGAAGTAATGGACGAAGAGGGCGTTGATGCTCAGCTTATCCAGGATACAAACCAGGTCGTTTCATCTGTAGTAGGCGACGAGAATGCAATCGGGTTCTTCGGTTTCAGTTTCTACCAGGCGAACGAAGATTCATTAAAAGCAGTTTCAATCTCAGGTCCTGACAGCGAAGAAGCTGTTGAGCCGACATTTGAAAACGTAATGGACTTCTCTTACCCGTTATCACGTCCGTTATATATGTACGTAAATAACGCAGCACTTGAAGAGAACGAAACATTCCACACATTTATGGAATATACACTTAAGAATTCACAGTCAGCAGCGGAAGAAGTTGGATATGTACCTCTTGAAGATGAAGCACTTGAAGAAGAACTTTCCAAGCTTCCAAACCTTGAACAATAAGAACAAAATCTTATAACAGATGGACGGGGATGTTTTTATCCCGTCCATTTTTAAAGTAAAGAGAGGCTTTAAAATGAGCAATAACAAAATCAGAGATCAAATTATTAAAAATACAAGAAGTAAATCCAATATTGTTGAGAAATTGATTCCAGTCATTTTACTTTTAATTACTTCAGTTTCCATTCTCGCAACTATCGGTATTCTTTACACATTACTGTCAGAGTCATTTGAATTCTTTTCACGTGTGCCGATTACTGAGTTCCTGACTTCAGCTACATGGCAGCCATACGTCGGAGAAGGCCAGTGGGGCATCTGGGCACTGATTATGGGCACGCTTAAAATTGTAGTAATCGCAGTGATATTCGCTGTACCGATCGGTCTTGGTGCTGCAATTTATTTAAGTGAATATGCTACTGAAAAAGTGAGACGTATTATCAAACCTGTATTGGAAGTGCTGGCAGGTATTCCGACTGTCGTTTACGGTTTCTTTGCAATCAACTTTGTTAACCCCATCCTCCAGGGTATATACAGTGGATTCGGATTGTACAATGCGGTATCAGCAGGTATCGTCGTAGGGATTATGATTATTCCGATGATTGCGAGCTTAAGTGAAGACGCAATGAGTTCAGTGCCCCGTGCAATGAGGGAAGGCTCACTCGGTATGGGTGCAACACGATTTGAAACAGCTGTTAAAGTAGTACTTCCGGCAGCATTCTCAGGTATCGTTGCATCATTCGTATTAGCAATATCACGTGCAATCGGTGAAACGATGATCGTGTCAATTGCCGCAGGTTCAACACCAAACGCAAGTTTCGATGTGACTGAACCGCTGCAGACGATGACCGGATTTATCGTCCAGATTACTTCAGGTGATGCAGCATTTGGAACAAACTTATACTACAGCCTGTTTGCGGTCGGTATGACACTCTTCATTATGACACTTTTAATGAACGTCATCGCATCGTGGTTTACGAAGAAATATAAGGAGGAGTATTAATAATGACTTTAATAGATAAAGATATTATTGCCAGAAAACGCAGCCGCAGACAATCTGGTAACCAGCTTTTTAAATGGTTGTTCTTCCTGTGCACGATGTTCGGCCTTGCAGTACTCATAATGCTGATTACAGATACACTGATGGACGGCTGGAGCCGTCTCAACATGGACTTTCTGACGAACTTCAACTCGTCGAGAGCATCGAACGCAGGATTTTTCGGGGCGATTATCGGCTCCTTGTGGCTGATGCTTGTCACGACACCTGTAGCAATCGTTCTGTCAGTCGGGACAGCTTTATATCTGGAAGAATATGCACCAAAAAATAAATTTACAGATTTCATAAAAATAAATATTTCAAACCTGGCAGGCGTACCTTCAGTTGTATTTGGTCTTCTCGGCCTGGCAATGTTCGTCCGCGCGCTTGCACTTGGCAATTCGGTACTCGCAGCAGGACTGACACTTGCACTGATGATTCTTCCGGTGATCGTCGTCGCATCACAGGAAGCAATTCGTGCAGTGCCGGCATCTGTACGTGAAGCATCTATCGGTATGGGCGCAACGAAATGGCAGACAGTTTCAAGAATCATTTTACCGGCAGCAATTCCGGGAATTATTACCGGAATTATTTTAGCAATTTCACGTGCAATCGGTGAAACAGCACCGCTTGTAGTTATCGGAGTACCGACTACACTGCTCGTCACACCGACAAGTGTATTCGATTCATTCCAGGCAATGCCGATGCAGATATACAGCTGGGTTAAAATGCCGAACGAAGAGTTCCAGTATATTGCAGCAGCGGGCATTATCGTCCTGCTTGTTATCCTGCTTCTGATGAACTCGGTCGCGATCTTTATCCGCAATAAGTTTTCGCAAAGATATTAATTAATTAGAGGAGTTTTAAAAATGGTAGAACTAAAAACTACAGTTAAACAAAATACACAAAACGAGAATACAGAGCAGTCTCCGATTATCCAGGAAGATAAAAAGATCGTCTTTCAGTCAAAAAACTTTAACCTCTGGTATGGTGATAACCACGCACTGCAGGACATTAATTTAACATTCCACGAAAACGACATCAATGCGATTATCGGACCGTCAGGATGCGGTAAGTCGACATTTGTTAAATCTTTAAACCGCATGACTGAGTTAGTACCAATCGTCCGTACTGAAGGGGAAATCGACTTCCGCGGCGATGATATTTTCAACAGCGGTATGTCAGTTGAGGAATTAAGAACACGTGTCGGCATGGTTTTCCAGAAACCGAACCCGTTCCCGAAGTCAATTTACGATAACGTTGCATACGGACCGCGTGTACACGGCATTAAGAAGAAGTCTGTTCTTGACGAAGTGGTTGAAAAATCACTCCGCAGTGCATCGATCTGGGACGAAGTTAAAGACCGTCTTAACGACAATGCATACGGCCTGTCTGGCGGACAGCAGCAGCGTATCTGCATCGCACGTGCGCTTGCTGTAGAGCCGGAAGTTATTCTTATGGATGAACCGACAAGTGCGCTGGATCCAATTTCTACGACTAAGATTGAAGACTTAATGCAGGAACTTAAAAAAGATTACAGCATCATTATCGTTACGCACAACATGCAGCAGGCTGCACGTGTGTCGGACAGAACTTCTTTCTTCTACCAGGGATACGTTGTTGAATCAGATGATACGAATGTTATTTTTGAAAATCCTTCTGACAAGCGTACAGAAGACTACGTGTCAGGCAGATTCGGCTAATATATGACATTGTACCGTGAAAAGTTTCATGAGCAGCTTCATGCACTGATTAACGAATGTATTAACCTTGGAGAAGAATGTCACAAACGACTGGCGCGTACGGTGGAAATTCTCGTTGCAGAAAACATCGATGAAGCACGTCAGGTCGTCCGCGACGATTCAGAAATTAATAAGATGGAAGCAGACATCAATGCGCATGCGATTAATTTAATTACGACACAGCAGCCGGTCGCGACAGATTTAAGAATGATCATATCCTGTATAAAAATTGCAGATAATTTAGAACGTATTGCCGACAATATCAGCAATGTCGCAGAGGTCAGAAAACGTATTAAGATTACGAATGAACGTACGCTGCTCCGATTTAAAACGATGGAGCGTCTCGCTTCATTAATGCTGGAAGATGTATATACTGCCTTTAAGGAAGATGACATGGATCTGCTGCACGAAATTATTTTGAGAGATCAGGATATCGACGCAGTGTTTGTACAGATTACGACGTCGGACATATTCGAAGAGTCCGATGCATTCCTGACAGGACAAATTCAGCTGACAGCGAAGTACCTCGAACGTATCGGCGACCACATCAAAAGTATCGCAGAACATATTTACTATATTCATACCGGTGACCCGTACGAAAAATCCAAAAGTGAATAGCTCTGAACCTCCAGTAATTCTGGAGGTTTTTTCTTTATTCATATAGAATATATAATAAGTAAGAATTAAATAGTGAAGGGGTTTTATTAATGTCGAAAAAAGAACTGCGTCAAAATATGATCAGTATTTTAAAGAATATGGATACGGATGATAAAAATGCTGCTGCAGATAATATAACAGTCCATGCAAAAGAATACATCGCATCACGCGGATTTAAAAGTGTCGGCATCGTGCTGCCGATGAAAATCGAATATGATACGTGGAAACTGATCGATGAACTGCTCGCAATGGATGTTGAAGTCTATTCACCGCAGTGTCATTACGACGATAAATCTATGACATTCCACCGCCTGACTTCAAGAGATGAAGTGACGACAGACGAGAAGAATATTCCAATACCTGATACGGCTGCACCGGTTAACAACGATGTGGATCTGTTAATTGTACCCGGTCTGATCTTCAGTCCGGACGGTTACCGTATCGGCTACGGCGGCGGGTTTTACGACCGTTTCCTGACAAATTTCGGCGGTTCGACTGCGTCCTTAATTTTCAGTGAGCAGATTGGTGAAACGATCGTTATGGAACATGACCTGCCGGTGGATGCATTAATCACTGATAAAGAAATATTTAATGTTAAAGAAGTGAGAGAAAATGAAAAATAAATGGCAGGCAGCATTCGAAGTTGCGAAATATACAAATTATGATTTCCTTCATTATGATAATGACACAGAAATTATCTGGCTGAAGGATCGTAAGAAGAAGACGCTGATGTGTCTGATAGATCTGGACCTTCCGGACAGTGAACTGGAAGAAATTACTGATAACATTTTTAACTCCCAGGATAACCTGTCCGGTATTGCCGGATTTCCGGTTAAGGTAATTAATCTGTATCATCTGACAGGGAAAAAGTTCACACGGAAGTTCAAGTCGAAAACATTGAGAGTCAATCACCGTACTGTGAACAATCTGGAAAAAATAATATCCAATCCTTTCTACAAGATAGATATGAAATACAAAAAGCCGAAAGATGATGCGTTTTACAAACGACGTCTGATGTCCCGTCACCCATTTGAAAAATATATGATTAAATTCACGCCGATGACATTGCTGCTCGTTACATTAAATACAATTGTACTGCTGATCAATTTAATCTTCGTACATCTCTTTAATACATACGAGCTGACGAATCTGCTGGCTGTGAGTCATTATGAAGTATCGTCAGGTGAATACTACAGACTCGTCACCAGTTCTTTTCTGCACGTCGGCATCAGCCATTTTCTGTTTAACATTTTTGCACTGTATATACTCGGTAAATTTGTCGAAGGGATATACACTCCGTGGCATCTGTTGATTACGTATCTTGCAGCAGGCACCATCGCGAGCCTGTTTTCGCTTGTTTTCGTTACCGAAGGGATTTCACTTGGAGCGAGCGGGGCTGTATACGGACTGCTGGGATTAATTATTATGCATTTATTAATCACAAGACAGATTAAAATTAAACTGATTATCCAAATCATCGCAGTATTTGCAGTGGTTTCAGCGTTATCCATGTTCCTTGCAAATATTAATCATTATGCACATATCGGGGGACTGATTGTCGGCGCTCTGCTTGCTGTTATATATAATTTCCGCCGGATTAAGTTTAAATACACGCTGATTGCTGCCGCAGTTTTAGTTCTGTTTGCAATGTTCAGCCACTTCGGCATGAATCAGCAGACTTCCATTCACCCGATGGATGATGAAGCGATGTACTATTATAAAAAAGGTGATTACGACGAAGCGCTTGCAGTCGTAAACAATTCAATCAATAAAGAAGTCGCAACAGACATGACCTATTATTTACTCGGTAAACTGTATATTGAGTCAGGTAATCCAGAAAAAGGGCAGGAGTATGTGGATAAAAGTTACGAAATGAACCCTGCAAATGAACTGGCAGCAAAAGAAAAAATACTTGAATTCAGAAAGGCCCAGGACTTCGAAAACATGAACGAAGCCATAAGCAGACTGGATACACCGGTAGAAGACAAAGAGCTTCAGATACTCGTCGACGAAGCGAATTAATATTTATGTATAATTATACTTGATTATGTAAGTTTATGATGATAGTATATAAAATATCAATTAAACAAATAACTTATGAGGTGACAATATATGGCACAGAAAAAAGTAGTATTAGCATATTCAGGCGGGTTGGACACAAGCGTAACGATTCAATGGTTTATCGATAAAGGATTCGATGTAGTAGCGGTATGTTTAGATGTCGGTGAAGGCAAGGACCTGGAACTGATTCATGACAAAGCACTAAAAATGGGTGCCAGCGAATGTCACATCATAAACACGCAAAAAGAGTTTGCAGAAGACTTTGTTGCATATACAATTTACGGAAACTCAATGTACGAAGAGAAGTATCCATTAGTTTCTGCATTGAGCCGTCCGTTAATTTCTAAAAAATTAGTGGAAATCGCCCACGAAACAAATGCGGACTATGTAGCCCACGGCTGTACAGGTAAAGGGAACGACCAGGTTCGTTTCGAAGTGGCGATTAAATCACTGGATCCGACAATTAAAGTACTTGCACCGGTTCGTGAGTGGACATGGTCAAGAGAAGAGGAAATTGAATACGCAAAAGAACACAACATTCCAATTCCAATCGATCTGGATTCACCGTACTCTGTAGACCAGAACTTATGGGGCAGAAGTAACGAGTGCGGTATCCTTGAAGATCCTTGGGCAGCCCCTCCGGAAGATGCATACGATTTAACAGTTAACATTAAAGATGCACCGGACGAAGCTGAAGAGTTATTAATTACTTACGAAAAAGGATTGCCGGTCGCAGTTAACGGTGAGAAGTTTGAACTTCACGAGTTAATTCTGCACCTGAACGGCGTTGCCGGGAAACACGGTATCGGCAGAATTGACCACGTTGAAAACAGACTTGTCGGTATTAAATCGAGAGAAATTTACGAAACACCCGCAGCGAAAGTTATCATGACTGCAAAACACGATCTTGAAACAATTACGCTGACTAAAGATATTGCCCACTTCAAACCGGTAGTAGAGCAGAAATATACAGAACAGGTGTATAACGGATTATGGTTCACTCCGTTATCAGACACGCTGAGAGCGACATTAAAAGACATGCAGCAGCCTGTAAACGGCGAAGTTCGTGTTGAATTATACAAAGGTAATGTAATTGTGAAAGGACGTAAGTCTGAGAACAGCCTTTATAATGAGAAACTTGCAACATACACGAAAGAAGATGCATTCAACCAGGAAGCATCTGTAGGATTCATCGAAATTTTCGGTCTTCCGACTAAAGTTAAAGCAATGCTTGAACAGGGAGTTGCTGTGGATGAGTAAAAAAGCTTGGGGCGGCAGGTTCCAGGAAGAGTCAATATCATGGGTGGAAGAGTTTAACGCTTCCATCCATTTTGATAAAGTTTTGATTGAAGAAGATATTAACGGCAGTATTGCCCACGCAAACATGCTTTGTGCACAGGATATTATTACAGAAGAGGAGAACAGTCTTATTAAAGAAGGACTGCTCAGTATTCTGGATGATTATAATAACGGTAAATTGACATTCAGCGTATCGCAGGAAGACATTCATATGAATGTTGAAGCGAAGCTGATTGAAAAAATCGGTGCAGCTGGCGGGAAACTTCATACAGCCAGAAGCAGAAATGATCAGGTTGCAACGGATATGCATTTATATGTTAAAAAAGAAGTCAACACTGTCATTCAAAGTGTGGAACTGCTGCAGCAGACGATTATCAGGCTGGCCGAAAAGCATATAGATGTCATCATGCCGGGCTACACACACCTGCAGCGGGCACAGCCGATACTTTTCTCTCATCACATACTGACTTATTTCTGGATGCTTGAACGCGACAAATCACGTTTTAACGATTCATTAAAACGTATCGATGTATCTCCGCTCGGTGCGGGAGCAATCAGCGGTACAACATTTAATATCGACCGTTTCCAGACGAAGGACGAACTCGGCTTTTCAGGTATTTACCACAACAGCATGGACGCAGTCAGCGACAGAGACTATATCGTGGAAACATTATCCAATATCTCGCTGACGATGGTCCACTTATCGAGATTGTCCGAAGAATTGATTTTCTGGACGACGGACGAGGCAAACTTCGTCACGCTGAGCGACGCGTTTACGACAGGCTCATCGATGATGCCGCAGAAGAAAAATCCGGATATGGCTGAATTAATCCGCGGTAAGAGCGGGCGTACAGCAGGACACCTTATGTCTATGCTGATGCTCTTAAAAGGCCTGCCGCTGACATACAACAAAGATATGCAGGAAGACAAGGAAGGCCTGTTTGATTCGTTAACAACGATTAAAGGCTCTCTTAAAATTATGAACGGCATGCTCGACACGCTTACGATTAACGAGGAAGTGCTTGAAGAAGCAGTGACTGAAGACTTTTCGAATGCGACTGAGCTTGCGGACTATTTAGTGGCGAAAGGTATACCTTTCAGAGACTCTCATGAAATAGTCGGCAAACTGGTGCTGACATGTATTAATCAGAACATTTATCTGAAAGATATGCCGCTCGATGAATTTAAAGCAGCGAGCAGCGTCATTGAAGAAGATATCTATGAAATATTGTCACCTAAAGTTGTCGTAAACAGAAGAATCAGCTACGGCTCAACAGGGACTGAAGCTGTCAGACAGCAGCTTGAAACAGCCAAAAATCATTTATAACATTTAAAAACTCCCTTCCGGATTACCCGGAAGGGAGTTTTCTTATTCATTAATTTAATTAACCAAGATCCGGATAGCCGAATGTGAATATTGTTGCAAGTGTCCAGAGTCCAAAAACAAGAACTGTTACTGCGCTGAAGCCTGCACCAAGAAGGTTTTTAGCTTTCATAGAGTTAACAAGTCCAAATACTCCAAATACTGCTACCAGGCCCATTAGAATCGCAAGTGCATTAATACCGATTCTGATGGAAACACCACCAATAGTAAATAATTCTCCTGTATCGAAGAAAGGCATTATAATTGACCCCCTAATCTTTCTCTTTAAACAATCACTTAATAATATTGTATAATTAATATATACTTTTGTCGAGAACATTTTGGAGGGTGATTATTAATGAAAATAACAAGAATGCCTTTAGGGGCTTTACAGACTAACTGCTATATCGTCGATAACGGTGAACGCCTGCTCGTAATTGATCCATCGGCGGAACCCGGTGCAATTATCGGCAAGCTGAAGGATATCGGACTGCCGGTCGACGGCATACTGCTGACACACACGCATTACGATCACTTCGGCGCACTGGATGAAGTACAGGCATTTACAGGCGCAGATGTCTATATGTCGGACATAGAAACAGACTGGCTCACAGACATCTCTAAAAACGGCTCAATCCGCTTCACTGAGGAGATTACTTCCTCGGTGACACCGAATACCTTAAAAGAAGGTAAAGCGGCTGTAGGGGCCTTTAATTTCGATGTCATTCATACGCCAGGCCATTCACCGGGCTCACTGAGCTATAAATTCGATGATTTCGTCATTTCCGGAGACGTATTATTCAACAAAGGGGTCGGGCGTACTGATCTGTACGGCGGCAGCACAGCGGAGCTGATGCATTCAATCAGGGAAAAACTTTACAAACTTCCACCGGAAACGACGGTTTACGCAGGGCATAATATCCCGACAACAATCGGTGATGAGAAAGAAAATAATCCGTACGTAAGATAGGCAGACACGACAGTCCGAACATCAGATGATGTTCGGACTGCTTTTTTATCTGTATTCAATAATTTTAATATTTACTCATTGTAAACCAATTAAAAAAGCAGGGCACCGGAGTGCGCCTGCTTTTTAGTTTAATTAGATTTCGTTACCAAATGATGGTTCAAGTAAGAATGTTGTGAAGTATGTAAAGCCGATGAAGAACAAGATTAAATATGCAGCAAATACGTACATGTACATTCTTTCAGTTAATTTCATATAGCCAAGTAACACGAAGAATCCGGTCTGTGCTACGAAGAACAGTGAAACGCCTACCATATCTCCTACATAGAACAGAATTGCAAAAATTGCAGTCCAGAACCCAAGCATTTTAAATACTTTATCCATGTGATACATCCTCCCACCTGAATAATTTCACATATCATTAAATTCAATTATAGATAATAACAAGAGCAATGTAAATAGCAATTCGCATAATTCCGCTGTAATTAAATTCCAAAACTATGGAGGTTTGTGTAAAAAGTAAACCAGTTTTGCTATTTTTGTATTAAAGTAACTTTTTTAAAAGGAAAACGCACTTTTCGCCTATATATAGGGTAGGAGGTGTTTTTTTGAAGGAACTTGCAGAATCAATAATTAAGGATGCATATGACAGCAGCGCAAGTGATATTCATATTACGTTTGAAAAATCAGGAGGCTCGGTAAAAAAGAGAGTCCGTGGAAAAATGATGTATGTCAGAACACTGGAGCCGGATATTTTAAAGCGGCTGATCAACTATTTAAAGTTCATTGCAGAACTGGACATCAACGAGCACAAAGTGCCGCAGAGCGGCAGAACTGACTTTTATATCGGTGAGCTGCTGTGCAGTATACGCATCAGCACACTTCCGCTCTCGATTATGAAAGAAATTACAGTCATCAGACTGCTGAACACGAGTGCAGAAAAATCGTCGGCAGATCTTTTTTATAAAGATGAAGACTATGATTTCCTCTCGTCGTACATGAAGCTCTCACAGGGACTCATTCTCTTTACAGGACCGACAGGATCAGGGAAAAGTACCGTGATGTACAGACTGGCAGCGGGCGTGGTTAAAGAAGGCTCGCGACAGATTATCAGCGTTGAAGACCCGGTTGAATTCGATATCGACGGACTGGTTCAGGTTGAAATTAACGATAAGGCCAAATTAACCTACGGTCCACTTATCAGGGGTGTGCTGCGCTGTGACCCCGACATTATAATGTTCGGGGAAATAAGGGACAGAATCATCGCAGAAGAGCTGTTGAAAACAAGCCTGTCCGGACATCTGGTACTCAGCACCTTCCACAGTAAAAGTGCACTGAGCACGCTGACACGTCTGAAAGATTACGGGCTGTACAAAGAGGAAATGGCGGAAAGTATTTCACTTATCGTCAATCAGCGGCTGATTCATACCGCGAAGGGTTCATATATTCTTTATGAATACATGGATCAGGAAATGATTAAAACATATTTAAACGGCGGGACCGCCGCTTATTCGACAATTCAGGATAAGCTTCTTGAAATCTACCGTGAAGGAGCGCTGAGTGATGAAGAATATAACCATTACAAGAGGTCGTTCCAATAAGCTCGGTAAATACGATGCACACTTTCTGCTGAAACTTTCAGCGCTTTTAAAAAACGGTTTTACGATGCAGCAGGCGCTGATATTTCTGACCGAGCAGTACGAAGTCATCAGACGCGATGACAAAACGGCAATGCTCGGCCTGATAAACAGCGGCGCATCGCTCAGTGCTGTCCTCAGACATCTCGGTTTTTCAAAGTCGATTATTATGCAGGTATCATTCGCTGAAATTCACGGGGAAATTATATCGAATCTGGAACAGTCCGGAGAATATTTAACGACGCGGAAAAACACGGTTCAAAAGCTTGTTAAAACACTTCAGTATCCGCTCGTACTCGTGACAATATTTATAATTATGCTCATCCTGTTAAACTATACGGTTATTCCGCAGTTTAACGAGCTGTACAGCGCGATGCAGACAGAGAAAACGATGCTCGTCAACGTGCTTACGCTCATACTGAATTACCTGCCTTATGCGGCACTGGCCGTTACTGCTTTTGTTCTACTCGGCACAATGGTGCTCTTCATTATCATCAACCTTAAAAATACTGCACTCGCAGCGAAACTGCTGCTTAAATTACCGGTCGTGAAAACATATTTCAAATATTACGTCACATACACCTTCTCGCGTGAATTCGGATACTTTTTAAATAACGGACTCGAAGTAAAAGAAATTATTCTGCTGTTTAAAACGCAGACAATCAATCGTTATTTAAGTCTTGCGGCAGGGACTATAGAAACAGACCTCATGCAGGGCCGGTCTCTCGGAGATGCCATTACGGGAATGGAGATGCTCGACAAACGGCTCGCGGTGTTCGTCAATCACGGTGAATACAACAGCGACGTCGGACGGGAACTGATTATTTACAGTGAATACTCATTGGAAAATATCATTATTAAAATCGAAAGCTTAACGAAGAAAATACAGCCCGTCATATTTTTAATTCTCGGGCTGTTAATCGTATGTCTGTATTTAGTCATCGTCATGCCGATTTTCGGCATGATGAGTAAAATTAACTAGGAGGAAATAATTATGAGAAAAACGATGAACCGTAAGTTTAAGCAAAAAGAAGAGGGCTTTACACTGATTGAAATGCTGCTGGTGCTTCTCGTTATATCCGTGCTGATTATACTGATCATCCCGAATATCGCTGCACAGAGCAGAAATGTACAGGACACAGGCTGCGAAGCACAGGTGCGCATGGTTCAGAGTCAGATTGAGGCATACACGCTGAATGAAGGCGGCAGACCATCATCCATTCAGGACCTCGTGCCGGAATACTTAACAGCTGAACAGGTCAGCTGCCAAAACGGAGAATCAATTACGATTACTAATGGCGAAGCAGCAAGAGAGTAACGGTTTTACGATGATGGAAATGATGCTGACCCTGTTACTCGTCAGCATCATCCTGTCATTATCCGTGCCGCATTTACCAGTTTACCGGCAAAATGACACCGGTGATGAAATCGAGACTGTCAGCTATGTTTTTCAGGGTGCCCAGATGCATGCGATGGCAACGGGCAGGTCTTACACCGTTCTGATGGATTACGATAAACAGTCAATCGACGTCGTGGACCCCGACCGCAAAATAATATCGCAGTACAAACTGAAAGCATGCACTCTCGCCGAAGAGGGGATGAGCCGCTTCTCCTACAGACCGAACGGGGATACCAGCGGTTTTGGTACGGTGTATCTGTCGTGCAGCGGCAGGACCGTGAAGTTTATTTTCCAGATCGTGAAAGGGAGGTTCCGAATTGAACAGTGACGGATTTTTGTTATACGACAGTCTGCTGTCAATTATTATATTTACTGCCGTCGTTTTAATGATTCCGGGCATTCTTTATATATCAGTGACTGACTCGCTGAGCATGGAGCAGCTGACTGTCTGCCGTGAACTGTACAACATGAGTACACGTTATGACTCGGCCGAAAACTATATAAAGGCAGCGCGGAAATTTATGGAAGGGGCGGGGGTGCCGTGTGATGAACGGCTCAAAAAAATATGCAGCTGACGGTTTCAGCTACATGGAAATACTTTTGTCGCTTATGACTGCATCGCTGATTATGGCTGTAATGCCGAATATACTGGTGATGTTCCAGTCACTGACACCCGTATCTGATTATTATGATACCGACATTTTCACACTGGATATTATCGACACGTACAATGCAGCTGAAGAAATAGAAATCAGCGGACAGACAATCAGCTTTAACACCGGCAAAGACGAAGTGTCCTACCGTTATTCAAACGGCCGGATTATTAAAAGCGTAAACGGTGACGGCTTTGTCACGCTGATGTTTAATATCGAATCATTCACATTAACTGAAACAGATAAAACGATTACGCTTGAACTGAAAGGAGCTGCCAATGAAACGTTTATCTTCAGCCAATGACGGATTTTTCAGCATATCCGTATACTTTTTACTTATATATTTAGCCGGAGTGTACTATCATTACTTTAATAGATTTCAGCTGATACTGGATATCCGCATGAATCTTATTGAAATCTATATTTCTAGAATCCAACAAATAATAAACTAGGTGATTATGCATATGATATTAATCGGCTTTATGGGATGCGGTAAAACAACTATCGCACACATACTTGGAAAACAGCTTAACAAAAAGGTCATCGATCTCGATGCAGTTATTCCTGAACTGGCAGGACAGACGATTCCTGAAATTTTTGCGTCTGAAGGAGAAGCAGCTTTCAGGGAGTACGAATTTCAGGCGCTGAAACAAACCCTCGGGGAAGATGTAATTATTGCAACCGGCGGCGGGGTAGTGACGTACGGGAAGTCATACAGCACTTTAATTGAACTGAAAAACAGACCGGTTTATTTTTTGAATGCTCCGTTCGAAAAATTGTATAAGCGTATTCAGCAGGATGAAAACCGCCCGCTCGGAAACCAGGACATCGAAAAAGTACGGGATCTTTATCAGTCGAGACTCGGGAAATATAAAGCACTTTCAGATCTCGAGGTCAGCACGCTTCAGACCGTAGAAGAAACAGCCTCTGAAATCATCGCTCATATGAATCGTACGAATCACGGATCATGAGTATTCAGCTTGCTATTTCAATTAAATTATGACTATAATGTATACGGATTCACAAGACAGTTACGGATGAATAATACTGGAGAGAACGCATTATGCGTCGCCGAAGGAGCAAGCCGATTCCGGTGAATCTCTCAGGCAAAAGGACAGTATTGCGACGTAATCCTGAAGATTATTTCAACAGGACAGCGAATAGTCACTGTCCTGTTTTATTTATTTGAGGAGGAAATTGTAATGAGTGAGTTAAAAAGAACACCTTTAAACGAGTACTATCATGAGAACGGTGCTAAACTGGTCGACTTCGGCGGCTGGGAAATGCCTGTTCAATTCTCAAGCATCAAAGAAGAACACACTGCAGTAAGAGAAGATGTCGGTATTTTCGATGTCAGCCACATGGGTGAAATCCGTGTAACAGGTTCACAGGCTGAAGAATTCTTAAACTATGCACTGACTAACGATGTTTCTAAGTTAACAGATGCAAAAGCTCAATACACTGCAATTGCGAATGAAAAAGGCGGCGTGATCGACGATCTTGTCATTTACAAGCTTGCTGAAAACGACTACCTGCTTATTCCTAACGCAGGCAATACTGAAGAAGACTTCGAATGGCTTTCAGCTATCGAAGGATACGATGTGAAAGTGGAAAACGTATCTGCAGACTACGGTCAGCTCGCTGTACAGGGTCCGAATGCAAGAGCGTTAGTACAAAAATTCACTGAAACTGATCTGTCAGACATGAAGATGTTCAATTTCGTAACTGATGCGAAAGTGGACGGTAAAGATGTAATTATTTCACAAAGCGGATACACAGGAGAAGATGGTTTCGAACTATACTGTAAGCCTGAAGACACGCTTGACCTGTGGAAATTATTCAAAGACAACGGTGCCGTTGAATGCGGACTTGGTGCACGTGATACACTGCGTCTTGAAGCGGGACTTCCACTTCACGGCCAGGACTTATCACCTGAAATCTCACCGCTTGAATCACGCATTGGATTTGCTGTTAAAGTAGACAAAGGCGATTTCATCGGTCAGCCGGTCTTAAAAGCACAAAAAGAAAACGGAATTCCACGCCGTCTGTCTCCATTTGAGATTACAGGCAAAGGAATTGCACGTACAGACTACGAAGTTTTCGATAACGAAGGAAACAAAGTAGGGTATGTTACGAGCGGAACGCAGTCACCGACGACTAAACGTTCAATCGGTTTCGCATTAGTGGATACTGATTTCTACGAGCTTGATAAGGAATTCATCATCAAAGTCCGTAACAAAGAAGTACCTGCCAAATTCGTTAAATCACCATTCCACAAAAACTAATTCAATTTAAATTTTTAATCCTGCGGCTGTACAGCTGCAGGATTTTTTTATTTTAAATCAGCCGACAAAAAAACGCCTGACCCAATCAGGTCAGACGTTGTAATTATAATATTAACGGTTTTTAGATTTAATCTTGCCCGTCCATTTGGAAATACCCTGTTTTAAAACATTGATATCTTTATGGCCGTCTTTTTTCAGCATACGTGCAGCACGCAGTGCCGTACGTCCATTTTGATCATATAAGTAAACAGGCTTGTCTTTACGTATGCCGCCTTTTTTCATCTGGAATGTCGAAATTGGAATATTTCTTGCTCCAAGAATATGACCGTGCTCGAAATTATCCTTCTCACGTAAATCGATCAGCTGCACTTTACGCAGGTCCTGATTGAATTCCGTCTCCGTTAACATGTTGACGCCTCTCATACTTAAAAATGCATTTATCACCAATGCAATGATGACAACTGCTAAAATTATTAATGCAATAATCCAGCTTTCCACTTAAAAACCTCTCCTTGTTATATATGTATTATTTTTTACGGTATTTACGTTTGGCTCTGCGCAATGCTTTTTTATATTTCCTCTGATCTTCAGTTAAGATAAAGAAATAATAAATGCCGTAAACAATCGCGGCAAGCAGGAGCAGCAATATCAGTGAGTTGACAATCATGGCTAAGACTAAATCAAGATTCATCAAAAGTCCGATTGCAGCAACGGTCAGTACGATAATTACCAAAGCTCTTTTCACTTTTTTTCACTCCCTAAAAGATGGTTGAATGAATGTATTGCAACTTCCACCTGGTCGTTGTGCGGCTGCTTTGTCGTTAAATACTGAAGCCACAGGCCGGGGAGGCCGAGAAACTTAAACATCGGCACTTCACGAAGTCTGTTCGTCAGCTGCAGCACTTCAAATGACAGGCCGAGTACGACAGGTATCAGCAGAATTCTGTTGATTACTCTGACATAGAGCGGGTCGACCGGCACGAACATGTACAGAACGAAACCGACGAGCACGGTAAACAGTATAAACGAACTGCCGCACCGGTAATGAAGTCTTGATTCAGACTGTACATTTTCTACTGTTAGAGGCCTGTTTTGTTCAAAGCAGTTGATGACTTTATGCTCTGCACCGTGATACTGAAACAGCCGTTTTACCATCGGTGTCAGCGACAATATATATATGTAGCCGAGCAGAATAATTAATTTTATCAGCGTTTCCAGTGCTACCTGGCCGAATTTTCCGGAAATAACACCGGAAAACACTTCGGCGACAAAAACCGGAATCAGTGTCAGTATAAATTTACCGATGAAGAAGGTAAGTATACCGATAATTACAGTGGAAAGCACGACTTTCGCTGTATTCTGACTGCTTTTCTCGTCTGCAATTTTGTAATCCTCTCTCGGATCCCGGTCGTAACGGTCGGCGGCGAAGTCCATATGCTTCATGCCGTAAACGCTCGCTTCCAGTATTGCCACGTTGCCCCGGACGAGCGGAATTTTTTTAAGTTTATTTAAGAACGGTTTTTCAGGGCGGGGCATGTCAAAGTAGTCGATGTCGCCGTTAGTCCGCCGTATAGCTGTCGCCATATGCGTTTTTGACTGGAACATGACGCCTTCAGGGACTGCCTGTCCGCCGTATATCAGTTTGGTCATTATGCTTCATTCTCTCTATAAGTATTCTGTGGCCGACTGCAGTCTGTCAATTGCTTCGTTCAGAAGGGTCTCGTCGTCTGCAGCCAGTGCATCGGCAATCTGGTTTACAGCTTCGGTAATTTCCTCATTGGCAAGAACGACATTGGAATGTTCGCGTTCCAGAACTTCCGTCAGTTCAAGTTCACCGACAGCAGATTCATAAGTTTCTACTGTGTCTTTAACCGCATCTCTCGTTTTAATCACTTCGCCGGTATTGACCTGATCGCCGCTGCGGTAAGCCGCAATGTGTTCATTTAACGTATTAAGATTTTTCGTAATACCGTCTGCATAAGCAGTCACGATGTCAACATACTTTTCGACGTTCGGGTTGTCCCGGTCGCGTTCGAAGTTCACAATCTGTGTCTCGAGGTTGTCGAGATGCAGTGTCAGCTGCTTATTGCGGACCTGTTCGGTCTGCAGCAGTCCTTCAAGTTCACTTTTATACTCTTCCTGCTCGATCAGTGTCTCCTCAGGCGAACTCCCGGAGCACCCCGCAGCAAGTAATACTAGTAACGTTGCAGATAGTTTAAGTTTCATCCCACATTCTCCTATATTTCATTAGACTATTTTAACATGTTAACGTTAAAATATAAAAAGAAAATGAAATAGAGACCGGTTTCATGTAAAATGGTTATGGAGAGGTGACGGAGAAATGATTAAATTTGATAAAGTACAACAGTTGATTGAGAGAGAAAACCTTGATGCGTTACTCGTAATGAACGGTTATAACAGAAGATATTTAAGTAATTTTACCGGCTCCAGCGGGGCGCTTGTCATTACACCGAAGGGACGATATCTTATATCGGATTTCAGGTATAAAGCACAGGGCGCTGAACAGGCTCAGGATTTCGAGTTTGTACTGCAGCAGGGAAGCCTGCTTGATTTCACAGCATCATTTATGAAATCAAAGAACATTAAGCGTATTGGTTTCGAAGGGGAACACGTAAACTACAATACATACAGCAGGATTAAAGAAGATTTTGACACAGTACCGTTAACAGGTGAAGTGGAAAAAATCCGTTTAATCAAAACCGAAGCAGAGCTTGACCTGATTCAGAAAGCATGCGAAATCGCCGATCAGTCATACGAGTACATTTTAACGTTTGTTAAAGCGGGAATGACTGAACTGGAAGTTAAAAACGAACTTGAAGCGTACATGACAAAACTCGGTGCAAGCGGGCCAAGCTTCGATACGATTGTTGCGAGCGGTCACAGAGGCGCTCTGCCGCACGGTGTCGCGTCGGACAAAGTAATTGAATCAGGCGATATGGTAACATTGGACTTCGGCGCATATTACCAGGGCTATGCATCCGACATTACCCGCACATTCGGCGTCGGCTCGGTATCACCTGAAATGGAAAAAATCTACAACGTCGTGCTTGAGTCACAGCTCAAAGCACTGGATGAGATTAAAGCAGGTATGTCAGGAAAAGAGGCGGATGCTGTTGCACGTGATGTAATCAGTGCTCACGGATACGGCGACAACTTCGGTCATTCACTCGGACACGGCTTCGGACTTGAAGTACATGAATTGCCAGGTCTCGCTCAAAAAAGTACAATGACTTTAGAACCCGGTATGTGCGTCACTGTCGAACCCGGTATTTATGTAGACGGTCTCGGCGGTGTACGTATTGAAGATGACACACTGGTAACTGAATCCGGTCTAAAAAAATTAACACACAGCAGTAAAAAACTGTTTATCGTATAAGAGAGACAGATTATCTAGGAGGAAAAACATGATTTCAGTAAACGATTTTAAAACTGGACTTACAGTAGAAGTAGAAGGCAATATCTGGAGAGTAATGGACTTCCAGCACGTTAAACCAGGTAAAGGTGCGGCATTCGTACGCAGTAAATTAAAAAACCTGCGTAACGGATCAATCCAGGAAAAAACTTTCAGAGCGGGCGAGAAAGTCGGCAGAGCACAAATTGACAACATGAAGATGCAGTACTTATATGCAGACGGCGACAGCTATGTATTTATGGACAACAACACTTACGATCAGATTTCAATTCCTGCCGATCAGCTGGAACATGAACTTAAATTCCTTAAAGAAAATATGCCGGTATCGATTATGATGTACGGAAGCGAAACACTCGGAGTGGAACTGCCGAAAACTGTTGAGCTTGAAGTAACTGAGACTGAACCGGGAATTAAAGGGGACACTGCGAGCGGTGCATCCAAATCAGCTACACTTGAAACAGGTATCACTATCCAGGTGCCTCTGTTTGTTAACCAGGGCGATATTCTTGTCGTTAACACAGAAGAAGGTTCTTACGTTTCAAGAGCATAATTACAAATACAGAGCAGTAATTTTTTACTGCTCTTAATTAATACTTGAATTGGTATGACCACCTATGTAAAATGTAGTACATATTATTTTATGGGAGAGTAAAGCTAATGAATTTAGAACAAGTCGATTCTTTAATTGAAAAAATGGAGCGCGCATCGCTTACTGAGATTTCTTATAAAGACAAAGATGTGGATATTAAACTGAAAAGAGAAATAACACAGGCTGTAACTCAGGCGCCTCAGCCGGTACAGACACAGGCAGCACCGCAGCAGGTACAGGCTCCGGCTAAAGAAGTTCAGCCCGAAGACGAAGGCATCGTTGTAAGAGCACCGATGGTCGGCACGTTCTATAAAGCGCCGTCACCGGAAGCGGATGCTTACGTTAAAGTAGGGGACAAAGTATCAAGCACGTCTGTTGTTTGTATTTTGGAAGCAATGAAACTGTTCAACGAAATTCAGGCAGAAGTATCCGGTGAAGTAACTGAAATTCTAGTAGACGACGGAGATATGGTTGAATACAATCAGCCATTATTCAGATTACGATGATTAAAAAAGTACTCATAGCAAACCGCGGGGAAATTGCGGTACGTATCATCCGTGCATGTCACGAACTTGGTATCGAGACTGTCAGTATATACTCTGAAGCAGACAAGGATAGTTTACACCGGAAACTAGCGACAGAATCTTACTGCATCGGACCAAAACTTTCCAAAGACAGCTACCTGGATATGATCGGTATTATTACGATTGCACAATCCACGGGCTGTGATGCCATTCACCCGGGTTACGGGTTCCTGGCTGAAAACAGTGATTTCGCAGAAATGTGTGAATCATCAAGCCTGATCTTTATCGGACCGATGTCTGAGACGATTTCTCTTATGGGCGTTAAAGACGTAGCAAAGAAAACGATGATCGAAGCAGACGTTCCGACAGTGCCGGGCAGCGACGGTGTGGTTAAATCCATCGAAGATGCTTATAAAATCGCTGATGAAATCGGCTATCCGATTATTATTAAAGCAAGCCACGGCGGCGGCGGTAAAGGAATCAGAGTCGCACGCAATAAAGATGAACTGACACAAAACTATAAATTGACCGAGCAGGAAGCTGAGAGTGCATTCGGCAATAAGAGTCTTTATATTGAAAAATATATCGAGAACTTCCGCCACGTTGAAATTCAGGTGCTCGGAGACTACCACGGCAACGTCGTTCATCTCGGTGAACGCGACTGTACAGTACAGCGCCGCATGCAGAAACTCGTAGAAGAAGCACCAAGTCCGGTGATCAGTGACAAGACGAGACGTGAAATGGGAGAAACTGCTGTCCGTGCAGCGAAAAGCATCGATTATATCGGTGCCGGTACTATTGAGTTCATCTATGACTTAAACGAGCAGAAATATTACTTCATGGAAATGAACACCCGTATTCAGGTAGAGCACCCGGTAACAGAAATGATTACGGGCATTGACCTTGTAAAATCACAAATCCAGGTTGCTATGCATGAAGAGCTGCCGTTTAAACAGGAAGACATTAAATTCGAAGGACACGCATTTGAATTCAGAATCAATGCGGAGAACCCTTATAAGAACTTTATGCCTTCTGCAGGGAAGATTAAAGACTTCCTTCAGCCGGGCGGATTCGGTGTGAGAATGGATACTGCATCATATGCAGGCTACGTTATTCCGCCGTATTACGATTCGATGATTGCAAAACTGATTGTACACGGCAAAGACCGCACAGAAGCAATCCAGACAGCAAAACGCGCACTCGGGGAATTCCAGATCAGCGGCATCGATACGACAATTCCGTTCCACCAGAACATACTGTTAAACGATGACTTCCTGAATAATGATTACAACACTAACTTCTTAGCAGAACATGACATTATGAATTAATACTCTGAACCGTCTTTTCATTCCGTTTTGGGATGGATAGGCGGTTTTTATCTTGTTAAAGTAAGCGAGGGAATTTTTAATATTGAGTAAGCGTGAGCAGCACAAATCCTGTTTGAAGCATTTCTGTACATAAATAAACAGAAAAGTCTAAAATTTAATAGCTTTCTCTCCTCGGATTCATTATAATTAATGTAAATATATTGAATTTAAGGGAGATATGTAAATTGAAGAAAATGCTGGTAATTGGTAGTTTATCGTCTGTGTTATTACTTGGTGCATGTGGTGCAGCAGAAGAAAGCGAAGATACTGTTGCAAACGATGAAAATATAACAGCTATCGAAGAGGAGAACGAGCAGCTTAATCAGCAAATTGATGAGCTTGAGAATCAGGTCAGTGAACTGGAAAAACAAAACTCTGAAGAACAGGATAATAGTGATACTGGTGAGCTCGAAGAAGAAAACAAACAACTTAATGAACAGGTAGCAAACCTGGAAAATCAACTGTCGGAAAAGGATGATCAAATAGCAAGTTTAGAATCCGGGCTTGAAGAAGCCGAAACTAAAGTAGAAGAAATGGAGCTCGCAGCGGCTGAAGCGGATCAGGAAGAACAGGCGGAGCCCGAAGAAGACGCTGCGGAAGAAACTGCATCTTCAGATTCAGAATCCGGTGATATCCCGAGAGAATGGGAATCTGCGTTGAACAGTGCGTATAACTATGCTGAAATTATGAGCATGTCAAAGGCGGGTATATACGATCAGCTTGTATCAGAATATGGAGAAGCATTCCCGGAAGAGGCTGCACAGTACGCAATTGATAACATTGAATTTGACTGGAATGCCAACGCCCTGAAATCAGCAGAAAATTATCAGGATATAATGAACATGTCACACTCCGCTATTTATGATCAGCTCGTCTCTGAATATGGTGAAAAATTCACACCGGAACAAGCGCAATATGCAGTTGATAATCTGGAATAATCAAAATATCGGTCGGCTTTTTTAAGCCGGTCATTTTTTTATCCTTGGAAGTATGATGGCTGCGGTGGGGCAAGGTTGTTTTCTCGGGAATGAGGGTCGTTCATTGCGGAGAAAAGTCGCTTCCTCGGGAATGAGGGTCGTTCATTGCGGAGAAAAGTTGCTTTTCCGGGAATGAGGCGCACTCATTGCGGTGCAAACGCACTTTCCCGGGTGCAAAGTCGCTCACCCCGGAATCGCCCCCGCACCCAATTGACTAAACCCGCAAATAGACATATATTTAAAGTAATAAAAACAGCATTTTTCACATTTCCCGAGCGCCCTCTATTGTTTATCAATCCATTCAGCAAACCATTTAATATTACCGGCATCACGTGATATAATAAAACAGTGAGGTGATTGTATGATTTTACAAAATCATAATACAAATTTAGGCAGCATCGAAATTTCCAGTGAAGTCATTGAAGTAATCGCAAGTATTGCGGTTGAGGAAACTAAAGGCGTTCACTCATTGCAAAATAATTTTGCCAGTGGTAATATCGAAAAGATTGGGAAGAAATTCCGCGGTCGCGGTGTTAAAGTCGAGACTAAAGATGATCAGATTCACATTGCGATTTACGTCGTATTATCAACTGACCGGAACGTTCACAGTGTAGCTGAGCGTATTCAGGAAAATGTTAAACAAGCTGTAAATGATATGCTCGAAGTCAAAGTTAACGAAACTAACGTACACATCGTTAATATTATTAAATAAGTTAATAGATAGGTTTAGGTGTAAGCATGAAAAGACATGAACAACGCAAGAAAGCATTTCAGCTGTTATTCCAGACAGACAAAAACGTCGTTGAACTGAAAGAAGCACGTTTTTACGAAGTGTACCAGACTGAAACATTTGTTAAATCGGTAGTCGATTACTACATTCACAACCAGGAAAAAGTAAATGATGAAATCAGCCGTTACTTAACAGGATATACGATTGAACGTATATCAAAAGTTGAAAGAAATATATTACGCCTCGCAGTAAGCGAACTGCAAAGTCACGGCGCGCCTGTAAAGGTCGTTATTGACGAAGCGATTAAACTCGCTAAAAACTACGGTGACAAAGACAGCCACCGTTTCGTAAACGGGGTACTGAAGAACTTTGCCGTGCAGAATGAAGGTTAGGTAAAAATGGATAGTACAAAGTATTTATCAGTTCAGTCCTTAACAAAATATATTAAATATAAATTTGAAAAAGACCCGTACCTGCAACGGGTCTTTCTTAAAGGTGAGCTGTCGAATGTGAAACATCATACGAACGGCCACATATATTTTTCTATAAAAGATGACAGGTCTGTCATCAGTGCGGTCATGTTCAGATACGACGCCGAAAAGCTGAATTTCAAACCCGAAGAGGGGCAGAATGTGCTTTTAGCTGGAAACATTACTCTGTACGAAGCCCGCGGCCAGTACCAGATTTACGTCAAGGAGATGCAGATTGACGGTATCGGCCAACTGTTTTTAAAACTTGAACAAAATAAAGAGCTGCTGAAGAAAAAAGGCTATCTGAACCCGGAGCATAAAAAGCCGATTCCTGCTTTCCCGGAACACATTGCCATCGTGTCTTCCAGTACAAGTGCAGCTATTAAAGATATGATTACCACTTTATCACGCAGATATCCGCTGGTTAAAGTGACATTATTAAATACATACGTACAGGGCGGACGAAGTCAGGAGAGTGTCCTGACAAACTTAAGCCGTGCGGACAAGCTTGGTGCGGATACAGTGATTCTCGCACGGGGCGGAGGGTCTATTGAAGATCTCTGGACGTTTAACGAGCTGGAAGTCGCGCTGCAGGTATTTAATATGAATACACCGGTAATTACCGGTGTCGGCCACGAAACGGACATTACGCTTGTGGATTACGTGAGTGATCTGCGTGCACCGACGCCGACAGCTGCAGCGGAACAGGCAGTGCCGAACATGCGGGATTTACATCTCCGCCTCGGTGAACTCAAGAGGCAGTCCGACAGTCTCTTACTGACTAAAATTGACCGTTCCAAAAAACATCTCGAGAGTTTATCAAACTATTATAAGTTTAAAAATCCGAATTTATTATATACAGAGCAGACGGAAAAACTCAGAGATCTGACTTTGACGCTCGACAACTATATGTCGATGTCGCTCCGTGAACACCGTTACACGCTCGATAAAACAAAAGCATCACTGTCGTATAACAACCCGGCTCCCCGTATTAAAGATTCACAGGCGGAGCGGCTGAGAACAGAAGACGAGCTGAAACGCCGCATGAAAGCACTGCTTGGCCAGAAGGCAGAGCGGCTTGCCGGCAATATTAACATGCTGGAATCAGTCAGTCCGGTGCAGATATTAAAAAGAGGCTATTCTTATACGACGTTTAATAATAAAATAGTCACAGAAGCAGAAAACTTAAAAGTTGGCGATATGATTGAAACTTCATTTAATCGGGGAACAGTCAGCGCGAAAGTGACAGAGGTGAATACAGATGACTAAAAATGATCAGACTTTTGAAATGAAAATGACCAGATTGGAAACAATCGTCAAGTCGCTGGACGAAGAGGAAGTATCTCTTGAGAAGTCGCTTGAGCTTTATCAGGAAGGTATTAAACTTTCACAGGAATGCGACAACATACTGAAAAATGCAGAGTTAAAAGTTGAAGAACTGAATAAGGACACTGACAGCGATGGAGAATAACTTATCCGGCATCGCTAAAGTGAGAGCGAACATTCTCAATCACCTGAATACGTATCAGCATTCTGAAACGATTTACAACGCAAGTAAATATTCGATTGAAGCCGGCGGCAAGGGACTGCGTCCTCTGCTTTTATTTACTGTACTTGAAGCGCTGGGAGAATCTCCTGATAAAGGAATCAGCGCCGCATCCGCAATTGAAATGATTCATACGTATTCGCTTATTCACGACGATCTGCCGGCGATGGATAACGATGACTTAAGACGCGGCAAGCCGACGAATCATATCGTCTTCGGTGAAGGTACTGCGATCCTCGCGGGAGATAATCTGCTGAACGAAAGCTTTAACGTGATTGCAAAAGATAAGGAATTAACTGCAGAAGTGAGAATCAGACTCGTTGAAACCATCTCAACTGCAAGTGGACAGTCGGGCATGATCAGCGGACAGATGCTTGATATCGAGGCTGAAAAACGGGCAACAACGCTGGAAGAGCTTGAAACGATTCACGCATATAAAACCGGCGCACTGATAAAAGCACCGGTAACCGCAGCATGCATTATTGCAGATGCTGCGCAGGAAGTTACCCGCCGGCTTGAGAATTTCAGCGAGGTAATCGGTGTGCTTTTCCAGATAAAAGATGATATTTTAGACATGGAAGGAAATCCTGAACTGACAGGTAAAAATACAGGCAGTGACGTTAAAAAAGGCAAAGTCACTTATGTAAGCGAACTTGGACTGGACGGAGCAAAAGGTGCATTAGCTGACAAAGTTGACGAAGCGTACCGTATTCTTGACAGCCTGAATGAATTAATATCGACAGCAGGATTACGTAAAATCGTTCAGAAGTTTGCTGAAAGAGATCAATGATAATTCATATGTCAGTATGAATTATCATTTTTCTTTTTGGTCCGAACATTAAAGTGTTATAATTATTATTAGTAAATTTAAAGGTGGTTGCTATATGAATATATATAGTATTGACGAGCCTGCATTTTTGAAAGACTTAAATGAAAAAGAGCTCGTTCAGCTAGCAAGTGACGTAAGAGAATTTCTCATCGAGTCATGTGCAGTGACAGGCGGCCACATCGGAGCAAACTTAGGTGTTGTTGAATTGACAATTGCACTTCATAAGTACTTTGATTCACCGTCGGATAAACTGATTTTCGATGTAGGGCATCAGGCCTATATACACAAAATATTAACGGGCAGAAGTGCGGATTTCGCTACGCTCAGACAATATAAAGGGTTATGCGGATTTCCTAAAATGCGTGAAAGCGAACACGATGTATGGGAAGCGGGTCATTCATCTACGTCTCTTTCAGCAGCTATGGGGTTTGCAAAAGCACGCGATATCAAAGGTGAAAAAAATCACGTTGTACCGATTATCGGAGACGGCGCGTTAACCGGCGGTATGGCGCTTGAAGCATTAAACCATATCGGCAGTGACAAAACGAACATGACGATTATTTTAAACGATAATGAAATGAGTATCGCTCCGAATGTCGGTGCGCTGCACAACATGCTCGGGCGCATGAGAACAAACACGCAGTACAACAAATTTAAACACGGTGCCGAAGAGTTTATCGAACGTCTGCCGCAGGTCGGCACGACGCTCCGGGACCTTGCAGACCGTTTTAAAGACAGCACAAAATATATGTTTGTCGACGGCATCTTCTTTGAAGAGCTCGGCATTAAATATATCGGTCCGGTGGACGGGCACAATTTCGAAGACCTCGGTGCTGCAATTAAAACATCGAAGGAATATGACGGACCGGTTATTATCCATGTAATTACAAAAAAAGGTAAGGGATATCATCCGGCAGAACACGATAAGCTTGGTATCTGGCACGGTCTCGGACCGTATAAGATTGAAACGGGAGAAGTGCTCGGTACGAAGAAGACCGAATCATGGAGTGCATTTATGTCGAATACTGTACTCGACCGTGCACATAAAGATGAATCGATCGTTGCAATGACACCGGCTATGCCGGTCGGCAGCAAGCTGACAAAGTTCCAGAACGAACTGCCGGAGCGTTTCTTTGATACGGGCATTGCTGAACAGCACGCTGTAACGATGGCTGCGGGAATGGCAGCTGCAGGAATGAAACCTTATCTTGCAATCTATTCGACGTTCCTACAGCGCGGTTACGATCAGCTGCTGCACGATGTCGACAGACAGAACCTCGACGTCCTGCTCGGAATTGACCGCAGCGGTCTTGTCGGGGCAGACGGTGAAACACACCAGGGTGTATTCGACTTAAGCTTTATTGCACCGCTGCCGAACATCACTTTAATGATGCCAAGAGACGAAAAGGAAGCTGAAATGATGATCGATCTGTCGTTTAGTACTCCGGGCCCGATGGCCATCCGTTATCCTAGAGGCAACGTGCACGGCATCGATATGAACGAAGACCGCGGGCCGCTTGAAATCGGTACGTGGGAAGTACTCCGTGAAGGGACGGATGCAGCGCTCGTTTCATACGGTCCGACACTGCAGACTGTTATGGAAGCAGCAGACAAATTAAGTGCAGAAGGCATCGAAGTTAAAGTGATCAACGCGCGCTTCATTAAACCGCTCGATAACGCTATGCTCGATACGCTCGGTGAGAGCGGTGTTCCTGTCTTCGTCATTGAAGAAGCGATGCTGACAGGCGGTCTCGGCAGCATGATTTCATCTTATATGCACGACAAAATGTATACGAATAAAATGCAGCGTCTCGGCATCGATAATGAGTATATCGAACACGGTGATGTGAATCTGCTGCTCCGTGATATCGGCATTACAGCGGAAAACATCGCCGGGCGTACGAAACAGCTGACAGGGGAAACGCATGAAAAAAATACGAATCGATGAGTATATTTTTGAACATTTCAATGTCGGTTCACTCGATGTCATCCAAAAGCTGATCATGGCCGGAAAAGTATTGAATAATAACGAACCGGTCTATAAAGCTTCGGATAAAATAGCGCCGGACAAAGCGAACGTCAGATTTAAAAACGTGAAGCAGTTCGTTTCAAGAGGCGGTTTAAAACTGAAACATGCCATCGATCATTTCGGACTGGATTTAAATGACAGAGTCATGCTCGATATCGGTTCGTCGACAGGCGGGTTCACTGACTGTGCACTGCAGCACGGTGCGAAATATGTCTATGCCGTCGATGTCGGTACGAACCAGCTCGCTTATCAGCTCCGTATCGATGAGCGTGTCTGTGTGATGGAGCAGACGAATTTTAAAGATACGGTAATTGAAAACTTCAATCCTGTGCCGGAAGTTATTTCAATCGATGTCTCGTTTACATCGATCGTTCCGATTCTGAGACATATTAAGTCTCTGTTTTCCGACACGGTGGAAATCGCCGCTTTAATTAAGCCGCAGTTTGAAAGTTACCTTGAAGAACGTGAGGAGAGCGGCATTATTACGAACCTCGATACACATACACATGTCATCGAACGCGTACTGAAAGAATGCTCTGCACTCGGCCTTAATTCAGCCGGCATCGAACGTTCTCCGATTACCGGAACAAAAGGCAATGTAGAATATTTATTCTATCTGACACCTGCCGAAACTGAATATGCAATAACAGACAAAGACATCAAAACCGTCGTGTACGGCTGATGTCTTTGTTTTTGCTATGCATTTGGAACACCTTATGATAGTATAATGAATAAATATTCAATAATTCATTTATAAAGGGGGGATTTTAATGTCTAATAAATCAATCAGACAAATTAAAATCAGGGAAATCATTACGAACAACCGCATCGAAACACAAGAAGAGCTTGTCGATAAACTTATCGAGCACAAGTTTAATGTGACTCAGGCTACAGTATCAAGAGACATAAAAGAGCTGCAGCTGATTAAAGTACCTTCACCGGGCGGGGAATACGTTTACAGTATGCCAAAAGACAGGCAGTATCATCCGCTCGAGAAACTCGGCCGCTATCTGATGGACAGTTTTGTAAAACTGGACTTCACAGGTAATCTTCTCGTTTTAAAAACACTGCCTGGTAACGCACAATCTATCGGTGCGATAATCGACCAGCTGGAGTGGGAAGAAGTTATCGGAACTATTTGCGGAGATGACACATGTCTCTTAATCTGCCGTGATGAAGAATCACAGCAGTTAATTAAGGATCGTATTTTTAATCTTATTTAACCGGGGTGTTTAATGTGCTGCTCAGATTAAGCGTGCAGAATTTTGCCGTACTTGAAAATGTTGAACTGGATTTCTCCAGAGGAATGACCGTTTTTACCGGCGAATCAGGTGCCGGTAAGTCGAAGATTATCGAAGCAGTCAGTTACCTTGAAGGCCGCCGTGCTTCTGCAGACGACATCCGTTACGGAAGCAGCGGTGCTGTCATTGAAGGTGTCTTTGACTTTCCTGAGAGTGACAAGCTAAGCAGTATGCTGAAGTCACTCGGTATTGAAGAAGACGAGTTGTATATCGTGAGACGCGAAGTCATGGCGAGCAGCAAAAGTCTGATTAAAATTAACAATCAGATGGTCACGCTGAATAACTTAAAACAGATTATGGCGCTGGTACTGTCAATTCACTCCCAGTCTTCGCAAACCGAAGTGCTGCAAAAGAGCGAACAGATCGAATACCTGGACCGCTATATCGGTCTCGGCAAAGAAAATATTTTTACAGATTACCGGAAACATTACGAAGCATATCAGCAGGTTAAAGAACGGATTGAAGAGCTCGAGTATAAAGACCGCAACCGTCTGACGCAGCTGGAGCTGTTAAAAATGCAGCATGCCGAACTTTCTGCGCTCGAGCTGAAAGAAGATGAAGAGGAAGAGCTTGAAAACGAGCTTGAGTTTTTATCCAATTACGAAAATATTCACGGCGCTCTCAGTCAGATTAAGTCACTGCTCGTCAGTGAATATCCTCCGCAGGGCATGCTGTACGATATTAATCAGTCGCTCGATACCGTGACAAAGTTCGACGAATCCTATACATCTTATAAAGATACACTGATGGATGCATATTATCTCTTAACGGAACTGAATTCGCATGTGACAAACGACCTGTCCTCAATCGACTATGATGCGGAGCGGCTGAATTCAATTCAGTCTCGTTTAAATCAGTTTAACCAGATGAAACGCAAGTTTACGAAAACTTACCCGGGTCTGCTCGAATTCCAGCAGGAGCTGCAGGAGGATATCGACGATCTTGAAAATATTTCGCAGTCGTTTACGAGACTGGAAGAAGAACAGAAGGAACTCTATTTAAAAATGGAGCAGTCCGCACAAAAACTGCATAAGTACAGAGCGGAGCGCAAGCATTTCCTTGAGAGCAAGCTGCGCCGTGAACTGAATGAGCTCGAAATGCCGAACGTGCAGTTTGAAATCAGTCTGAAAGAATCACATTTTAATCCGCTCGGTTTCACCGACGTTGAGTTTTTAATCGCTACAAATAAAGGCGAACCGTTAAAACCGCTGAACAAAATTGCTTCCGGCGGGGAAGTTTCACGCGTCAGCCTGGCACTCCGGACAATTTTCTCGGAGTTTGACAGCGACTCGCTGATTATTTTTGATGAGATCGATACCGGTGTCAGCGGTCAGGTTGCTGCACGCATGGTCGAGAAAATGAAATTGTTATCAAAACAGCGCCAGGTGCTGGCTATTTCACATCTGCCACAGGCAGCAGCAACTGCAGATCATCTGCTGCACGTCGAAAAGAATACTGACGGAGAACGCACGCATTCAACGGCAGGATATCTTAAATACGAAGATAAAATCGAAGAGATTGCACGCATGATCAGCGGCTCGAAAATTACTGAAGCCGCAAGGTTAAATGCCGCGGAATTACTAAAATCCAGTGAAGATTAATTAATCTTCACCGGATTTTTTTGTCTGTTTCATGAAACGTTCCTGTGCACGTTTGTTTTTACGCTCGCGGTAGAGGAGATATCCTCCGATAAACCAAATACCAAGTGCCGTCATAATAAGACCGGCGAAGAACTGCAGTGCAGTGTATGTAAACGGATCGATAACGATACCGAATATGCTGTCCCGCATCAGTTTAATTCCAACTCCCGCAATAATGCCGGGAATGACGAGTATAATTAAGGCGATTATTTTCATCATAAGTAATTCTCCTAAAATCATTTCTAAATGTATTATACATCAAACTGTAGAAAGTAAAATTTATAATTTATGAAACATCTATGAAATAACGTATTGAAATATTCTCAATACTTAAACATTTTTAATACGCTTTTCTTTTACTAAAATTAATTGTATGATTTTTGTAAGGGCTTTCAAAAGGGGTTCTGCAAATGTATTTTCACGAAATATTGTATAATAATTCCGGGGAGGCGAATTCATGAATTTTGATGAAACATTAAAAATAAATTCCAGCACAAGAGCATCAATAGCACTCGTCAAAGCAGCCTCAGAAGATCTGCTTGAACTGGTCACGGAGACTGCAGGGGAACTCGGTATAATATGGCACCTGTTCGACGATGAACAGACGCTTAAAGAAATGTTCAGCGAATTAAACCATGATTATAAATTACATAACATCACGATTCACCACAGTACGGATGATACCGGCGCAGCACAGCAGGCCGGACGTTTTATTGCAGACGGCGGAGCGGATGTACTGATGAAAGGGCTCATTTCGACAGGTGTCATTTTAAAAGCAGTTTTGAACAAAGAACTTAAACTTTTAGATCAGGAACTGCTCTCTCACGTTGCACTGTTCAGCATGCCTAATTACCATAAACCGGTAATCATCAGCGACGCAGCGATGAATATCGATCCGGATACAGAAACTAAAATTAAAATAATAGAAAACGCAGTTACCGCATCACACAGGCTCGGAATTGAAAAACCAAAAGTTGCACTGCTTTCTGCGGTGGAAAAATTGAATGAAAAAATAGCTTCTACCGTCACAAATGATACAATAGTATCAGGTCATAAATTTGATAATGCAATTATCGACGGACCGATGCAGTATGATCTTGCAATGTCAAAATCAGCTGCAGCAATTAAAGGCTACACTTCAGAAGTAGCGGGGGATGCCGATATACTTATTATGCCGCACATCGATGCAGGCAATATACTGTATAAAGCACTCGTTACGACTGCCGGCGGCCACGTGGCCGGTATGATTACGGGACTTAAAGTACCGTTCGTACTGACTTCACGTGCTGATTCAAAAGAAGAAAAGTATAATTCAATTAAATTGGCAATTAAAATGATGGAACACAACCAGGAGGATGTTTAATATGATTTTTACTGAAATGGAACAGGGCGATTACGAACAATTGGTATTTTGTCAGGATAAAGCAAGCGGACTTAAAGCAATCATTTGTATCCACGATACTACACTCGGACCGGCACTCGGCGGAATCAGATTCTGGAACTACGAACGTGAAGAAGATGCAATTACAGACGTGCTCCGTCTCGCTAAAGGAATGACATACAAAAATGCAGCTGCAGGACTTAACCTCGGCGGCGGTAAAGCAGTCGTTATCGGCGATGCTTCAAAAGACAAATCGGAAGCATTCTTCCGTTCACTCGGGCGTTACATCAACAACCTCGGCGGCCGTTATATCGCAGCTGAAGACGTTGGCACAACAGTTGAGGACATGGATTTCATTTACCAGGAAACTGATTACGTCTGCGGTGTCAGCGAAGCATACGGCTCAAGCGGTAACCCGAGCCCGTTCACGGCTCTCGGATTATTCGTTGCAACGCAGCGGACTGCTAAAGAAGCATTCGGCAGTGACGACCTGACAGGTAAAACAGTTTCTGTGCAGGGTGTCGGCAACGTCGCTTACAGTCTCTGTAAACACCTGCATGAAGCAGGCGCGAAATTAATTGTTACTGATATTAACGAAAGAGCTGTACAGCGTGCAGTGGATGACTTCGGTGCTGAAGCTGTCGGTCTCGATGATATTTACAGCGTTGAAGCTGATATCTTTGCACCATGTGCACTCGGCGGAATTTTAAATGACGAAACTATTCCCGAGCTGAAAGTTAAAGCAATCTGCGGAAGTGCGAACAACCAGTTACTGGACATTGAAAAACACGGGAAGATGCTGCAGGATGCAGGTATCGTTTACGCACCGGACTATGTAGTAAACTCAGGCGGGGTAATTAACGTTGCAGACGAACTTGAAGGGTACAACAAAGAACGTGCCACTGCGAAAGTCAAAGACGTTTACAACCAGATAGACAAGATCTTTACGATTGCAAAAGAAGAGAACATTTCACCGCAGCATGCAGCGGATCACCTGGCTGAAGCCCGTATTAAAGCAATCCAGAACGTGAAGAGCGTGTACACTCAAACTGATAAAAACATCCTTTCCGGAAGAAAATAGTAATGAAAAAGTTTATACTTGTATTAAATCTCGGGAGTACAACGACGAAAGTTGCGCTCTTCCGGGATTTAAATTGCCATATAGTTAAGACCTACTCCCATGACAAGGAGCTAATCAGTCAGGGCATTAACGAGCAGAAGGCAGTACGTTATGACACAATCATTCAATTTTTGAACGAGAGCAATGTTAATCCGGAAGAAATCAGTATCGTCGCAGCACGCGGCGGTCTGCTGCAGCCGGTTGAAGGCGGCACGTATTTAGTCAACGATGATATGCTTAATGATTTAACATCGGGTAAATACGGCGAGCATGCCTCGAATTTAAGCGGTATTCTGGCAGCTGAATTTGCCGGCAATTATAACATTGAAGCAGTAATTACTGATCCTGTCGTTGTTGATGAGCTGTCTGTTCAGGCACAGTATACCGGTATTGAAGGCATCAGACGCACATCGATTTTCCACGCTCTGAACCAAAAAGCAGTGGCGAGAAAATATGCGTCTTCCGCCGGTAAAAATTACGAAGACTTAAACTTAATCGTCATTCATATGGGCGGCGGCATTACAGTCGGGGCACATCACCTCGGCCGTGTAATCGATGTAAACAACGGCTTAAACGGTGACGGACCGATGAGTCCGACACGCGCAGGCAGTCTGCCGGCAGCAGGGCTGTTAAAATACATCGACAGAAATAATTTGTCGCATCAGGAATTCAATAAACTTATTTCAAAAAAGGGCGGTCTCCTGTCTCATTTAAACACTGAGGATGTCCGTGATATTACAGCAGATATCGACAATGGAGATGCACACAGCGCCGAAGTACTGGAAGCGATGGCATTTCAGATTGGCAAGGAAATCGGTGCAAAGGCAGCGGTGCTGCACGGTGAGATCGATCAGATTATTTTCACCGGCGGTGTCAGCTACAGTGAATACGTAATGGATTTAATCAAACCTTACATTTCATTCCTTGCACCGGTTACCGTGTATCCGGGTGAACTGGAAATGGAAGCACTGGCATACGGTGCATATACGGTTGAACAGGACAGATCGTTGCTTAAGACTTATAAAGCGGAGGTTTCACATGACTAAAAACTACGATACAGTCATTATCGGCGGCGGCACAGGCGGCTACGTGACAGCGATTAAACTCAGCCAGCTCGGTCATCAGGTTGCAGTTGTTGAAAAAAGCAGTCTCGGCGGTACATGCCTGAACAAAGGCTGTATTCCAACAAAGAGCTTTTTAAAGAGTGCAGATGTTATCAATACGATGAAAAATGCGGACCTGTACGGCATAGCACCGAATGAACCGTCAGTTGAAATAGCAAAAATTATCGAACGTAAAGATGAGATTGTTAATAAGATGCAAAACGGTATTAAATATCTGCTCGATAAAAATAAAGTGGACGTATACGAGGGTACGGCAACTGTACTCGGACCGTCATTATTTTCACCGCTTGCAGGCGCTGTCAGTGTCAGCTATGCGGATGAAGAAAAAGAAAGCGACATACTCGTTAACGACTTCGTCGTAATCGCTGCAGGTTCAAAACCGGCAGAACTGCCGTTTATGCCGTTTGACGGCAAAGTGATTTTATCGAGCGATGACCTGATGTATTTAGAGGACGTGCCGAAAAAAATCGCCATTGTCGGCGGAGGCATAATCGGGGTGGAATTTGCGACTGTACTGAATGCATTCGGTTCTGATGTAACGATTATTGAGGCGTCAGAACAAATTCTGCCGACAGAAGATAAAGACGTGGCACAGGCGGTGAAAAAATCACTGACTGAGAGCGGCGTAACGATTCACACAGGCGTTAAACTGTCAGAAGAAGGCACAGCGGTTAAGGATGACAGTGTATCGCTGCAGATCGATGGTGCAGAAACGTTATTCGACAAAGCAGTTGTTGCGATCGGCCGGAAGGCAAATACAGCTGAACTCGGACTTCAGAACACGAAAGTCAAACTCGAAAACGGTATAATCGAAGTGAACGAGTTTCAACAGACGAAAGAATCGCACATTTACGCGATCGGCGATGTGACATCATCACCGCAGCTCGCACACGTTGCCATAGAGGAAGGGTTAATTGCAGCAGAACACATTACCGACAATAATCCGCTTACGCTTAATTACAGCAATGTACCGCGATGTATCTATACATCACCGGAAGTCGCTTCCATTGGTCATACCACTGAGGCGCTGAAAGCACAAAATACAGATTTTAAAACTCATAAATTACCGCTGTCGTCAATCGCCAAAGCAGTAATCGAAGACGGCGGGGAAGGGTTTATTAAATTAAATGTCTCACCGTCAGGAGATATATTGGGCGCGTCGATTGTCGGCGCCAATGCAACGGAACTGATTAACCAGCTGTCGCTTGCAAAATTTATGGATGCATCTGCACTTGAACTGTCGAGTGCGGTATTCGCACATCCGTCAGTCGGAGAAATCATTAAAGAAATCGGACTCGATGCCGAAGGTATCGCAATCCACGTTTAGGAAGGTGAAATTCTTGTTATCTTATAAAGAAACAGATTTAACAGAAACAGACTTACAGGAAATGTACAAAACGATGCTGCTCTCACGCCGTCTTGATGAGCGTATGTGGCTGTTAAACCGTGCAGGTAAACTGCCGTTTGTAATTTCATGTCAGGGTCAGGAAGCGACTCAGGTCGGTGCAGCTTTCGCACTGGATAAAAAAGTCGATATTATAAATCCGTACTACAGAGATCTGGCACTCGTTACGCATTTTGGCATGACGCCGGAAGAGACTATGCTGTCGGCATTTGCACGCGGTGCCGATGTTCAGAGCGGCGGCCGTCAGATGCCCGGTCACTTCAGTAAAAAAGCGAGCAATATTATGACGCAGGGTTCTGCCGTAACGACGCAGATACCACACGCTGTCGGTGCGAGCTACGTATTTAAGATGGACGGGGAGAAGCGCGTTTCACTGGCAACTCTTGGTGAAGGTTCAACTTCCCAGGGGGATTTCCACGAAGGTATGAACTTTGCAGGGGTGCACAAGCTGCCGTTTATCTGTCTGATTGAAAACAACAAGTACGCAATCAGCGTACCGACACACCTGCAGTATGCTGCAGAAAAACTGTCGGACCGTGCAATCGGTTACGGTATGCACGGAGAACAGGTCGACGGTAACGATCCGATTGCTGTGTATAAAGTAATGCAGGAAGCAAGAGAACGTGCAGTTAACGGCGACGGCCCCTCATTAATCGAAGCGATGTCCATCCGTTTAACGCCGCACTCATCAGATGATGACGATAAATACCGTGAATCAGAAGAACTTCTGAAAAATAAAGAAGACGACTGTCTGGAAACATTTAAGCAGTACCTCTTCGATGAGAAAGTGATCGATGAAGCGTGGCTTGAAACAGTCGAGTCGGAAATAAAAGATACTGTTAACAAAGCGACAAAAGCAGCCGAAGCTGCACCGTACGCAGAGCCGGAACATGCTTTAAAACACGTTTATGAGGAGGTCAACAATGGCTAAGTTGTCTTATCTCGATGCAATACGCGACGCACTGTTTGTCGCGATGGAACAGGACGATGATGTTTTTGTATTAGGTGAGGACGTTGGTAAAAAAGGCGGCGTCTTTAAAGTGACAGAAGGACTTCAGGAGAAGTTCGGGGAAATGCGCGTGCTCGATACACCGCTTGCTGAAAGTAATATTGTCGGGACGAGTGTCGGCGCTGCGATGATGGGTAAACGACCGGTTGCGGAAATTCAATTCGCTGAATATATTCTGCCGGCAGTGAACCAGATTTTAAACGAGGCGGCGAAAATCCGCTACCGTTCGGATAACGACTGGAGTGCGCCGATGGTTATCCGCGCGCCGTTCGGCGGGGGAATTCACGGTGCACTCTACCATTCGCAGTCAATCGAATCGATTTTTGTTTCGACACCGGGACTTAAAGTTGTTGCGCCGTCGACGCCGGCGGATGCCAAAGGATTATTAATGGCTGCAATTAAAGACAACGATCCGGTATTATTTTTTGAACATAAAAAAGCGTACCGTCTGTTAAAAGGCGAAGTGCCGGAAGGCGACTATACAATTCCATTGGGCAAAGCCGATGTTAAACGAGAAGGCGATGACATTACCGTCATTACCTACGGTTTGTGTGTAAACTATGCAATGCAGGCGGCAGAACAGCTCGCAAACGACGGCTATCAGGCGGAAATTCTCGACCTGCGCACACTGTATCCGCTGGATAAAGAATCGATTATTAAAGCGGCTTCGAAAACAGGGAAAGTTCTGCTCATTACAGAAGACAACCTCGAAGGCAGTCTGATCAGTGAAGTATCTGCAATTATCGGTGAAAACTGTCTGTACGACCTGGACGCGCCGATTATGCGCCTTGCAGGTCCTGACGTGCCGTCGATGCCGTATGCACCGCCGATGGAAGATTACTTTATGATCAATCCGGAAAAAATCTACAATAAAATGCTCGAACTGAGCGAGTATTAAGAGGTGACAAACATGACGGAAATTACAATGCCAAAACTCGGGGAAAGTGTTACCGAGGGAACGATAGAAAACTGGCTGGTGAAAGTTGGCGATCATGTCAGCGAATACGATCCGGTCTGTGAAGTCAACACAGCTAAAGTCACTGCAGAAGTACCTTCAGTGTACGACGGTGTCATTACGGAAATCCTCGTACAGGAAGGGGAAACTGTCGAAGTCGGCGTGCCGATCTATAAAATTGAAGTGGACGGCGCCGCCGAGGAAACTGAACCGGAGGACGAGGCAGTGTCTGAAGATACTGCACCAAAAGAAAAACCTGTTAAACAGAGTAAGCCTGCTGCAGCCGGACAGCCGGGAGACCGCAGACTGTCACCTGTAGTGATGCGTTTAATCGGTGAGCATAATATTAACATCGATGAGCTTCAGGGTACCGGCTTTAAGGGCCGTATTACAAAAAAAGATGTTGAAAAATATCTTGCAGACGGTCCGAAAGAACAGCCGGCAATTGAAGCTGCAGCACAGGAAGATAAAGCACCGGTTCAGCCGGCGGCATCTTCAGTGAAAAGCGGGGAATCGATTAAAGTCTCAGGTGTCCGTAAGGAAATTGCACGCCGCATGGTTCAGTCGAAAACAGAAATCCCTCATGCATGGCTTATGATGGAAGTGGATGCGACAAACCTTGTCAACCTGCGCAACAAGCATAAGGCACGTTTTAAAGAGCAGGAAGGGTACAACTTAACATTTTTCAGTTTCTTCGTTAAGGCGGTATCTGAAGTGCTGAAAGACTATCCGATACTGAACAGTTCATGGGACGGTGACACGATTACTGTCCACGACGATATTAACTTATCTATTGCAGTCGCAAACGAAGATAAATTATTCGTACCTGTCATTAAAAATGCAGATGAGCGTTCATTAACGGGTATCGCAAAATCTATCAGCACGCTTGCAAATAAAGCGCGCTCAAATAAATTAACAGGTGATGATATGGCCGGCGGCACGTTCACTGTAAACAATACAGGTGCATTCGGATCCGTTCAGTCGATGGGCATTATCAATCAGCCGCAGGTTGCTATTTTGCAGGTTGAATCTATCATCAAGAAACCGGTCTTTATCGGAGATATGCTCGCAGCACGCCACATGGTGAACCTGTGTCTGTCAATTGACCACCGCGTTCTCGACGGGCTGGTTGCCGGACAGTTCCTGAAAGCAGTCAAAGAGAAAATTGAAAATCTTGATCCGGATGCCGATTCGGTTTATTAACTTTACAAACAGTCAGGCGCTCGCTAAAATATACAGTACTGACATGACTTTATACGAGTCGTACAAAGGAGATTTTCAATATGGAATTAGATTTTAATTTATACATGCAGGATTTAGTTCAGAATGCACGTAACGAATTAACTGAAGCAGGCTATACTCAGCTTTTAACACCTGACGATGTTGATGCACATTTAAACAAAGAGGGTACTGCTCTCGTTATGGTTAACTCTGTGTGCGGCTGTGCCGGCGGTATTGCACGCCCTGCAGCAATTCACTCGTTAAACTACGACAAGCTTCCGGACCAGATTCTGACTGTATTTGCCGGACAGGATAAAGAAGCAACTGAACAGATGCGCGACAAAGCACCTGATTATTTACCATCTTCTCCTTCATTTGCGTTCTTTAAAGACGGTGAAATCGTCGATATGATCGAACGCCACCAGATTGAAGGCCACGAAATCATGAGCGTGATTACTGGTCTTCAGGCATGGTTTGAAGAGCACGGCAAAGAAGCGTAAAAATGAAAACACCCTCTGCCGGCAGCTGCCGTAAGAGGGTGTTTTTATACTGAAATATATTTAGAATGAAGTTAAGTAGCTGACGCCCATTAAGAGGCCCGACACTACGATGAGAACTATCATAAACCATATGATCAGTCTCTGAACTTTTTTATTGCCCATTTGCCCATCACCTTTAAGAATTTATTGTTATAATTAACTATACATGAATACAAATCAATATATCAACTGCTGGAGGCATATTTTTATGAATAAAGAACGTCTGACAGAACAATTTTTGGAAATCGTACAGATTGACTCGGAATCAGGACAGGAGCGCCGGGTGGCGGATTATCTTCTCGGCCTGTTAAATGAACTGGAACTTGCCGGTTTTGAAGATGACACTCAGGAAATTACAGGCTACGGTGCAGGCAATCTAATCTTTACGCTAAAAGGCGAAGAAAATATTTCACCGGTCGCATTCATGGTCCATATGGATACAGTGACGCCCGGTATCGGTGTGAAACCGCATATTAAAGACGGCTACGTATACAGCGACGGGACGACTATTTTAGGTGCCGATGACAAAGCAGGAATTTCTGCGGTTATCGAAGCGGTACGTGTCCTTAAAGAAGAAAACGTTCCGCACGGCGACGTTGAAGTGATTATTACAGTCGGTGAGGAGACAGGTTTAATCGGCGCAAAAGCACTGGATATTAACAATATTAAGAGTAAATTCGGCTATGCAGTCGACGGGACGGGCCCGGTAGGCACAATTGTTAACCGTGCACCGACACAGACGAAAATTAAAGCGACGATTTTCGGTAAGAAAGCCCATGCGGGCATCGAACCGGAAAAAGGCGTCAGTGCAATCAACCTTGCTGCCAAAGCAATCAGCAAGATGCATCTTGGGCGCATCGATGAGGAAACAACATCAAACATCGGTACGATTAAAGGCGGTCAGGCGACGAACATCGTTGCAGACAACGTTGAAATTTTAGCGGAAGTCCGCAGTTTATCAGATGAAAAACTGCATATTGAATCAGATAAAATTAAAAAAGCATTCGAAGAAACAGCAGCGGAACTCGGCGGCAGCGCAGATGTGCAGGTGGACGTAATGTACCCGGCACTTCACGCACCAAAGGAAGATCCTGTTATTACAACTGCAGCCGAGGCAATTAAAAATATCGGCAGAAACACAGACATCATCAGCCTCGGCGGCGGCAGCGACGGCAACATTTTCCACGGTCAGGGCGTACCGACAGCAATTCTCGGCGTCGGTTATGAATACATCCACACGACGAGCGAGCGCATGCCGCTTGAAGAGCTGTACAAAATGACTGAACTCATTATTGAAATCGTTAAAGTTCACTATGCAAACGAGAGTAAATAAATTTAAGTAAAAAAGAACCGCAGCGCGGCCGCGCTGCGGTTCTTTGTGTTTCATCTTCTATTCGTCCAGCGCCTGCCACACTTGTATTTTTGTTGCAGGGTCGTCCAGTGAGTATGTATGCTTAATTAATTCAAGCGAGAAATCGCACGTCATATTGACGTCTTCTTTGAAGTGCCATCTGCGGAAAATATATTCATATACTTTATCAATTTCGACATCAAATGCGCCCGATGTATCAAAAATTTCATACAACATCGATTCTGTAAATGTCTCGTCAAACGGGGTGTGCTGGTAGCTCGATGTCCCGACGAATATTTCCATCTCACCGTCGATGACGCGCTCCTGTACGAATATGCCTTTGACAAAGCCGTCGTTGTAACGGAGTATTTCATCGATCAGACCGTCGCGTTCAAGTATTTTTAAAAACTTATACTTGTAGTCCGGCTGGTAAGTGTTGATATCGAAATACTGCGCAATGCCAATCAGACGGAAACTTTCGACAAATGTACGGTATGACTGATATTTCGGCTGTTTCGTCGGTACAACTTCAAATGAAATGTAGTCGAGCAGGTCCATTTTCTTAATGTTGCGCTCGGTTTCATGCACCGGAATGCCGAATGTACGTGTGTAAACTTTTTTAAACTTGTCCACATCGCGGTAGCCGTAATATTTAGTAATATCAACGAGACGTCTGTGTCCCTGGTAAACTTCATATGCAATTTCCGTCATGCAGCGTTTTTCCTGGTACTGCGCCGGCGTCATTCCGACGAGCGATTTAAAAATCGTCATAAATGATTTCGGCTCAACACCCATATTTTCCAAAACCTCACCGAAGTCGATTTTTTCCCGGAGATGGTCTTCTATATATACGATAAATCTCTCTACAAATCTGATCGTTTCCATGTAATCACCTATACTTATTGTACTGTTATTTATTATTCCACCCGCGGCTGAAAAACACAACTGATTATATGATATAATAAAGCAATTAATTAACGAGGTGTCGAAATGAAATTTACTGTTTTGGGGTCGGGCGCAGGGCTCCCGTCCAAAGATAGAAATACGCAGAGTTTTGTCATTGACTGCGTACTTGAATATAATGAATACATTTTAATCGATGCCGGTGAAGCTCTGCAGCACCGCATCCTTCATACCCATATTAAACCATCTAAAATTAAAAACATATTTATTACGCATCTTCACGGCGATCATATCTTCGGGCTGCCCGGGTTTTTATCGTCGAGAGCTTTCCAGGGCGGGGAAGGGATTCCGCTTAAGCTTTACGGTCCGAAAGGACTTGCCGAGTGGATTGAAACAACGTTCCGCATTTCAGAAAGTACGCTAAACTATCCGCTTGAAATTATTGAAGTCGAACCGGATATGAACATCCGTCTGAATAATTTTGATGTTCGTGTCATTCCATTATCTCATGGTATTGATTCCTATGCCTACATTTTTAAAGAGGATGACAAAATCGGTGAACTGCAGACGGATAAACTCCGTGAACTCGGTATCAGACCCGGACCGGTTTACGGTGAAATTAAAGCAGGCGAAACGTTTACGCATGAAGGTAAAGTCTATCAGACGTCGGACTTTATCGGTGAGACGATTGAAGGGCGTAAAATTTCAGTACACGGTGATACGCGTTTAAACAGCAGTACAGTGTATCTCGATGCAATCAGGGATTCCGATCTCCTCGTGCATGAAGCAACGTTTTTAAATAACGAAAAAGAAAAAGCACATGATTACTTCCATTCGGAAATTAACCACGTGCTCGACGTTTTTAAAGATGTGAATTACAAGCAGCTGTTAATCGTGCATATCAGCAGCCGCTATACGGATGAGGATATTAAACAGGTCAGCGCTTCAATAGAAGGGCGTGCAGTTATTGCCTGTGACTATTTCGAACTTCCCATCCCGCGTAACGTGAAATAAAATCAGCGACCGTATGACGGTACATTTTCGGATTGCGGTTGTAGCTTTCCACGTGATTGCCGCGGTCCGGGTACCATTGTTCTTTCGGTCCTTTTTTCCTGTTATACAGTTCAACCGACGCTTCATAAGGAATAAACGAATCGCGTTTTGAATGAATAAACAGTACAGGCTGTTCAATTTTGTCGACTACTTTAACCGGTGACACATGGTACATGCTGAATTTACTGCGCAGTTTTAAAAAGACGTATGTAAACAGCAGTACAACCGGCGATGCCACACGCGAGTATGATGAATAAATATGGGCCAGCTGATCTCTGAACTTCGCAAACGAAGCATCTGAAATATAGAATTTCGCTTTGTTCGACAGTTCACCTGCATAGAGCAGTGTTGTCGCAGCACCCATCGATTCCCCGTGAACGCCGAATTCGATATCATCGCCGTAGTTTTCAAGCAGATATTCAGCAACAGTTTCAAGATCGAACTTTTCATAGAAACCGTATGTTGAATCCACACCGCCTGAACTGCCGTGACGGCGTGCATCGTAGACGACACAGTTAAAGCCCATGTCATTAAACAGGTTGACGTATTTGGTTGAGCTCAGTTTGTTTTCGGATACGCCGTGACATATGATAACCCATTTATTCGTTTCGTTCGGGTAGATGAACGACGCGCTGATGTTGTAGCCGAATCTCGACGGCACGTTCACAATGTCTTTAGGAAGTTTATCGTATTCTTCCATATTCATGCGTTTTGCACGTGTTTCGCGGCGTTTAATAATTTCAATGTCCCGCAGTTTGAAAAACATTATCTGGCTCGACGCGAAGTAGCCGAGCGATATAAAGAGCACGACTGCGGATGTAACAAGTGCAGCGAGCCATTTGGAAAAATTTTTCATTGGAATCCTCCATTCTTTCTGACACACATTATTATATCACCTGGTTTTATTTTTCAAATCGTTATTTTTGTATTGGAATATGATATATTGATTATAACTCTTAAAAAGCGGTGATTACTATTTCTAACGAACATTTAATAGAGAAGACACGTTCAAAAGAAGATATATATGACGGTAAAATAATCGATGTTAAAAAACTGTCGGTGGAATTGCCAAACGGCAATGAATCATTCAGGGAAGTTGTTTATCATAAAGGTGCTGTCGCAGTCATTGCAGCGGACAGAGACAATATGTATTTTGTTAAACAGTTCAGAATTTCAACAGAGGAAGTTCTGCTCGAAGTACCGGCAGGAAAAATTGAAATTGACGAACATCCCGATGAAACTGCTCGTAAAGAGCTGAAAGAGGAAATCGGCGGGGAAGCAGGGGAACTGAAAAAACTGTATGAGTTTTACGTTTCACCCGGATTCTCAAATGAACTGATTCACTTATACGAAGCGGTGGACATTTCATTCGGCGATTCTCAATTGGAAGAAGATGAATTTCTGGATATCGTCAAGGTGCCATTGACGGAGTTAAAAACGAGAATGCATAACGGCGAGTTCCGTGACGGTAAAACACTGGTTGCTGTACACCATGTGCTGTTGTCAAAAGGTTATTTATAATCATTACAGATAACTTTTAAAAAGAGCCGTTCTTATGTATAATTGTTATCAATAAGATTAAGAAGTTGGAAGGTGCAGTTGTGGAAAAGAGAATTGAGCGAATTAAAGAAGCTTTACACGAAGCTCGTTATAAATTAACTCCACAGCGGGAAGTCACTGTGAGAGTTTTGCTTGAAAATGAAAGCTCTCATCTGAGTGCTGAAGATGTTTTTATGAAAGTTAAAGATAAGTATCCGGAAATCGGACTGGCAACAGTATACCGTACACTTGAGCTTTTAAATGAACTGAATGTACTCGACAAGGTGAATTTTGGCGATGGTGTATCAAGATATGATTTAAGAAAAGAAGGTGCACAGCACTTTCATCATCATTTAATTTGCATCCATTGCGGTTCGGTGGAAGAAATTGAAGAAGACTTACTGACGGATGTTGAAAAAATCGTGACACGCGATTTCGAGTTTGACATTATCGATCACAGGTTAACTTTCCACGGCGTCTGCAAATTATGCAAAGGGAAAGAAGGAAACACAGATGCTTGACCGTTATGTTGATGAATATTTAACGTATTTAAAAATCGAGCGTGGTTTAAGTGATGCTTCAATCTCATCATACAAACAGGATTTAAAACAATACAGTCAATATTTAACTGATGAAAATGTTACGGGTGTCGAGCAGATTACGACAGAAATCCTCGTAACATTTTTACAGTTTTTATCAGAAAACGGCAAGAGCAATAAAACCATCAGACGCATTCAGTCGACGCTCAGAAACTTTCATCAGTTTTTGCAGCTGGAGCAGGTCATCGATACGAACCCTGCGCTCAGACTGAATACGCCTAAAGAAGAACGCGAATTGCCGGTCGTATTAACCGTCGAAGAAATGGAGACTCTCCTTCATGCACCGGATAATACAGCACAGGGCATCCGCGATAACGCGATTATGGAGCTCCTGTATGCGAGCGGTCTCAGGGTAAGCGAACTGATCAACTTAAAGCTCAGCGACCTGAACCTCGATATGGGTTTTATACATGTATACGGTAAAGGAGACAAGGAAAGAATTGTACCGACGACCGAATATGTGGCGGATAAATTAAACAATTATATAAAAAATCAGCGATTAACGTTATTAAAACATGAAAATACTGATATACTGTTTCTTACAAACAGAGGTAAGGGATTCACCCGTCAGGGATTATGGAAGACAATTAAGAAGTATGTACTGATTAGCGGCATCGGTAAAAATATCACCCCGCACACGTTCAGACATTCATTTGCGACGCATTTAATCGAAAACGGTGCGGACCTCCGTGCCGTGCAGGAAATGCTAGGTCATTCCGATATATCAACGACGCAGGTATACACACAGATCTCTGCAACGAAAATCAGAGAAATGTATAAGCAGTTCCATCCAAGAAAGTAGGTAAATTATTATGTACAAAAAAATTCATTTAATCGTTCTTGATTCAGTCGGTATCGGTGAGGCACCGGATGCGGCGGATTTTGGAGACAAAGGTACCCACACTTTAAAACATACATTGGAATCACATCCAAACACATTGCCGAACCTTGCAAAACTCGGCCTCGGCAACATCGATAAACTTCCGGGTGTTGACAAACAGGACAGCACGACAGGATTCTATACTAAAATGCAGGAAGTATCCAAAGGTAAAGATACGATGACAGGACACTGGGAAATTGCCGGCCTGAACATCGACACAGCATTTAAAGTATATCCCGACGGATTCTCTGATGAGCTTCTGAACAAAATTACAGAAGCAACAGGCCGCGGTATTATCGGCAACAAACCGGCAAGCGGAACTGACATTATCGAGGAATTCGGTGAGCATCAGATTGAAACGGGCGATTTAATCATCTATACATCAAACGACCCTGTACTTCAGATCGCAGCAAACGAAGAAGTGATTCCGCTGGACGAACTTTACGACATCTGTGAAAAAGTACGTGAAATGACGAAAGAAGCCGAACACCTTGTCGGCCGCGTTATCGCACGTCCATTCGTCGGCTCTAAAAAAGGCGAATTTAAACGTACGGAAAACCGTCACGACTATGCGCTTGAGCCATTCGGCAGAACGGTATTAAACGCGCTGAAAGACGATAACAAAGACGTGATTGCAATCGGTAAAATCAACGACATCTTTACGGGAAGCGGAATTACAGACGCAGTCCGTACGAAAAGCAATGACGACGGAGTCAACAAGCTGCTGGAAGTAATGGACCGCGACTTTAACGGACTGTCATTCCTTAACCTTGTGGACTTCGACGCAGAATACGGCCACCGCCGTGACCCGGTCGGCTACAGCAATGCATTAAAAGCATTCGACGACAGACTTCCTGAATTAACAGATAAGCTGACAGAAGATGATCTGTTAATCATCACTGCAGACCACGGCAATGATCCGACATACACAGGAACAGACCACACGAGAGAATATGTGCCTTTATTAGTGACGACAGGCAGAGAACTTAACTTCGGTGAGATTGACCAGTGTGCAACATTCAGCAACATCGCCGCAACAGTCGCTGAAAACTTCGGTGTCGACTATGAAACGCACGGCGAAAGCTTTCTTAAGGATATTAAATAAATGAAAAAAGCAAAATACATTATCTTTCTCGGAATACTCATCATGAGTATTTTCTGGGGATTCATGTACTGGATGTTTTTAGTATAAAAAGAATACGACTGATGGAAGAGACGGCTCAAACACCTTCACTTTAAGGTGTTTGAGCCGTTTTTTGGTTTTGCGGGGGAGTGTGATTGTGTCCAATGAGCGGGCGACGACGGATTAATAAGCCGGGTTTGGACCAACGAACAGTCCACGACGGACCAATAAGCCGGGTTTGGACCAACGAGCAGTCCACGACGGACCAATAAGCCAGTTTTGGACCAACGAACAGTCCACGACGGACCAATAAGCCAGGTTTGGACCAACGAACAGTCCACGACGGACCAATAAGCCAGTTTTGGACCAACGAGCAATCCACGACGGACCAATAAGCCGGGTTTGGACCAACGAGCAATCCACGACGGACCAATAAGCCAGTTTTGGAGCAACGAGCAGTCCACGACGGACCAGGAAACCACGGAAACCACCTAAACCACGTACCCGGCAAAAAACCACCCCGAATCGGGGTGGTTTCCAAATTAACTATCCTTTCCGCTGTTTTAGTCTCCGGTTCAGCGCCTCCAATCGTGCTTCAATCACGTCTTCGCGGTCACGCAGGCGGTGGCGGTGGATAATGTGCTCGTCTTTTTCAAAACGGTTGAGTATTTCGAGTGTGAATGCGCTGTATGACTCATAGTCATCACGGTACATGTCGTACAGCGACTCGTACACCCACTGTTTGACAGGATAATGCATCGGTGTAAATGGCACTTCGGCAAGCGATTCGAACCGCTCTGAAATCACATCGGCAAATTCCGCATCAAAGCCGAACGCGCCAACGTCGTATTCGTATTTCTCATACAGTTTCAGGGCGCGTTTGTACGATGTTGCGGCGCCGATAATATTATCACGTCTGTAGTGGTATTCACCGGTTACTATCAGCACAAGGAACACTTCCGGGTCTTCTTTCGTAAAGTTTTCCTTATCTTTCCATGCTTCTTCCATGATTTCATGGCATTCGAAGTAATCTTGCTTTATAATTAATTCGTTAAAGAATTGTAAAAGTATTTCTTTATCGATACGTATCACTCCTAAAATTGAGGTTTTGTAATGACTGCTTATAAAGTTAAATTAGATGTTTTTGAAGGACCGCTCGATCTGCTCCTTCATTTGATAAAAGAACTTGAAATTGATATTTACGACATTCCGATGAAAATGCTCACCGAGCAGTATATGGAATATATCAATCAGATGAAAGAACTTGAACTCAACGTTGCGAGCGACTATCTCGTGATGGCGAGCGAGCTTGTGAAAATTAAAAGCCACATGCTGCTGCCGGAGCCGCCGATGGCCGATGAGGATTATGAAGATCCCCGCGAGCAATTGATGTCCCAACTGATAGAATATCAAAATTATAAATTATATGCTGAGGAACTGAATAAACTGAAAGAGGAATCCGGACTTCAGTTCGTGAAAGCACCACACCTGTTTGAAGATGACGGGGATGACACGGAGACACTCGAGCTGAGTCTTCACGATCTGCTTGAAGCGTATAATAAAGTGAAGTCTCGCGTCTCTCTTACCGAAGAGTCATACGTCGTTGTCCCGCGCGAGGTATACACGAAAGAAGAGGCAGTCGAGTTTATCGCGTCGAAGTTTAAAAATGCAAAGACGTTAAAAATGACCGAACTGCTTACTTTCGACGAACCCCGCACTAAAGTGGTGCAGGTATTTATTACTATATTAGATTATATCAGTCAGAATCTCTATCAGATTACACGCATCGATGAAGATGATTTTGAGCTCGAAAGGTTGGCTTAAGTATGGAAAAAATAAACATTATCGAAGGTTTATTATATATTGCCGGCGACCTCGGTTTAAGTGAGGAGGCACTGATGATGCACGTGCCGATTACTAAAATGCAGCTGGAAATAGAAGTGGAAAAATACGACAAGGAACATTTAACGATTGACCGCCACGGCGATATGTACTTTTTAAAAACGACGGACAACATGGAGAAGTATATTAAGAGAGTGCTCGCAGACCGTCCGGCGAAAAAATTATCACAGGCTGCATTAGAAGTGCTGGCAATTATTGCCTATAATCAGCCGATTTCACGAAACGGTATAGAAAGTGTCCGGGGTATCGTGTCAGACGGCCCGATTTCTACGCTGATCAACAAAGGCCTGGTGAAAAAGAAAAACATTACCGACGAACGTGCCGCGCACTTTGAAACGACACAGAGCTTTTTGGAAACATTCGGTCTGAAATCTTTAGATGACTTACCGGCAGATGATATGATAGCAGAACAGGAAGAAATTGACCTGTTCTTCAATAGCTTAAAGGAGCAAAACTAATGAAAACTACACGTTTAAATAAAAAAATTGCAGATGCAGGTATTACTTCACGCCGTAAAGCAGACAAGTTAATCGAAGAAGGCCGCGTATACGTCAACGACAAGCTCGTGACGGAACTCGGTCTGCAGGTTACCGACAAAGACCGCGTAACGGTCGACGGTATTCAGCTGACGAAGGAAGAACCCGTGCACATTTTATACTACAAGCCGACAGGCGAAATCTCAGCAGCGGAAGACGATAAAAAACGCGACACAGTTATCGACGCATTTCATGATATCGACGCACGTCTGTATCCGGTAGGGCGTCTTGACTACGATACATCAGGGCTTCTGCTCGTGACAAACGACGGTGAGTTCACGCAGCTGATGACACACCCGAAATTCGAAATGAAGAAAACATACAGAGTAAAAACAGACGGCATTCTTCTCCGTCACCAGCAGGATGAAATGCGCCGCGGCATTAAACTGGACGACGGTAAAACAGCACCGTGCGACCTGAAAGTCATCCGCGACAAGGGCGGCAAAGATATGATTCTTGAAATAACAATTCACGAAGGACGCAACCGTCAGGTCAGAAGAATGTTTGAACATTTTGGACTGAACGTTACGAAACTTACACGTATCCGTTTTGACTTCCTGACACTCGACGGCTTAAAAGAAGGCGAGTACCGTTTCCTGAAACCGCATGAAGTGAAAAAGCTTATTGCGAACAGTAAGAAATAAGCTGCTAAATGTCATAATAATGTCAAACCGCAACAAAATGTGCAGTGTTATAATTATTGCTACGTACGCATTTTATTGCGGTTTATATTAATTTGGAAAGGGGCCTGACGTTGAAAAAAGGAACTAGAAAAATTATTCGTACAGGTACAATTATTACAATTGCTGCGCTGCTCGGCATTACTTTGTATTTAAATTTGAGGGATGGCTCTCAAACGGTAAATGTCGGAGACGAAGCAGTCGATTTTAAACTGGAAACACTGGACGGCGAAGAGATTCAGCTGTCTGAAATAACAAAAGACAAAGGTGTCATTGTTAACTTCTGGGGCACGTGGTGTAAGCCGTGCCGCGAAGAAATGCCGGAAATGAACCAGGTATATAACGAAGGTCATGAAGACTACGAAATTATCGCTGTAAACGTCTCTGAAAACAAACAGCAGATTGAGCAGTTTATTTCAGGTCTTTCAGAAGACCTCGATTATCCAATCGCTTTAGATCCAAACCGCAGTGTCACGAAAGCTTACAATATCGGACCGCTGCCGACGACAATCGCGATTAACAAAGACGGTGTTGTCGTTAAAAAACAGGAATATCAACTGACTAAAGAGGATATCTACACATTTATAGATGAATCTCTGGAATAGGATGACCTAACATGGAACTTAAGGAAATACAATGCAGTCACTGCGGTCATGAAAACCCGCCCGGCACCCAGCTGTGCCAGTCGTGCGGTAAAATGATCAATGAAGACTACGACAAGAAAAAAATTAAAGACCTGATGCGCTACGACGGAAGTGCCGTGCGTTCGAAAGTCCGCTCTCAGAGTATCTTTGATAAAATCTGGAACTTCTTCACTTCCATTAAAGTCGGCGTAGCCATTATCGCAGTTATCGCGATATCCGCAGCAATCGGGACGATTCTTCCGCAGGAATACTTCATTCCGATCGGTGCAGACCCGCTTGAGCACTATACAGAACATTACGGAACGTTCGGACGTCTGTACTACGAGCTCGGCTTTACACAGCTCTATTCATCATGGTGGTTTGTACTGCTGATGGGAATGCTTGCACTGTCACTCGTTGCAGCAAGTATTGACCGCGGTGTGCCGCTTTATAAATCTTTAAAGAATCAGCGCGTTAAAAAGCACGCTTCATTCTTTAAACGCCAGCGTCTGTTTTCGGAATACGATTCAGCAGACACAGCACCGGAACTTGCAAAGTCATTTGAACAGAAAAAGTACAAACTGAGAACTGACGGAGAGCACTACCTGTTTGAAAAAGGCCGCCTGTCCAGATGGGGCCCTTACATTAACCACACAGGTTTAATCATCCTGCTTATTGGAAGCATGCTTAGATTTTTCCCGGGAGTGTATATCGATGAAATCATCTATGCACAGGAAGGTGAAACAGTCAGCATTCCGACAACAGACGGCAAGTACTACATGCGTAACGACGGTTTCACACTCGATACATACGATGAAGAAGCCGGCACTGTATTTGATGAGTCACTGCAGAATAACCAGGCCATGACGATCAGTAACTTCCAGACGGATATTACAATGTTTGAAAATAAAACAGCGGATATCGTCGGCTCTAAACCGGAACTGGAAGAGATTGAAGACTACAGCATCCGCGTCAATCATCCGTACCGCTTTGACGATTACGAACTGTACCAGTCAAGCTACGACAACTCGCAGATGAAATCGATGACGTTCAGACTTGAAGATTCAGAAGGCAGCGTTATCGGTGAAAACTTTGAAGTAAATCTCGACGATCCGGCAGACAGCTACAAAATCACTGAAGACATTACTGTCAATATGAAGGCCTATTCACCGGACTTCCTGGAAATCGATGAGAACGGTACACTGATATCAGCCACACCGGTGCCGACGAACCCGGCATTCGTCTTTGAAGTTGCAGCAGGCGGGGAGAACGAACTGAGTCTCCTGCAGATTATGAACTCAACGAATATTACCAAGGACAACGAGTACAGCATTAAATTCGTCGAAGCTGAACAGCATATGGCGAGTGTACTGACATTGAAAAAAGACCTGGCAATGCCGATCATTGCTGTTGGATTTGTTATTTTCCTGATTGGGCTGTTTATCGGTTCGTACATTAACCACCGCAGAATCTGGATTAATGCAGAAGACGGTACGATGAATCTCGCAGCTCACACAAATAAAAACTACTTCGGCATGAAGAAGGAAATGGATGAAGTACTGGAATCCCACAATCTTCACGAAGTGTTCGACAAACAGGCAAAAGAGGAAAATGACAAGCTGAAAGGATAGTGTTTAATTTATGGATGCAACATTTTTATCACTGAGCAACACACTGATATATATCGCATTTATTATGCTCTTAGTGGCACTCGTGCCGCTGGCGGTAAGTGTTAAGGAAAAATCTGAGTCACACAAGTTCGAAAAAATTGCAATCTGGATGATCAGCATCGCATTCGTGATGGAACTCGCATACTTCATCCTCCGCTGGATGGCAACAGGACATGCACCGGTTTCAAACATGTATGAATTTATCGCGATGTTCTCGATCATGCTGATTGGCGGATATTTAATTACGTATCACTATTTCAAATCGAAAGTCTTCGGACTGTTCGCCATTCCAATTTCGCTGCTGCTGCTGGCATACGGCAGTTTGTTCTCTACAGACGTTCAGCCGCTGATTCCGGCACTGCAGAGTAACTGGCTGGCTATTCACGTTATTACAGTGACATTGTCTTATGGTATACTGTCAATGAGTGCAGTAGCAGGACTTATCTACCTGATAAAAGCAATTCCTGCAGAAGAAAATTCATGGCGCGCACGCTCGCTGGAACTGATCATGTTCGGAATTCTTACAGTCATTATGTACATGGTTACAACAGTATTTATGCAGAACATTATCGGTTACAACGATGAGTTCTACTATACTGACCAGCAGGGCCAGCAGGTAATTGCAGAGTATCACCTGCCGAGTCTCGTGAACTACAACGAAGCAATTCCGGTCAGTCATGTCGGAGACAATGAATATGAGCCGGCAGACCACTTCCACCTTGGAATCGACCTGCCGCCGGTAATTAAGGCACACACTTTAAATACAGTAATATGGTCAATTATTGTCGGTTTAATTACGTACGGGATCGTTCGTCTGATTATTAGAAAACGACTGTTCACGCTTGTTAAGCCGTTAACTAAAAAGGCCGATCTTGCATTGATGGATGAAATTGGCTACCGTTCAGTTATTATCGGTTTCCCGCTGTTTGCACTCGGAGGCATTTTCTTCGCTGCAATATGGGCTCAGATTGCATGGAGCAGATTCTGGGGCTGGGATCCGAAAGAAACGTGGGCATTCATCACATTTATGTTCTATACAATTTTCCTTCACCTCCGCTTAAACCGCGGTTATGAAGGTGAGAAGTCTGCATGGTTAGCCGTAGGCGGGTTCATTCTTATTCTGTTCAACCTGATTGCGATTAACTTAATTGTAGCCGGCCTGCATTCGTACGCATAATATGAAAAGAGGGTAATTATGGCAGAAAAAATACTTTTAGTCGATGATGAAGAACGTATTCGTAAATTGCTCAACCTGTACCTGACGAGAGAAGGGTACGAAATTACTGAAGCCGGAGACGGTAAAGAAGCACTGGAACTGGCACTACAGGAAGATTTCCATTGTATTCTGCTCGATCTGATGATGCCTGAAATGGACGGGATTGAAGTTGCGAAAGAACTGCGCAAGGAAAAATCAACACCCGTCATTATGCTGACAGCTAAAGGCGAAGAGGCGGACCGCGTTGAAGGGCTTGAAGTCGGTGCCGACGATTATATCGTCAAGCCGTTTTCACCCCGTGAAGTCGTCTTAAGAGTAAAAGCAATATTACGCCGTTCTTCCGAAACGGCATTTATCGAAAAAGATTCATCAGTGAAAGATATGATTGTTTATGAACACCTTGTGATCGACAACGACGCACACCGCGTGCTTGCCGATGACAAAAAAGTTAATTTAACACCGAAAGAATACGAACTGTTATTATTCCTAGCGAAGAGTCCTGATAAAGTATTTAACCGCGAAGAACTGCTGAAGGAAGTTTGGAACTATGACTTCTACGGCGACTTAAGAACAGTCGATACGCACGTCAAACGCCTCCGCGAGAAACTGAACAAAGTATCTCCGGAAGCGAGCCAGATGATTCACACAGTCTGGGGTATCGGCTATAAATTTGAGGTTAATGAAAAATGAGTTTTTTCTCCAGCGTTGTAACTAAACTGTGGTTTACTATCTTAATGATAGTGACTACAGTTTTAATTATATTATCGATCATTTTGAGTTTTTACTTCAGAAACTATGCGCTCAGCAGCACGGAGGACAACCTGGAAGAAGAGCTGACGCGGATAGAAAACGTGGTACTCAGCAACCACACTCTGGACTTAAACGACTCATATCTTGCATCCGAAGAAAATCTGATCATATACTCGGACGGGCAGTTTATCGCGGGAAGCAGCCAGGTCGCCGAGGAAATCTACAATGAGATGACGAAGTCAAATCTGTCGAGCAGCACGTTTATCGTACACGATATTAACGACCGTGAATTTATGGTTAAGGTATCCGATTTAAGCGAGTACTTTGAATCCGACACGGCCATTATTAAATACAGCGATCTCGATGCGCTGAACCAGTCCTTTTTAACAGTCCTGATTATTTTAATTATTACAGCGGCGATACTGTTTTTAATTACGACATTTTTCGCGTTCTTTCTTATATCGAGAATTACAAAACCGCTTATCGCGCTGAAGAACTCGTCGTTCTCTACAGCAGCAGGAAATTACAACCAGCTGAAAGTCACATCGCGCGATGAAATCGGCGAACTGACACTGGCATTTAACAAGATGAACGACAACATTAAAAATACAATTACCGAGCTGACACACGAAAAAAACCTCCGGGAGACTGTGTTCTCATCTCTGTCAAACGGTATTCTGTACTTTGATACCGAAGCACGTCCTGTCTATTCGAACGAACCGGGCCGGACTTATTACGACATGTTCCGGCAAAACGGCGAAGCCTTCGAATACTTTAAGCGTTTAATTATCGACGTGTCGGCAGCCGATGAAAACCATCTCGAACGTCTGGATATTGACGACCTTCATCTGCAGCTTGCGATGTCCCCGGTAAAATCAGCGGAAGAACAAAACGGGGTAACCGTCCTGATCCGCGATATTACCGACGAATACAATACAGAGAAAATGCGCACCGACTTTATTTCCAGCGTATCCCACGAACTGAAAACGCCGATGGTGATGCTGAGCGGATATTCGGAAGCGCTGCTCGATGACATCGTGACCGACCCGGAAGAGATTAAGGATATGGTGTCGATTATTAAAGACGAATCCGACCGCATGAACAAACTCGTCTCGGAACTCCTGATTATTGCACGCATGGATTCCGACGATGTGCTGTACGATATTAAACCGCAGAACTTTAACACGCTGCTCGGTGAACTTTATCAGCGTTTCGATTACAAGCTGAAAGAAAACGGCATCGGTATTAACGTAACCGGCAGTGAAGAACCGGTCGAATTCCCGTTCGACTACGATAAACTGAACCAGGTCTTCACAAACTTAATCGACAATGCAATACGCTATACAAAAGCAGGCGATACGATTACAATAAATATTGCAGAAGATGACACAGGCTGTGTGGAAATCAAAGTCAGCGACACCGGCACAGGTATAAAACGGGAAAATCTCAAACATATATTTGAGCGGTTTTACAAAGCCGATGAAGCACGGACGAGAGGTAAACACGGCACCGGGCTCGGACTGTATATCGTAAGCAACATTATCACGAAGCACGGCGGGACGATAACAGCAGACAGCATCTTCGGTGAAGGTACAACATTTACAATTAAACTGCCTAAAGAATAGAAAGGAATGAGCCATTTGGACAGACAGCGCTTGAGAAAAATTATTTACATCAGTATATTGAGTGCACTGGCATTCATTCTGATGCTGATACAATTTCCGCTGCCGTTCCTGCCGCCATTTTTAATGCTTGATCTGTCGGACATCCCGGCCTTCATCGGTTTCATACTCTTTGGAGGCATCGGCGGCTCGCTGATCATCATTATGAAAATTGTGCTATACAGCATACTTATGGCAAGCGAACCCATCGGTCCCATCGCCAACATGCTCGCAGCATTTTCATTCCTGCTGCCGGTATACTTTTTCTACTACAGACGAAAAACAGCGAAAAGCCTAATTATGGGATTCATTGCGGGAACTATTGTGCTGACAGTCGCACTCGCAGTACTCAACTACTTTGTGCTGCTGCCGGCATACGGTATAATCGTCGACCAGACGGACGTCATCAACAACCTCCGTACGATAATTACAGCGGGAATTATTCCGTTCAATATCGTTAAGGGAATCATTTTAAGTCTGGTATGCTATGTCATTTATAAAAAAGCAATTCCTGTTCTGATGAACAGACAATAACAGGAAAATCACCCGGCACTGAGTGAAGTGGCGGGGGGTTTTTTGTGGGATTGGGGGTGGGGACGTGGAACCGCCGTTGTCATCCGGGGACGCTCGGTTCACAACGGGAAACTGCCGTTGTCATTCGGGGCTGCTCGGTTTACAACAGGGAACCGCCGTTGTCATCCGGGGCTGCTCGGTTTACAACAGGAAACTGCCGTTGTCATCCGGGAGCGCTCGGTTTACAACGGGGAACCGCCGTTGTCATTCGGGGCTGCTCGGTTTACAACAGGGAACCGCCGTTGTCATTCGGGGACGCTCGGTTCACAACGGGAAACTGCCGTTGTCATTCGGAACCGCCCGGTTCACAACAGGAAACCGCCGTTGTCACTCGGAACCGCCCGGTTCACAACAGGAAACCGCCGTTGTCATTCGGGGCTGCTCGGTTTACAACAGGGAAACGCCGTTGTCATCCGGGGCTGCTCGGTTTACAACAGGGAACCGCCGTTGTCATCCGGGGACGCGCGGTTCACAACAGGCAACCGCCGTTGTCATTCGGGGACGCCCGGTTTACAACGGGAAACTGCCGTTGTCATTCGGGGACGCTCGGTTTACAACAGGAAACTGCCGTTGTCACTCGGGGACGCTTGGTTCACAACAGGGAAACTGCCGTTGTCATTCAGGACCACTCGATTCACAACAGGCAACCGCCGTTGTCATCCGGAACCACACGGTTCACAACAGGGAGCGACCGCCAAACCAAACACCCAACCCAACCGCATCAAACAAAAAAGGACAGAACCACCGGGGTCCCATCCTTTTATCTGGTTAAATTTTATTCGTATTTTAACGGATCGCCGTCGAATGGTGCTTCCTCAACTTTGATTGAGTCTGTCGGACAGCCGTCAAATGCATCTTCCATGTCTTCCAGAAGATCTTCCGGCACTGCAGTTACACCCTTATTATCATCTAAAATGACGTAAGCAATGCCGTCGTCATCGTAATCATATATATCTGGAGCTGCTGCACCACACGCTCCGCATGCGATACAAGTATCTTGGTCTACTATTGTGTACTGTTTTGCGCTCATATATTTCACCTCTTAACGTTTACGATTAGTTCATAACTAATATTAAGAGAAAATCGAAAAATTATCAATGAACAATCATTGAATTCGTCAACAATACACCTGAAGTATGATTACTCTTTAAATGTCCATACAAACAATATATAATTAAATCAAGAATCAAGTTACTAGGAGAATGCGCTATGAAAGATGATTTTTACAAAGATATTAAGCATAAGCGTGCACAGGATGAGAAATCTAGTAAAACAAGTGCAGGTAACAAAAAGTCAGATAATGAGCCTAAAGAAACTTTGAGCCGCAGTGCACGACATAAATCCAAAGATGCCGGCGACAGTAAACAGCCGGATAAAAAAGTGCCGCCGAAAAAACAGCAGCAGAAAGAGAATAACTTTACCGATAAGCTGAAAGGCTATTTCACCGCTGAAAACGCAGCAAAAGGGAAGGCACTGTTTGCCGGAACTCTCGCTTCATATCAGCAACGCATAAAAAATGAACTTAAGATTTCAAAAGAGAAACTCGGCAGCATCACTGCCGCGAAGGGGACTGTTAAAAGGCCTCAAAAAAACAGCGGTGACAAAGATAAAAAGAAGCGTATGCTTCCGTGGGTTTTTGGCGTCCTGATTTTACTGCCGATTACAATCTTACTGGCATTTTTAATCTTTTCGAACTTCTGGCCGTCGCTGAATGATGAAATTCAGACGGCGAACGAAGGCACAACAGAAGAAACAGCTGATAGCGGAAATGGAGATAGCGGTGCTGAAGACGGGACGGACAATGCTGAAGGTTTCAACGAAGAACTTGAAGCTCAAAAAGCCGAGCACGAACGCCGCCTTGCAGAAAACCGCAATGAAGATCTGAGTACGAAGAACATCGATACAAATTATTCACAGGAAGAACTTCTCGAACTCGAAGAAGCTGCACTTGCTGCGATCCGCAGCAAGGAAGATGGTTCAGATGACGCTGACGAAAAGAAATCTGACAGCACTGAACCTGAATCAGAATCAGACACAGCAGCGGATGCAGAAGAAGACTCCGATTCCGATCAGGCATCACAGCAGTCGGAATCAGAATCTCAGGAATCGAAATCCCAGTCACAGCAGCAGACAGAAACTGAAGCTGCAGACAGCAGTACAGAAACGGATGCCAATACCAATTCTGCAGAAACACAAAACGCAAATGCTTCACATGTCGTTACACCGGAAGATAACCTCTACCGTATAGCAATCCGGTACTACGGTGACGGCAGCGCTGAAAACGTTCAGCGCATCATGGAAGCAAACGGTGTCACACCGGACAGCCTGTCAATCGGGCAGGAACTTATAATACCGTAAATGAAAGTAGGCCATTAAATGTCACATATCAGCATCGCAATTGACGGGCCGGCTGCTGCCGGCAAAAGTACAATTGCCAAACGCGTCGCAAAAAAATTAGAGTACTTATACATCGATACCGGAGCAATGTACCGTGCAGTCACCCTGTACGTACTTGAGCACGGCGATGACATCATTAAGGATATCGGCAGTCATATCCACATTACATTCGGCATCAACGACGAAGTATACTTAAACGATAAAGATGTCTCAGCGGAAATCCGCTCGCCGGAAGTGACGAACAACGTAAGCCGTGTTGCAGCAATCGGCGAGGTCAGAACGTATCTCGTCGACATGCAGCGCGAAATAAGCAAAACCGCAAGCGTCGTCATGGACGGCAGGGATATCGGCACGACCGTGCTGCCGGATGCCGAAGTTAAAATCTTTATGCAGGCGTCACCGAAAGTTAGAGCAGAGCGCAGACTGCTTGAAGAAACTGCACGGGGCAACGACATCGATCTTGAAACGCTGACAGCGGAAATTATCCGCCGCGACGAGATTGACAGCACGAGGGAAATTTCACCGCTTGTTCAGGCTGATGATGCAGTGCTTCTCGATACGAGCCATTTATCGATCGAAGAAGCAGAAGCGGAAATCATCCAGCTGGTGGAAGACAAACTGGAGGTACAGTAAATGATTTATGAAGGTGCGAAGTTTTTACTTAAAGTTTACTACAAAGCAAGGTTTAAAATGACGTTTATCGGAGCGGACAGAGTGCCTGCGGAAGGTCCGGTAATGCTCTGTTCCAACCACGTGTCGGATTTCGACCCGCCGCTTATCGGCATCGGACTCCGCCGTCCGCTGTCATTCTTTGCAAAGAAAGAATTATTCGAGCTGCCGGTCATCGGGAAAGTTTTCCCGAGTTTAAATGCGATTCCCGTGTCACGCGGAAAAAGTGACAGATCAGCACTTAAATCTTCAATCAGTGCATTGAAAGAAAACCGCTGCCTGCTAATTTTCCCGGAAGGGAGCCGCAACAAAGGCGACGTGAACAAGCTGCAGGAGCTGCAGGAGGGAGCTAGCTTTATCGCTTCCAAATCCGAAGCACCGATTGTCCCTGTAATTATTAAAGGTGAGTACAATCGCAAAAAAGGTGTTACAATTATATACGGCAAGCCGATTAACACGAAGGAATTTCTTGCTGCGGGGAATACCCGTAAAGATTTAACACGTAAATTGGAAGAAAATCTTAACAATTTACTATTTTCTGAATAATCACTTGACAAATGGTTCGAATTGTAAGAAGTTAAATATATACATTGGATAGTAATTGGAGGCAAGCACATGGCGACAGAAGACATTAAGAACGAAGAATCAAACATTGAAGAAACACAGGTAAACGATGCACCTGACAACAGCGAAGAACTACAGAACGAAACTGCAGCAGCTGACAACAGTCCGTTTGCAGTTGGTGACACGGTAACAGGTAAGATTTTCAACATCGAAGACAAGTTTGTAAAAGTTCAAGTAGATGATTCTGATTACGAAGGCATAATTCCAATCAGTCAGCTTACAAACAAACGTATCGAGCACCCGAACGATATTATTGCACTTGACGATGCAGTCACTGCAACAGTTATCAAAGTTGAAGATGATGCTAAAAACATTATCATTTCAATCCGCAAGCTCGATGAACAAAAAGCTTACGAAGATTTAAAACAGAAACAGGATGCTGATGCAACGCTGGAAGGTACTGTTGTTGAAGCAGTTAAAGCCGGTCTTGTATTAGACGTCGGCGTCAGAGGATTTATTCCTGCATCACTTCTTTCTGATGAATATATTGAAGACCTCGAACAATTCAACGGTCAGACTCTTGAAGTTAAAGTTGAAGATATCGATCAGGAGAAAAACAGAGTAATTCTTAACCGTAAACGAATCGTCGAAGGCGAAAAATCGAAAGAGCGCCAGGCTGAACTTGAAGACCTGGAAATCGGCAGTATCATCGATGGTGAAGTTGTCCGCACAACGACTTTCGGTGCTTTCATTAACATCGGCAGCGTAGACGGGCTTGCTCATATTTCAGAGTTAAGCTACAGCCGCGTTAACAGCGTTGAAGATGCTGTTGAAATCGGCCAGAAAGTTAAAGTTAAAGTTCTCGATGTAAATCCTGAACAGGAACGTATCAGTCTTTCTGTTAAACAGGCAGGCGAATCTCCGTTCAACAAATTTATCGATGCGCACAATACAGGCGATGTGTTAACAGGTACTGTTAAACGCTTAGTAGACTTCGGTGCATTCGTTGAAGTTGAACCTGGTGTTGAGGGACTTGTGCACATTTCTGAAATTGCACATGATCACGTTAACGTACCGGGAGATGTTCTGAAAGAAGAACAGGAAATTGAAGTGAAAATCATCGGTCTTGATAAGGACAATGAGAAAATTTCATTATCAATTAAAGCGCTGGAATCAGCACCGGCTAAGCCTAAACAGGCGAAGCGCGAAGAAAATACACAGGTTTACACAGATGATACTGAAGACGATGCACCAACTTTAGGTGACGTGTTCGGCGATCGTTTTAAAAACTTAGATTTATAATATTAGACTCACTCAGAAATAAAGAGCGATGATACTATCGCTCTTTATTTTATTTGTGTTAAAATATATGTGCATACAGGGAGGGTAACAATGTATAAACCAACAGTAGCAGTAGTCGGGCGGCCGAACGTCGGCAAGTCCACACTTTTTAACAGAATTATCGGAGAACGGAAGGCAATTGTCGAAGATACTCCGGGTGTTACAAGAGACAGATTGTACGCCGAAGGTGACTGGTTAAATTATACTTTTAATTTAATCGATACCGGCGGTATTGAAATTAAAGATGAGCCGTTCCAGCAGCAGATTAAAATGCAGGCTGAAATCGCGATTCTTGAAGCAGATGTTATTTTAATGATTGTGAACGGGAGAGACGGTGTAACGAGCGACGATTTATTCGTGGCACGTATATTGCAGAAATCAAAGAAACCCGTCGTTCTTGCGGTTAACAAAATTGATAACTATGAAATGCGCAGTGAAATATACGAGTTTTACCAGCTCGGGCTCGGTGAGCCGTGGCCGGTATCCGGCTCACACGGTCTCGGACTCGGAGATGCGCTCGATGAAGTGGTCCAGCACTTTAAAACACTGGAAGCAGATATTGAAGAAGATCCATCGGTTAAAGTTTCTTTAATCGGTCGTCCGAATGTTGGTAAATCCAGCCTGGTAAACGCTATTCTCGGCGAGGAACGTGTTATCGTTTCCGATATTGCCGGTACGACGCGTGACGCAGTCGATACAGCATATACTTTCGAGGATCAGCCGTACACATTAATTGATACAGCAGGAATGCGTAAACGCGGTAAAGTGTATGAAGCAACAGAGAAGTACTCTGTACTCCGTGCAACGCGTGCAATTGAACGTTCCGATGTCGTTCTCGTCGTGTTAAACGGTGAGGAAGGCATACGTGAACAGGATAAAAGAATTGCAGGTCTTGCCCACGAGGCTGGACGTGCGATTATTATCGTCGTTAATAAATGGGATGCAGTCGAAAAAGATGAGAAGACAATGCGTGAATTCGAACTGGATATCCGTTCGAACTTCCAGTATCTGGACTACGCACCGATCACTTTCGTTTCAGCGATGACAAAAGTCCGTTTGAAAACATTGTTCCCGCTAATCCAGCAGGCATACGCATCGAGCCACACACGCGTGAAGTCGAGCACACTGAACGAAGTTCTCGTAGACAGCGTCAGCATGAACCCGACGCCGACAGATTCGACAGGACGCCGCTTAAGCATCTATTACGGTACACAGGTCAGTGTCGGACCGCCGACATTCGTACTGTTCGTGAACGATGTGGAACTGATGCATTTCAGTTACAGAAGGTATATCGAAAATCAGCTGCGTAAAGCGTTTGATTTCACCGGTACGCCGATCCACATTATCACCCGCAAAAGAAATTAGAAAGTAGGGTATCAATATGAACATCTCAGTCATTGGAACAGGTAGTTTTGGTACAAGCCTCGCGATGGTCTTAAATGATAATGACAATCGGGTAATGATGTACGGGAGAAATCAAGATACTGTCCTGGAAATAAATGAATCACACACCAACAGCCGTTATTTAAAAGACATCGAGCTCGATGAAGGGATTCGTGCCACCGGCTCACTTCAGGAAGCAGCGGCACATGCCGAACTTCTCGTGCTCGCAGTACCCGTTAATGCAATGCGTAAAGTTGCAGGGGAACTGAACGGCCTGCTAAAAAAATTAGATAAAAAAGTCCTCGTTGTACACGTCGCAAAAGGACTGGAACTCGACACATACAAACGCGTATCCCAGGTACTTGAAGAAGTATTTGATGAAGACCGCGTTACAGATATCGGTGTTCTCAGCGGCCCGAGCCATGCTGAGGAAGTAGCCTTGAGACAGCCTACAACTGTATCTGCCGCGTCAATACGTGAGGACGGTGCGGAAGTTATACAGGATGCGTTTATGACGGATTACTTCAGAGTATACGTCAATAATGATATGGTCGGTGTCGAAATCGGCGGTGCGTTAAAAAACATCGTCGCACTTGCTGTCGGTGCATTGTCGGGCTACGGCTTCGGCGATAACCCGAAAGCAGCTGTAATTACACGCGGACTGCATGAAATTGCTCGTCTCGGTACGAAACTCGGTGCCAATCCGCTGACATTCCTCGGGTTAACGGGAATGGGCGATTTAATCGTTACAGCGACGAGCAGGCACTCGAGAAACTACCGCTGCGGGCAGATGCTTGCAGGCGGCATGTCGCTCGATGAGGCAACGGAAAATATGGGCATGGTGGTTGAAGGCGTCAATACGACGAGAGCCACATACGAGCTTGCCAAACAGTACGATGTCGATATGCCGATCACGAAAGTACTTTACGGCTATCTGTTTAACAACATCAGCGAAGACGAAGCATTCAGCGCGCTCATGAAGCGTGAAAAAACTTCGGAATCGGAAGGCCTGAAGCAGCTGCTCGAAAGTCAGATAAAAAATAGTGAACAGTAAGAGGGAAATGTATGTTTGATATTTCAAGAATGGACTTAATGTGGGTGTCGTTTGTCTCTATCGGATTTATGGCACTTGCTGCAGTATTAATTTACCTGGCGCGTTATGTTATTACTATACGTTTCGTCAGCGTGATCGTTACTTTAATTTCATGGGTCCTGTTAATACTTGCGTTTCTGCTGATGATTTTAGTCATCGGAGGATCGTCCCATGCGTAAATTCGGTTTTGTTTTAATTTTCACACTGGCACTTTTAGTATTAACAGGATGTATGTACCCGGATAACCAGAAGAAGGGGAGCAGTATCCCTCCGGAAACAGACATCCAGAACGTACAGAATGCAGTGGACAACTTCCAGGAGTCAGAAGGCGGCATTCTGCCGATCAAGACGACTGAGAACGCTGCAGAATACATGAAGTACCCGGTGGACTTTACGCGTATTGTACCCGGCTATTTGAGTGAAATTCCGGTAACAGCTTATGAAAACGGCGGAACGTACCAGTATATAATACTCGATGCTGAAGAGGATCCCGCGGTGAAACTGGCGGATCTGGCAATCATCGAAGAACTCCGTTCGCTCCGCCTCCGTATTAACGGCATGGGGGAGCACGTGGAACTCGGCGAGCAGGTGGGACCGAACGTTTATCAGCTTGACCTTGAGCATTACAATCTCGCTGAGAATCCAACTGTAACAAGCCCGTATTCAGACCGTGAACTGAACGTTTACTACAGCGGCGGTCAGGAATTCGTCGTCGATTACAGAGACGATCTGAACTTAATCATTGAAAATGAAGGTCTCGAATTTGAGACGGGCGAAGATATCCGCAATATATTGTATGAATACACGCCGGTCGTCCCGATATACTCACCTGAGATGACAGTTGACGAAAATAACGAAGCAATATTTATGACAAGCGTGCATAAAAGTTAATTTCCGCTGAATTTTTACAGGAAAAAACGGTTAAATCCGTTGCAGTACCTACGGTCGTATGGTAAAGTCAAAACATAATGATAAATTCATTATACAGATTATAGGAGGTCTATCAGATGAATAAGACAGATTTAATCAACGCTGTCAGCGACAAAGCTGACCTTACAAAAAAAGAAGCAGGAGCTGCAGTAGACGCAGTTTTTGAATCAATCCAAACTTCACTTCAAAATGGTGAAAAAGTACAGTTAATCGGATTCGGTAACTTTGAAGTACGTGACCGTGCTGCAAGAAAAGGCCGTAACCCGCAGTCTGGTGAAGAAATCGAAATCCCAGCATCTAAAGTACCTGCATTTAAAGCTGGTAAAGCACTTAAAGACGCAGTTAAATAATTTATCTAAACTAGGCCTAACATTGAAACGTTAGGTCTATTCATTTATAAGGTGATATTTATGAAATACTCAGCCGTTGAAGCCTATAACGATTCAGAACTGACTGAATTGATTAAAAAGCTCGATCAAAATGAAATTACTGATTTTTTTTCAGACAGCAAAAATATTATACATAAAAGATATGTCTCAGACGCGGTTCTTTTATTTACATATGCTTTAAATCAGCTCGACACAATACCATCTGCAGGCAGCCGTGAAAGCCATGTGCTGACAGGAGATGCATATTTCAGCGAATTCTACTCGGCGCTTGCAAACCACGGTGAAATGCAGGTCGTTCACGATATGGTCGAAATCTCGAAAGATCTGTCGTCGAGAAAATCAAGACAGTACGAAAATGCACTTGAACTTTCCGACAGCGAACTGAAGTACCTGCTATTTGCACCGCTTTTGTATTTAATGGATAATGGGTATGTAACGACCGACCTCGATAACGTACTCGGCTGTTTTATTCAAAACATGAACCGTTCGGAGCTGGCATACATAATAAATACAAAAGGTGAAGGCTAATGCAAACAGAAAACAGAATTCAGACTATCTTTAATTCAATTTCGGATGATTATGATCACATGAATGACATCATCAGTTTCAATCAGCATACGATATGGCGCAACCGGACGAACAGGGAAATCTTCGTAAAACCCGGCCACCAGGTACTCGATTTATGCTGCGGTACAGGCGACTGGACAATTCAGCTTGCCAAAAACGCCGGTGCTGATATTACGGGCCTTGACTTCAGTGAAAATATGCTGAAAGTTGCCCGCGAAAAAACAGCTGATATCGAAAACATTACACTCGTCCAGGGCGATGCAACGGAGCTGCCTTATGACAACAATGCATTCGATATTATTACGATCGGTTTCGGCCTCCGCAACCTGCCTGACTACGAAAAAGCGGTTAAGGAGTTCTACCGCGTGCTGAAGCCCGGCGGACAGCTTGTTATTCTTGAAACGTCGAATCCGGAAAACGCCCTGATTAATTACGGCTTTAATATTTACTTCGGTAAAATTATGCCGTTCCTCGGTGAAAAAATCACCGGCAGCGGTCAGGAGTATGCATGGCTGTATGAATCAACGAGCAATTTCCTGTCGAAGGCTGAACTGAAATCAATGATGCATACAAACGGTTATATAAATATCAAAGTAATCCCTCATACATTTGGTACTGCAGCAACTCATATCGGATATAAACCGCTAGAGGCTGCAATGTGAAATCTTTAAAGAAATTTATGGCGGGGGAGTTATCCCGTGTTAAGAAAATCGTTAAGAAAGAACTTAAACCGAATGGGACAATAGTTAACGATAAGAGTTTTGAGCTGTTTAATTCCGGGGGAAAGAAACTTCGTCCCATGTTTACAATACTCGCAGGAAAACTCGGGGACGAGGCACATTACGACAATGTGCTGAAAACGGGTGCGAGTCTCGAACTGCTCCATATGGCAACACTTGTACACGATGACATTATCGATGACAGTGAGCTCCGCCGCGGCAAACCGACTGTGTATTACGAACACGGTTACTTCCAGGCGGTCAATACGGGCAATTATTTACTGTCTTCGGCGCTGCAGGTGATCAGTAAAATCGATAATGTGGAATTTCATGAAACATACGCTGCAGGAATCAGGGAGATTGTGCAGGGTGAGCTCATTCAGTTTGATACGCAGTTCGATGCGGCTCAGTCGCTGGATGACTATTACAGAAAAATTTACCGCAAAACCGCACTCCTGATCGTTCTGTCAATCGAGCTCGGCAGCCATGCTGCACAGCTCGATAAGGAAACGATGGAAAGGCTGAGCACATACGGTTACCATATCGGCATGAGTTTCCAGATTATCGATGACTGTCTCGACTTTACAGGCAGCACGAAAACACTCGGCAAACCGAACTTCGCTGATATTAAAAACGGGCATTATACTTTACCGGTGCTGCTCCTTAGAGACAGCGACCCGGAATTTAAAGCGATGCTCGAGAAGTATTCACAGACTAAAGAGAATCCTGATGCACTCATCGAACGTATATTACAGAGCGATGCAGTGGACCGGGCACTGGCAGTCAGCACGGAGCATATAGAGAAAGCCGAAGCAGAAATCGTTAATATTGATGACCCTGTCAGACATTATTTAACGGTAATTGCCGGTATGTTGAAAAACAGGCGGAATTAGTTTGTACAGATAGTCTATAAAATGCTAAAATAATAATCGAAAACACATTTAAGGAGCTTATTATAATGGAAAAAACATTTCTTATGATTAAACCCGACGGTGTCCAGAGAAATCTTATCGGACCAATCGTTGAAAGATTAGAAAACAAAGGATTCAAAGTTGTTGGTGCTAAATTAATGCAGGTTTCTGAAGATCTTGCTAAAACTCACTACGGTGAACACAGCGAAAGACCTTTCTTCGGCGAGCTTGTAGAGTTCATCACATCAGGTCCTGTTTTCGCAATGGTTCTTGAAGGTGAAAACGTAATTAAAACTGCACGTCTTGTAGTTGGTGCAACTAACCCGCAGGAAGCCGCTCCGGGAACAATCCGCGGCGACTTCGGTTTAACTGTCGGCAAAAACATCATCCACGGTTCAGATTCACCTGAAAGTGCTGAAAGAGAAATCAACTTATTCTTCGATGAGTCTGAAGTATTAGATTACAACCTGTCTAATAGCGCTTGGATTTACTAAGAATTTAAAAAACCAGGCTGGGTAATAACATTACTCAGTCTTTTTTTTCATATAAATATATAAACTAATAATTCAGATAGAGGTGCTTACAATGAGATTTTTAACTTCAGGAGAATCGCACGGCCCGAAAGTCAACGCAATTGTCGAAGGATTCCCTTCCAATTTACCAGTCAATAAAGAACGTATGCAGGAAGAGCTCTTTAAACGTCAGGGCGGCTACGGCCGCGGACGCCGCATGCAGATTGAAAAAGATACGTTCGAATTCGGTTCAGGCGTCCGCCACGGTAAAACGCTCGGCAGCCCGATTATGATGGAAGTCAACAACGATGACTTCAAACACTGGGTAAACATCATGGGTGCAGAACCGATCACAAAAGAACAGGAAGCAGAGATGAAACGCATCATTACCAAACCGCGTCCCGGTCATGCGGATCTTGTCGGCGGCATGAAATACAACCACCGCGACCTCCGCAACATTTTAGAGCGTTCTTCTGCACGTGAAACGACTGCCCGTGTCGCTGTAGGCGCACTATGTAAAGAATTACTGCACGCTCTCGACATTAATATTACATCACGCGTAACAAAAATCGGCCGGGTAACAGATGACGGTGCTTACGATTACGCGGAATTAAGTACTAAAAATACTGAATCAAGCGTCCGCATGATTTCACAGGAAGCGACTAAAGAAGCCGAAGCTGCAATCGACGCCGCGAAAAAAGCCGGAGATACACTGGGCGGTGTCGTTGAAGTCATCGTTGAAAATCCGCCGGTCGGACTCGGCTCACACGTTCATTACGACCGCAAACTCGATGCTAAAATTGCACGCAGCATCGTCAGCATCAACGCATTTAAAGGCGTTGAATTCGGAATGGGCTTTAAAATGGCCGAAACTCCCGGATCTTCAGTACAGGACGAAATCAAATTTGACTCAGAAGACGGATTCTACCGCAGCTCGAACAACCTCGGCGGTTTTGAAGGCGGGATGACGACGGGAATGCCGATCGTTGTACGCGGTGTCATGAAGCCGATACCAACGCTGTACAAGCCGTTAATGAGTGTCGATATCGAAACGAAGGAAGCATTTACCGCAACGATCGAGCGCAGTGACCCTTGTGCGGTGCCGGCAGCATCGATCGTCGCAGAACACATGGTGGCAATTGAAGTCGCAGAAGCAATTCTCGATAAGTTCCCAAGCGATGACTTCGGCGATCTGAAAGCATCACTTGAACTTTACAATAAACGTTTAAGCGAGTATTAATATGGATATTTCGACGGCCTATAAAGATAATAATTATAAAATTCACGTTGCCCGCGACATTTTAAGAGACCGGCTGGAAACTTACACCGGCCGATACGAATCTGTATATTATATTATCGATGAGAACGTATATGATATTTACAAAGAAACAAAACTGTCATTTATAAAATCACCGCTGGTCGTCACAGGAGGAGAATCGTTTAAATACGTTTCTCCTTTAATGCACACTATGGAAGAACTGCTCGCATCCGGCATTAAGCGGAACTCGCTTATCGTCGTTATCGGCGGCGGCGCAACAGGGGATGCCGGCGGCTTTATCGCAAGTATCGTCCTCCGCGGTGTGGATTATATTCACGTACCGACGACACTGCTCGCACACGATTCGGCAATCGGCGGTAAAACGGCCATTAACTCGGAGCACGGTAAAAACCTAATCGGCGCCTTTTACCGTCCGAAAGCAGTGATTTACGATCTCGAATTTCTCGATTCACTGCCTGAATCCGAAGTTTTAAGCGGCTTCGGTGAAGTATATAAACATGCGATGCTCAACAGTCCCGGGCTGTTCGAAGAACTCGTACAGGCGACCAGTGACAGTATCGATGTATCTATGCTTCCGCCGTTTATCATCAAAGGTATTGAAACGAAGATGAAAATTGTTTTAGAAGACGAGCACGAGTCGGGGAGCCGCAAGTTTTTAAATCTCGGTCACACGCTCGCGCACGCTGTGGAATACAAGTATAAAATTCCGCACGGCCAGGCGGTCATGCTCGGTATCATCGCAGCGCTGTATATTTCAAACGAATTAAACGGCACTGACTTTAACCTGGATGAGCATATCGGTTATATGAGCCGTCACGGCTATCCGGTAAATCTGCTGAGAGAGATGGATACCGGCGAAATGATGCAGCTGATGATGAAGGATAAAAAGAACCACCGCAACGATTATATAAGCTATATTGTGTTTAAAGATAAACAGACATTAGAGGTTAAAGATATAAATACAGCAAACCTCGAAAAAATACTGAAAGCATTAAAGGAGCGCATATGAAGCATTTACTTAATGGAACATTCACAGGTACAACCCGTGTGCCGGGAGATAAGTCAATTACACACCGCGCTCTGATGCTCGGTGCACTGAGTGAAGGGACGACGCATATCAGCCGTCCTCTGATCAGTGCAGATACACTGAGAACACTCGAAAACATGCGTCAGCTCGGCGCTGACATTACAAGAGACGGGGACGATTTTACTGTTGTGTCAGCAGGACACAGCAGGCTGAAGTCTCCGCTTGAAACGCTGTATACAGGCAACAGCGGCACAACAACACGGTTAATTACAGGCCTGCTCGCAGGTCTTAAAAATATTACCGCATCGGTTGAAGGTGATGCGACAATCGCAAAACGTCCGATGGACCGCGTCGTTATACCGCTGTCACATATGGGTGCCGACATTACGCTGAAAGATGAAAAGTATCCGCCGGTGAATATTCACCCCGCAGTAATTAAGCCGCTGGAGTACGAAATGCCGATTGCATCAGCTCAGGTGAAAAGTGCAATACTGTTTGCGGGACTGTTTACTGAAGGGAAGACGATTGTGCACGAAACACACAAGTCGCGTAACCATTCGGAAATTATGATGGCGCAGTTCGGTGCCGATATTGCCGTGTCAGGTTCAACAGTGACATTAACCGGCGGCAAAGATTTAACTGCGGTCGATGTTACAGTGCCCGGAGATATTTCATCGGCTGCATTTTTAATCGTGCTGGCACTGATCACAGAAGGTGCGGATGTTACGATTGAAAATGTCTCACTGAACGAAACGCGTTCCGGTATTATCGACGTCGTGAAACATATGGGCGGCAATATCGCCATTACTGAACACGATTCGACAGGGGAAAAGTTCGGGGACATCAGAGTGCAGTACACACCTGATTTAAAACCGTTCCACATCGACGGCGATATTATTCCGCGCCTGATCGATGAAATTCCGATTCTTGCCGTTCTTGCGGCATTCGCAAACGGCGAGAGTACTGTCCGCGGGGCTGAGGAACTGCGATTTAAAGAAACCGACCGCATAACTGCAGTCATTTCCGAACTGGAAAAATTCGGCGTCTCGTTCGAAGAGTATAAAGACGGCTTTAAAGTCACACCGGGATACGGTACAGTTAAGGAAGGTGAACTGTTTAAAGGCTATCACGACCATCGCATTATTATGATGCTGATCGTAATGGCTATCGCAGTGAATACTAATATAGAAATTGATGACGACAGCGCAATAGACGTATCGTTCCCTTCATTCGTTAGCGATCTTGAGGGTTTAAGAAAGGACCGGTAATATGCAGGAAGAAATACTCCGTATTATAGATAAGCTCCGTCAGGGGACTTATCCGGAAGAAGATTTAAATTATATACTGAACAGTCTTGAGCAGTTCCACTCGGAAGAGTCGCTGGAAGCACTGTTTCTGCTCGGCGATGCACTGCAGCAGGCAGGCCTTGACTATCAGGCAAGACAGGTGTTTTTACATTTAAACGACAACGTTGACCACGACGATTATGTCATCAGCTATCTCGTCGATTCGTACATTAACGAATCGCGTCTTGACGATGCGCTGACACTGATCAACAACAGTCCGGAAACGCCGACTGTGCTGATGCTGAAATCTGAAATATTCCAGCAGATGAACTTAACAGACGTTGCGGTAAGACTGCTGTTTGAAGCAAAAACAATGACCGATGATATCATTATCGACTTTGCGCTTGCCGAACTTTATTACTCATCAGGAGATCTCGAAGAAGCCATCCGTTTTTACGAAGCGGTGCTGAACGAAGGTCTCGAAGAAGTAAACGGCATTTACTTAAGTCTCCGTCTTGCGGATATTAATTTAAATCTGTTAAATTTCGACGACGCCCGTGCATATTTCGATAACGTGCCGGACGAAGCATACGGAAATGAGGATTTCTACAAAGAAGCACTCCTCGAATACAGCTTAAAAGAATACGACCGTGCCAAAACACTGCTCGATAAAGTCATCGACAACGAGCCGTACTTTATCAATGCCTATATTCTTTTAATGAACATCTACGAAACAGAACACAATCTCGACGAGGCGCTTGAAACGCTGCTCGGCTACCTGCGTGAAAATGACAAGAACGCGCTGATTTACTTTCATATCGGCCGTCTGTATTTCAGGCAGAACAAGCCGGATGAAGCAATCGAGAACTTCAGTATCGCGACAGCGCTTGATGAGGATTACGACGATGCATATCTCATGCTGTTTGAAAGTATTCTGAAGACAGGCGAAACGGATACGGTTGACGAGTACGTTAAACATCTCGACCTGAACGCGCTGAGCGGGGAGTCCATTTATCTTCTTGCGAAAATAGAAGCTGAAAACGAAAATGATGAAAAAGCGCTGAAGTATTACGAAGATGCCGAAGCACTCATCGGGGAAACACCTGAGTTTTACGCTGATTTCTACTACTATCTGATAGAAATCGGCCATCCGAAGAAAAAAGAAGTGCTTGAAAAATTAATGAAACTAGAACCCGATAATCCTGAATGGCAGCTGGATTACGAGCGAATAGCAGGTGAGGAAGACGAGCTTTAAAAAAGATTTTATAAATTATTGTTTATATAATTATGAATTCAAAGACCATACAGCAGTGTGGATTTTAAATTTTATAAAATCCCATCCTCTGATAACGCATAATATTTCATTTACCAATACAAGCCTCGACCGGAAACTGCGTATCGCAGAAAGCAATACGAACCGCCCGACGCTGATGTTTGAAAAAAGCGGTACGGTAACGGCAAACGGCGAGACGATATTCCACGAACTGAATCTGAACAAAACAGATGAGCTGTACGTTGAATTTATCTTTTCGAAAAACGATCTCCGCTACAATCAGGCGAAGTCCGAAGAGCTTGTAAAAAACGATGAAATTCTATTGGAAGATATTAAAGAACTCGAAAATTTAATCGATGAAGCGCTCGTGTTAAAAGACGAGGAACGCTTTTACGAGCTGACGGATGAACTCCAAAAATTAAATGATAAAAGAGGTTAGTATTTGTGCTTTATAATAATCGCGACTTACGTGTGTTAAAAGATGAAATTGAATTTGTGGATACGGCAATCGTTCCATTTTCGAATGTGGATTTCGACGGCAATCTGCTGCACCACGCCAACAATCTGGAACTGATTCAGCTGATCACAATCCAGCTTGAAAAACAGCTGAAAGGGCGTCTGATGATCACACCGGCGCTGACAGCTGTCGGCGGCGACCATGCATCACTCGTACAATACAGAGACCAGCTGACTGAATACGGCTTTAAAAATGTTGTGAGCCTGTCTTTTGATAATCTTGAAATTGAAGGGATTCACAATATTAAAATCAACAGTATTCCGATCAGCGATATGGACAATGAAATGAAAATTTCAATCATCAATGATGAAGTTAAAAGTGTCATTAAACAAATCATCGCAGTGTGGAATCAATAATTAAAAGTAGAATTACACAATTCTGTCTGCAACATGTGTCAATTATTTGAAAACCATATTGACCGCCTAGTTTTAATGAGCTAAAATTGAAATGTCCTAGTTATATTATATGTAAAAGTATGTGCGTTTGAGGAGGGGAAACAAAAATGTCGCAAAAAGTAACAAGACGCCAGTTTATGAACTACTCTTTAATGGGTGTCGGGTCGTTCATGGCGGCAGGTATGATTCTGCCAATGGGAAGATTCGCAATCGATCCACTGTTTACGGAATCGTCTGCAGGTGACATGATTACTACAAGTGTAAAAATTGATGACATCACAGAAGAACCGGTCAGTGTAGACTTCACATTCGAACAAAAAGATGGTTGGTATGTGAGTGAAGTAACCGATTTCGCTTGGGTGTATCGCGAAGGCAATGAAATTATTGCATTGTCACCGGTGTGTAAACACCTCGGCTGTACGGTTTCGTGGGCAACAGATTCCGCTAACCCGGATAGATTCTTCTGTCCATGTCACAACGGACTTTACGAAAAGAACGGTGCGAACGTACCGGGAACACCGCCTCGTGGACCGCTTGATATGTTCGAAGTCGGAGAATCAGACGGCTACCTGACAATAGGTGCTATACACGAGAATGAATTGGTATAGGAGGGAATTAAATGCTAAATCGTATTTATGATTGGATTGATGACAGAATTGACATCACTCCGATCTGGAGAGACGTAGCAGACCACGAAGTGCCAGAGCATGTTAACCCTGCCTATCACTTCTCAGCTTTCGTCTACTGTTTTGGGGGACTGACGTTCTTTATTACAGTGATTCAAATTTTATCTGGAATGTTTTTAACAATGTATTACGTACCGGACATTATTAATGCCTGGAACTCTGTTTACTTCCTGCAGCAGGACGTAGCAGCGGGTGTTATTGTCAGAGGTATGCACCACTGGGGTGCGAGTTTAGTAGTAGTTATGATGTTCTTACATACTCTCAGAGTATTCTTTACGGGTGCTTACAAGTCACCTCGTGAATTAAACTGGGTCGTAGGTGTTCTGTTATTCGCAGTTATGCTTGGTCTGGCATTCACAGGCTACTTACTGCCATGGGACATGAAAGCATTATTCGCTACTAAAGTAGGCTTGGATATTGCAGAAAGTGTACCGTTCATCGGTGAATGGATTAAGACACTTCTCGCGGGTGATTCGACAATTATTGGTGCTCAGACACTTACTAGGTTCTTTGCCATCCACGTATTCTTCCTGCCTGCAGCACTGTTTGTATTAATGGCAATACACTTTATTTTAATACGTAGACAAGGTATTTCAGGACCACTATAAGGGGAGGGTAACTATATGAAACGCGGTAAAGGTCTCACTTTTGTCGGTGACTCACGAATTCAAAAGTATGACAAACCAAAATTAAATCGTGACTATTCAGAATTCCCTGGTCGTACAGAGGAGTTCTTTCCGGATTACCTGCTCAAAGAGTGGCTGGTAGGAGCGGTATTCTTAATAGGTTTCCTATGCTTGACTGTTGCGCACCCAGCGCCGCTCGAGCGTATGGCAGACCCAACTGATACAGGTTATATTCCATTACCTGACTGGTATTTCCTTTTCCTTTATCAGATTCTTAAATACACATACGCTTCAGGTCCGTTCAACATTGTCGGTGCCATGATTATTCCTGGTATAGCTTTCGGTGCATTATTACTTGCACCTTGGTTAGACGGCAAAAAAGAACGTCACTGGAAGAAACGTCCTGTAGCTACAGGAATGATGCTGATTGCTGTTGGTATTATTTTCTACACAACTTGGGAATCAGTAGCTTATCACGACTGGGATCAGCAGGCTAAACAAGGTCAGATTGTCTTCTCGAACTTAGATGCAGAAGACCCTGTCTTTAACGACCTGATTCGTACTAACTGTACGAGCTGTCACGGTGGTGAACTTGCCGGAGGGTCAGGCCCGAACTTAATCGAGCCGGAACTTGCACCGGAAATGGTTGAAGCTTTCGTCAGAAACGGTACAGAAAACATGCCGGCATTCGAAGGCCAGCTTACGGATGAAGAAATCACAGCGATTTCTGAGTACGTTGCAGGTCTTGAACTGACAACTAAAGATGAAGCAGCCAACACTGAAGAATCAGCAGAATAATAATAATGACCCTTCTGGAAACAGAAGGGTCTTCTTATAGGTGAAATGATGATATACAACTTATATAAACTGATGTTCAATCGAATATTTCTGGTCTTCCTGCTTGTCTGCAACATTGTCGGTACAATATACGGCTACATATGGTACGGCGGCCAGCTGTCAATTACGCCGTGGTATTTCTATCCGTTCGTCCCCGACAGCCCGACAGCAACGCTGTTTTTATGCATACTGATAATATTAATTCTGTTCAATAAGAAGTTCGGCCTGATCGACGCACTCGCTTTTACGACACTGATAAAATACGGTGTCTGGGCTGTCATCATGAACATCTGGAACTTTATCGACATGGGCTTTGTCTCATGGATCGGATTAATGCTGATTGCATCGCACGCTGCGATGGCACTTATGGCATTTATGTTCCTGCCTTATATAGAAATTAAGCCGTGGCACTTTTACGCGACGGCAATATGGCTGTTTCACAATGATTTTATCGATTACGTCTATATGCAGTATCCGAAATACGGCAATCTGCACCCGTATGCATCAGAAATCGGCTACATCGCATTCTGGCTGACGGTTATTGTTCTTGCGCTTCTATACAAGCTCGCAGGCAGACATAATAATTGACTTGTGTAAAAACAGTTTAGTAAAATAGTACTATGAACCAGACGGAGGGAATAACTTGTATCTTATAATCTATTTTGTAATTTTAATGATTGTACCAATGCTTGCACAAATGAACGTCAAATCGACGTTTAACAAGTATTCAAAAGTACGTTCGACAAGCGGCCTTACAGGCCAGCAGGTTGCAGAAGATATCCTCCGGGAAAATGGAATTTACGATGTTTCGGTAGAACGCGGTCAGGGTGTTCTGACAGACTATTACGATCCGAAAAACAAAAAAATCGTACTCTCTCCCGGCAACTTCGACAACCCGAGCGTTGCAGGTACAGCAGTCGCTGCACACGAAGTCGGCCATGCCATCCAGCATGCAACCGGCTACAAGTTCTTAAACTTCAGATCAGCATTGTTCCCGCTCGCACAATTAGGAAGCAACTTCTCGTACTTCCTGATTATCGCAGGTATGATTCTTACAGCAGCACAAAGCGCTGCAGGCGGCGGACTTGGTGAAATTCTATTATGGTCGGGTATCGGACTGATGGCATTCGCCGTATTATTCCAGCTCGTTACACTGCCGGTTGAATTCGACGCATCAAGACGCGCAATGAATCAGATCGAAGAGTTAAACATTGTGAACAGCAAAGAATACCGCCATGCTAAAAAAGTACTGAACGCTGCAGCGATGACATACGTTGCCGCAACAGCAGTCGCAGTAGCAGAGCTGTTACGCTTTATCATGATCGCAAGAAGCTCGAACTAATTATAATTACAAACAGCCGCATCACCCAATTATGGGTGGTGCGGCTGTTTTGTTGGGGATGAAGCGCTTATTATGGATGATTTGAGGTTGTAAGGTTGTAAGGGGAGTTGCGGGATTCCTATGAGGCGCGCTCATAGAACTTCTGGAGCGCGCGGATTCCTTTGAGGCGCGCTCATAGAACTTCTAAAGCCCGCGGGTTTCTATGAAGCGTGCTCATAGAACTTTTGGAGCGCGCGGATTCCTTTGAGGCGCGCTCATAGAACTTCTAAAGCCCGCGGGTTTCTATGAAGCGTGCTTATAGAACTTCTGAAGGGCGCGGGTTTCTATGAGGCGCGCTCATAGAATTTCTAAAGCCCCGGGATTCCTATGAGGCGCGCTCATAGAACTTCTGGAGCGCGCGGATTCCTATGAAGCGTGCTCATAGAACTTCTAAAGGCGGCGGATTCCTATGAGGCGCGCTCATAGAACTTCTGGAGCGCGCGGATTCCTATGAAGCGTGCTCATAGAACTTTTGGAGCGCGCGGATTCCTTTGAGGCGCGCTCATAGAACTTCTAAAGCCCGCGGGTTCCTATGAGGCGTGCTCATAGAACTTCTGGAGCGCGCGGATTCCTATGAAGCGTGCTCATAGAACTTTTGGAACGCGCGGATTCCTATGAAGTGTGCTCATAGAACTTCTAAAGCCTCGGGATTCCTATGAAGCGTGCTCATAGAACTTCTGGAGCGCGCGGATTTCTATGAAGCGTGCTCATAGAACTTCTGGAGCGCGCGGGTTCCTATGAAGTGTGCTCATAGAACTCCTGGAGATCCCAGCATTCCAACACTCCACACCAACACACCGCAGCCTTTATCGTTTTATTACTGTATATAAACAGATTCATTTCCTTTATACTGTAATATTCATTATAATTAACAATGATAAACAAGATACTATTTACTTTCGAGGTGCATCATTATGAAAATTGGAATAACATGTTATCCAAGTGTCGGCGGCAGCGGCGTCATTGCGACTGAACTTGGACTTCAAATGGCCCGCCGCGGGCACGAGGTGCACTTTATTTCATCGAGTGTGCCGTTTCGGCTGGAGCATAATTATGATAATATATACACGCATCGTACAGAGGTTAACGATTACAGCGTGTTCAAATATCCGCCGTACGATATTACTTTATCGAGTAAAATTTCAGAGGTCATCGACCGTTATGATTTAGATGTCATTCATATGCATTATGCGATTCCGCATGCAGTGTGCGGCATTCTCGCACGTCAGATGTCCCGAAAAAAAGATGTCGGCATCGTCACGACGCTGCACGGTACGGATATTACGGTACTCGGGCACGATATGTCACTCGTCAGCGCGATAAAGTTCGGCATCGACAATTCTGATATCACAACGTCCGTCAGTAACAGTCTGACCGAGGAAACGTACCAGCTGATTAATCCGGAGAGCGACATTCAGACGGTGTACAACTTCGTCGATGAAACGCGTTTTAACACGGATAACAGAATGGAAATTAAGAATGAATTGAAAGAAAAACTGAACATTCCCGACAGTGCGAAAGTGCTCATGCATACTTCGAATTTCAGAAAGATAAAAAACGTGGATGACATTGTCCGCACGTTCCACGAGACGTCAAAGGAAATCGAATGTCATCTTGTGCTTGTCGGAGACGGCCCCGACATGTACAGCATCAGACAGCTGGTTCAGGAGCTCGGCATTGAAGACCGCGTTCACTTTTCCGGCCAGCAGTCCGACGTAAGCTCGTATTATAAACTGAGCGATGCATTTCTGCTCCTGAGCGCGAAGGAAAGTTTCGGCCTCGCGATGCTTGAGGCGATGTACTGCGGTGCGGTGCCGATCGGCTCAACAGCGGGCGGAATTTCCGAAGTTATCCGGCATAATGAAACCGGCTATGTTGTCGGCGTCGGTGATTACAAAAAAGCAGCCGGGCATTTAATCAGACTGTTTGAAGACGATGCGCTCTATGAAGAGATGCAGAAAAATATGCTTGAAGACGTTAAGAAGCGTTTTGACATGGACAGCATCGTCACTGAATATGAAAATTTATATACTAAGCTTTTAGCAGGTGAAAATGATGACGGAACAAAATCTGTTTAAAACCGGCGCGAAAATTATCGAGCGCTTTGAAAAACATAATTACGAAGGCTTTTTTGTCGGCGGGGCAGTGCGAGATTACACGCTCGGCCGCAGCGTAAGCGATGTCGATATTACAACCAACGCACTTCCCGATGAGATCGAGAATTTATTCGAAAAAACAATCGACGTCGGCAAGGAACACGGCACGATAATCGTGCTGATGGACGATATTCCGTTTGAAGTGACAACATACCGCGTTGAGGGCGAGTATACCGATCACCGCCGGCCGGATAATGTGTACTTTACACAGCACCTGACCGAGGACTTGAGCCGCCGTGATTTTACCATTAACGCGATGGCGATGACTCAGGCTATGGAGCTGCACGATCCGCACAACGGCATTAAAGATTTAAATAACAGGCTGATAAACACCGTCGGCCTTGCGAAAGAGCGTTTCTATGAAGATGCACTCCGCATGGTGCGTGCGGTCCGCTTTATGTCGCAGCTCGATTTTAAGCTGGCAGATGAAGCGAGAGAGGCAATTAAAGAGCATGCAGCCGCACTCGATTATGTGGCGGTGGAGCGTATTACGGCAGAGCTTGAAAAGCTGTACCGCGGTATTAACGTAGAAAGTGCGAAAGAGATGATTGCGCACACCGGACTGTTAAAATATATGCCGTTTTTCCGTCATATCGAAGCCGGTGAGTACGTCAGTACAAAGGCAGAGTCGCTCGTACAGGAAATTGCTGTTCATATATACAAAGACAGCAGTTTAAGTCAGCATTTAAGTGCGCTGAAGCTGTCAAACAAACAGAAAACCGCAATCAGAGAGTCTTTAAAAGTAATCGAAGCGCTGGAAGACGGCATCGATGAAAAGCTGATTGCATACCGTTTTGAAACGGGCATTTTAACCGGCACAGATGCTATAATAAGATTAAACGCACTGCTCGGTGCACAGCATGCAAAACTTCTTGAACAGTCAATTGCGGCGAAGCCGGACTTAGTCATTAAAAACCGCAGCGAACTGCGTATTAACGGCAACAGTTTAATGTCCGCGCTGAATGCACGGGGCGGCCCGTGGCTCCGCGACTGTCTCGACAGCGCGGAAGAGGCGGTGCTCCTCGGAACTGTAAATAATAATGAATCAGAAATAATTAATTGGGTGAAATCACATGTCAAAAACGAAGACGGAAATATTGTCTTTACTGATGGAAGGTAATTATTTATCAGGGGCAAAGCTCGCAGAAATGCTCGGTGTTTCGCGAACAGCTGTATGGAAAAATATTCAGCGCCTGAAAGAAGACGGCTACAGCATTGAAGCAGTTACAAACAAAGGCTACCGGCTCGTCGAAGCGTCGGGCAGGATCAACGAATCCCTGCTCGCCGGCACTGTACAGGAATCACAGCTCTTCGATGACCTAATCTACAAAAATACGATTGATTCCACACAGAATCACGCATTCAGGATTTTAGACCGGTATGATGGTAATATAGTAATCGTAAGCGGCCATCAGACCTCAGGCCGCGGACGCTTTAAACGCGAATGGCTGTCGCCTGCAGCGACGGGACTGTATATGTCGCTCGTACTGCGGCCGAACGTGACCAATCAGAATATGATTGTCTTTAATTTATTTCTGTCTCTTGCTGTCAGCGATGCGATACGTGAGGCGACGGGACTTGAGAGCGGTATTAAGTGGCCGAACGATATTTTTATCAACGACAAAAAAGTATGCGGATTTTTAACCGAAGTCATCAGCGCAGATAATATCGTGGAAACGATTGTCTGCGGCATCGGCATTAATATTAATCCGTCGGTGGAAACTGACGCACTCGGCACCGCAACGTCCATTACGGATGAGCTTGATAATGAATTTGATGTAAATCGGTTTATCAGTGTACTGTTTAGGAAAATAGAGTATTACTACGATAAGTTTTTACATGAATCATTCAGCGAAATTAAAGAAGACTGGCTGGATCAGGCGATTATTTTTAACCGCGAACTGACGATTACAACAGTCAGGGAAAAACTGAGAGGTAAAGCTCTCGACATTACTGATGAAGGGTACCTGATCATACTGGACGGGGACCATAATATACATAAGGTAATCAGTGCCGATATTGAAATTTAACCTGGTGATATAATGTTAAATAAAACATTCGCCGTCGTCGATTTGGAGACGACCGGCAATAATTTGGAAAAAGACAATATCATTCAACTGAGTATTGCTTTCGTGCGTAATTTTGAAATTACCGGACAGTACAATACTTTTTTAAGTGATGAAACAACAGTGTCACCGTTTATCCGTGAACTGACGAATATTTCGTCTGACATGCTGATCGGCGCACCGAAGTTTAAAGATGTCGCAGCAGAAATTAAGGAACAGCTGAATGATGCGGTCTTCGTTGCACATAACGTCGACTTCGATTTGACGTTCCTGAAATCTGCTTTTGATTCTGCAGGACTGACATATAATCCGGTACAGACACTCGATACGGTCGAACTCGCCCGTATCTTTCTGCCGTCTGTGGCCGGTTACCAGCTGCATCTCGTCTCGGAACACCTCGGCATTGAACTGTCCCAGGCACACCGGGCGGATGAAGATGCGCGTGCCACGGCGGAAGTACTGATTTACATCATGCGGAAAATGACCCGCATGCATCGTGAAACGCTGATAAAAATTTATCATCTCTCGAAAATGATGCGGACGAATTTAACGGATCTGCTGTTTTCAATTCTGAACAGATATTCAGACGACAATGATGACAATATTATCAGCTACAATCAGTTTTATATTAAAGAGTCTGACGTGACGCATAAAAACATTGAGCCGGTAACTGTTCACGATCTTTATCATAAATATCTCGACATGACGGGGAACGAATACCGTGAAGACCAGTACAAGCTTGCGCTGTTAATTTACGATTCACTCGTCGACGGCAGGTATCACGCGATAGAGGCGTATACAGGGCTCGGTAAGAGCGATGCGTTTCTCATTGCGGCACTCAGCTACTATTCAGCACATGATGCACAGGTAGTCGTGTCGACGTCGCGTAAAATTTTACAGAATCAATTGATTGAGCAGTCGTTAATGCGCCTTCGTCAGGTCGTGTCGTATGACACGCCGTTTGCACTGTTAAAAGGGAAGCTGAACTACGTCGATCTGAACGCATTTACTGCACTGCTGCAGCTCGATGATTCGAATCCTGAAATCTGTTTCCTTAAAATGCGCATGCTTGTCTGGCTCATTGAAACGGAAACGGGTGATCTGTCGGAAGTCAATCTGCGCGGACCGGAGAAGTCATACTATGAAACGATGCTGATTCAGGCAGGGGATAAAAAACATCATTTTTACTTTAAGCGTGCATTGTCCAATGCGAAAAAAGTGCCGATTATCGTAACGAATCATTATTTCCTGAACGACTGTCTGAATAACCTGGAAGGCATTCAGGCGCTCATTATCGATGAGGCCCATCAGCTGAAACAGGCACTCGACCTGAAAGAACGCCGGACGTTCAACTATCCGGAACTGAAGTTTTTTATCGGGCAGGTGGGGCTCATTAATCAGGACAGGCTGCTTGCGGGATACAGTAAAACAAACAGTGCGGTATCACTGTATCTCCTCGAAGATATCGTCATTAATTTAAATAAAAATATCGATCTCGTGTTCCAGCAGCTGTCGTGGAAAAAAATTGACGATGCGCTCGAAACACTCGACAGCATCGTGAAATTTACGGATATGTTTCTCAGCACAATCCGCGGCACGGACAACTACCAGGCGCTGTACAATCATATGCATTACTTCGATGCATCGCTGAAAAGTCTCCGTCACGCAATTCAGTACGATGACTATCATATTAAGAGCAGCAGAAACTTCCAGAAAACGGAAGTGACCATCCGTACGGAAGTGCTCGATACGCTGGCCGATGCACTGCGGACGATTCCGTGCCAGATTCTGCTGTCCGGCACGCTTGAAGTGCACGACAGCTTTAAACATTTAAAATACTGGTTCGGCGATTACGACTTTAAGACGACGGTCATGAACAATACGTCGATGTACAGCGATATCAGGCTCTTTATCCCGAATGATATAGAGAGCTATGATCCTAAAGACGACAATTATATAATTGACATTCTCGATTATATTGCGCTGTATTTAAGCGAAACGGACTCGAAGCTCGTCGTTATATTTTCGAACTACGAACTGCTTGAGCGGGTGTACAGTTTCACAGGGGACATCGAACTGTTCGATGAAATCCCAGTACTCCGCCAGACGCACAACTCGAACAACGAGAAGCTGCTCGGGCAGTATAACCAGCTGAGCCAGTGTCTGCTGCTCGGGACTTATACCTTCACAGAAGGCATTAACCTGGTCAGCGATAAAGACAAAGCACTGATGCTGACGAAGCTGCCGTTCCCGGTACCAAAAGGCGACAGCAGTTTCAGGGACTTTTATACGACGGACCTGCCGGAAGCTGTCATTCACTTCAGGCAGATCATCGGACGCGTCAAGCGGAGCAGTGAAGACAAAGGTGTCGTACTGCTGTTTGACGACCGGATTATGACGAAACCGTATAAAAATGCATTTTTAAAATATTTTCCTGAAGAAAATGTGATTCATGACACCAGAGAAACTTTTAAAGCGCTCCTTTTTGGTCTATAATAAGGAAAACATAATTGTTAGGAGACTGCAGCATGGAATTATCAAAAAAGGTAAAGTCAATCACACCCAGCCAAACGATAGAAATCACTAATACTGCAAGACAATTAAAAGCTGAAGGCGTCGATGTAATCAGCCTGTCGGCAGGCGAACCGGATTTTAACACCCCGGATGAGATTATCGAAGCTGTGTACGAAGCTGCAAAAGCAGGCCATACTAAATATACAGCATCTGCCGGACTCCCTGAATTACGCGAAGCAATCGCCCGTAAAATGAAGCGCGACAACAACCTGGAATATGCAGCGAACGAAGTTTACGTCGGCAACGGCGCAAAACAGGTTCTGTATAACATCTTCATGGCAACGCTTGACGAAGGCGATGAGGTCATCGTACCCGCACCGTACTGGGTCAGCTACACCGAACAGGTTAAAATTGTCGGCGGCGAGCCGGTTACGGCGGTCACTTCGGTAGACAATCAGTTTAAACTGACACCCGAACTTCTGAAAGCGCATATTACAGAAAAAACGAAAATGCTCGTCTTAAATACTCCGAACAATCCAACGGGATCTGTCTATACGAAAGAGGAACTTCAGGCACTTGCCGATGTTCTTGCAGATACTGATATAATTATCGTCGTCGATGAGATTTACGAAGTGCTTACATACGGTGAGCCGCAAGTATCCATCGCGTCATTAAATGATAAAATCAAGGCGCAGACAATCATCGTCAACGGCGTCAGCAAGTCACATGCAATGACAGGCTGGAGAGTCGGCTATGCCTGCGGTGACAAAGAGCTTATCTCCGCGCTCTCGTCACTGACATCGCAGTCTACAACAAGCGTTGCAGAACCGGCGCAGTACGGTGCAATCGCAGCATACGATATGGCACCGGAATCTGCTGAAAAGTACCGCGCCATCTTTGAAGCACGCCGCGACAACGCATATGAAAAAATTATGGAACTGCCGCATGTCACATGCGTTAAACCGGAAGGCGCATTTTACCTGTTCCCGTACATGCAGACCGTGGCAGAAAAATGCGGCTACAATACAGTGGACGACTTTGTTAAAGATGTCCTCCGCGAAAAGCATGTGGCATTCGTTCCGGGCTCGGGCTTCGGTACTCCGGAATACGCCCGTATCAGCTACTCGCTGAACGAAGAAACATTTAACGATGCGCTTCGCCGCATCAAGGAATTTATCGAAGAAAAAACTAAAATCTAAGGATGTATTAAGTTATGAAAATCACTATTAACCAGGCACCACAATATGTTGGACAGGAAGTAACAATCGGCAGCTGGCTGCTGCAAAAACGCGGCAGCGGTAAACTGCAGTTCCTTCAGCTACGCGACGGCACAGGCTTTATGCAGGGTGTCGTTGTTAAAGCAAACGACGAAGAACTCTTCAACGTTGCGAAGGGGCTGAATCAGGAAACGTCGATGTACGTGACAGGAATGATTAAAGAAGACGAGCGTTCTTCATTCGGCTACGAAATGGAAGTTTCAGGCATTGAAATTATCCAGAGTGCCGAAGGATATCCGATCACACCGAAAGAACACGGACCTGAATTCCTGCTTGATAACAGACATCTATGGCTCCGTTCAAGAAAACAGCATGCTGTTATGAACATCAGAAACCAGATTATTAAGAGCACGTATGACTTTTACTTCGAGAACGGCTTTAAGAAAATTGATTCACCGATTTTAACGAGCAGTTCACCGGAAGGTACGACGGAGTTATTCCACACTAAATACTTCGACGAAGATGCCTATCTGTCTCAAAGCGGTCAGCTGTACGCTGAAGCCGGTGCAATGGCACACGGAAAAGTATTTACATTCGGACCGACATTCCGCGCAGAGAAGTCAAAAACACGCCGTCATTTAATCGAGTTCTGGATGATCGAGCCGGAAATGGCATTTTATAACCACGAAGACAGCCTTGTAGTCCAGGAGCAGTACGTTGAGTACCTTGCGAAAAATGTACTCGAGCACTGTAAACTCGACCTCGAGGCGCTGGGACGCGACACGACAGTTTTAGAAAATATTAAAGCACCGTTCCCGCGTATTTCATACACGGACGCAATCGAGCTGCTGCACGAAAAAGGATTCGACGATATCCAGTGGGGCGACGACTTCGGTTCTCCGCACGAGACTGAAATCGCAAACAGCTTCGACAAACCGGTATTTATCGTCAACTATCCGAAGGAAATCAAATCATTCTACATGAGCACTAACCCGGAAGATCCGCGTACAGTGCTGTGTGCCGATTTAATTGCACCTGAAGGCTACGGTGAAATCATCGGGGGCAGTGAGCGTATTTCCGACTACGACGAGCTTAAAGAGCGAATTATTGAGTCGGGACTTAACGTCGATGCTTACGAGTGGTACCTTGACCTCCGTAAATACGGAAGTGTGCCTCACTCGGGATTCGGACTGGGACTTGAACGTGCCGTTGCATGGTTCTCAGGCGTTCAGCACGTGAGAGAAACTGCACCGTTCCCAAGATTATTAAATCGTTTATACCCATAAAAACAATGGAGATGTTAGGTTCCCTAATGTCTCCATTCTGCTGTTGGAGGGAAAAATATGGTTAACGATTATTTAAAATACATTACCGTTCCGGTCAATAAAATTCTGCTGGATAATTACGCGGCAATCGGACTCGATGAACGCGGCGTCATTATTTTAATCAAGCTGCTGGAACGTCACCGCACGTACAACACGCCGCTTGATTTCAGCGAATTGCTGAGCGGAACAACATTAAATGAAAGCGAACTGACGCACATTATTCAGTCGCTGATTAAAGAGCGCCTGATGGAGCTCGACACGCATGAAATTGACGGCAAGTATACCGAAACGTATAATTTTGATCCGCTTTATGCGAAACTCGAGGACTTTATCATGCTGGAAGAAAAAGCGCCGGTGAAAGACGATACGTCACTGCGCGAACTGTTTGAATACATCGAACAGCTGTACGGACGGGCAATCAGTCCGAATGAATACCAGCGCCTGAACAGCTGGATGAACGATTCGAACTATCAGCCGGAGCAGATTCAGGACGCGGTGGACATCGCGTATAAAAGTAACATTACATCGCTGCAGTACGTGGAACGTATTTTGAGCAGCACATCGAAAAGCGAGCCGGTGAAAGGGACAGGCCTGCCTGTCATATCATGGCTGGATGGAGGTAGCCGACTTGACAACAAGTAAGAAAAAAACGATGGAGTTTATCGACGTCATCGCGGAAATGTTTCCGGATGCCGAAGCCGAACTCAACTACACAAACCCGTTTGAACTGACAATTGCTGTGCTGCTGAGTGCACAGACGACAGACGTCGGGGTGAACAGGGTGACAGAAGGTCTATTTAAGAGATTTAAAACGCCGGAAGACTATCTGGCTGTGGACGTTGCTGAGATTGAAAAGTACATTAAAACAATTGGACTCTACCGGACGAAAGCGAAAAATATACAAAAGCTGTGCCGTGATTTAATCGATAAATACAACGGCGAAATCCCGGGGAACTACGATGACCTCGTATCACTTGCCGGAGTCGGGCGGAAAACTGCGAACGTTGTGCTCTCTGTGGCATTTGATACGCCGCGAATCGCAGTCGATACGCACGTTGAACGCATATCGAAGCGACTCGGTATCGCCCGGTACAAAGACTCGCCGCTGCAGGTCGAAGAAACACTGATGCGAAAAATTCCGGACAAACGCTGGAGTAAAACACACCATCAGCTGATCTTCTTCGGACGCTATCACTGCCTGGCGCGCAACCCGAAATGTCACGAATGTCCGCTGCTCGCCGAGTGCCGCGAAGGACAAAAACGCTTGAGGCAGGGACTCGTTAAAAATTAAGAAGTTTGGTGGCCGCACTCCCTTCGGGGAGTGCGTTTTTTTGTTGCGGGTGATGATAACTTTGATAAAAAGACCGGACTTATCACGAGTGCGGGTTAGTCGGTGATAAGTGAGGGTATTTCTTGGAACTTATCACCAGATGCGGGTTAAACGGTGATAAGTCGAGGCTTTTCTCGGGACTTATCACCAAAAATGGCTTAAACGGTGATAAGTGGACGCTTTTCTTGGCACTTATCACCGAAAACGGCTTAAACGGTGATAAGTGGACGCTTTTCTCGGGACTTATCACCAAAAACGGCTTAAACGGTGATAAGTGGACGAATTTCTGGGGACTTATCACCAAAAACGGCTTAAACGGTGATAAGTGGAGGCTTTTCTCGGGACTTATCACCAAAAACGGGTTAAACGGTGATAAGTGGACGCTTTTCTTGGGACTAATCACCAAAAATGGCTTAAACGGTGATAAGTGGACGCTTTTCTTGGCACTTATCACCAAAAACGGCTTAAACGGTGATAAGTGGAGGCTTTTCTCGGGACTTATCACCAAAAACGGCTTAAACGGTGATAAGTGGAGGCTTTTCTCGGGACTTATCACCAAAAACGGCTTAAACGGTGATAAGTGGAGGCTTTTCTCGGGACTTATCACCAAAAACGGGTTAAACGGTGATAAGTGGACGCTTTTCTCGGGACTTATCACCAAAAACGGCTTAAACGGTGATAAGTGGAGGCTTCTCTCAAGACTTATCACCAAAAACAGCTAATTCTCACAAGAGAAACCCCTCAATCCTTTCATCTTGTACATATCATTAACAAGAAGGCAGGGCACATGATCCATTAACCCCGTTATGTTATACCAACCATTCCAACAGAAGCATAACCTCCACCACAAGCCACATCAGCTCACAATCTCAAAAAAGACAATCAGAGTCCCGGGACACCCGCAAAATGCCAAAACAAAAACACCCCCAAACGGGGGTGTTCCTCTCATTCATATATAAATATTATTCTTCGTCTGCGGACTGATCTTCATCAGCTGCGGAGCCCGGACTTTCCGGCTCTGATGATGTTGATTCATCTCCGCCGCTCTCGTCTTCCGGTGCAGGGTCGTCGCTCCCGCCATTACCCCCGCCATCACCGTCACTGCCGGCATCTTCACTTTCACTGCCGGCATCTTCACTTTCACTGCCGCCACCTTCAGGTTCTGCGAGTTCGGCGCCTTCAGGCAGTTCGCCTTCAGGAACGTCACCCTGTGTTTCTATTTCACCGTCTTCGTTGTATTCCCAGCTCCAGGCGCCGCCTGTTGAACCGGCGTTACTGTCGCTGTTTGAATTGTTATTGCTGTTGTTCTCACTATTGTTACTGTTATTATTGCTGCCGCCGTTGTTCCAGAAGCCGCCGCCGGCAACAGCGAATTCGTTGCCGTTGATCTGTTCAACGCTGTCCGGCTGTTCGAAGTCCTGGCCGTTGAATGTGCTGATGTACTGCATAATATCTCTGAAGAACCATTGCGGTGTAATGTGTTCGTCTGTGCCGACGAACAGTTTATCTTCGGAGTAGCCTGCAGATGCGTTGTCGAATCCTGTCCATACACTCATCGTATATTCTGGTGTATAGCCGACGATCCACGCGTCTTTTGCACTGTTGTTCGGCAGGTTGTTCTTTTCAAGTATGCTCGTATCAAGTGATGTTGTTCCTGTCTTCGCTGCAATGTTCAGCCCGTTCATCTGAATGTAGTCGGCGCTTCCCTGATTGGCGAATGTGTCTTTAAGCATATCTGTCAGCATGAATGCTGTAGAATCTTCCATTGCTTTCGTCGATTCATTCTCGAATTCAATTTTTTCGCCTTCTGAAGTAACGATGTAGCGGATAGACTGCGCTTCATTGAATTCACCGTTGTTGCCGAGTGTCGCGTATGCCTGCGCCATCTGCAGCGGACTGAAGCGTGATTCGCCGCCGCCGAGTACATCGTTAAACGACACTGTATATTCGCCTTCGTTCTTAGTCGAATAATCGAGGCCGACATTACGTGCGAATTCTTCCGGTGCATTGCGTCCCGCTTCTTCCTGAACCTGCTCAAATGCCTTGACTGCAGGAACGTTAAAGCTCTGACGGAGTGCATCTCTCATCGTCACGTTGCCGTGGCCCTGGTTATCGTAGTTGTACACTGTATTGTTCGGGCTGTCTTTCGGATTGTATGACTGCTCATCCTGTATTCGGTGATTCGTTGCCCATTCCATGTGTTCGATGGCCGGTCCGTAAGCTAAAAACGGCTTCATCGTCGAACCGACGTTATGCTGCACGAGTGACAGGTTCTGGTCGACAACTTCCTGATAGTCACGGCCGCCTGAAATTGCAATCAGTCCGCCTGAAGTCGTATCGAGTATTGTCGAAGCGATATTAAAGTCATCGCTCTTGAATTTATCATTGTAGTAGTAGTTACGGTTGTTCGTCATGTTTTGAAGATATGACTGGATACCTGAATCCATATTCGTATAAATCTGAATGCCGCTTGATAATACTTCCGAAACATCTCTGTTACGGAATTCATCGTGCTGCTGAAGTTCGCGTTTAATATAGTTAATGTATGAAGCGTATTCCGGGTCTTCCTGTTCTGTCGATGCACGTTCCTTTTCATCGCGCTGGACGAGGTTGTCCGTAATATCGATCTGAACCGCTTCGTCGTATTCTTCCTGTGTAATTCTGCCGTGGTTCAGCATCTGATAAAGTACCGTATTCGTACGGTTTTTACCCGCTTCGGCATCCACATATAAGTTGTAGACGTTCGGCAGATTCGACAGCCCTGCAAGATATGCGCTTTCTGCGATGTTCAGCTCTCTGAGTTCTTTATCAAAGTAGTAAAGACTTGCTGTTCTGATACCGTAAATACCGTCGGAGTAGTAAATTTTGTTCAGATACATTTCAAGAATGTCATCTTTCGAATACTCCTGCTCGAGACGGTACGAGAGGTAGGCTTCCTGCGCCTTACGCTCGAGCGTCTGTTCTTCTGTCAGGAATGCACGTTTTACAACCTGCTGGGTAATCGTACTCGCACCCTGTGAGGCGAAACCGTCCGTAAAGTTGCTGATGACTGCACCGCCGAGGCGGAAGAAGTCAATCGCACCGTGGTCGTAAAAGCGGTCATCTTCAATTGCAAGCACCGCGTCCGACACCTGTTCAGGTACGTCTTCAATGCTTACATACTCGCGTTTCTGCCCCTGGAAGAGGGTGGTCACGAGTTCGTCGTTATTGTCGTAAATTTCAGCGGGAACAGGGTCTTTCAGCTTTTCATCGCTGAAGGCCGGTGCCTGTGATGCGTAATACGCAAACAGCACAGCACCGATAACAAGAACGATCAGCGCAAGCAGTGCACCATATAAAAACACTTTTTTAATAATCGATGATTTGGATGCCGGCTGCTTGTTCTGCCCGGATTTCTTACCCTGCTGTTTACTCCTTTTAAAATTTGATTCCATATATATTCTCCCTATTCAAAATAAAATTCGTCAACTGCAGCTAAATAATCATAACGCGGATTGTATTTGATTGGTAGTAAAATACTCTCCCGTTTAATGTCGGTATAAGGAATGGACTTTCTGCCGCTGCCCAAAAAATCGTCCCAGTGTTTAATGAAATGTTCAAACGGATAAAGGTAGACTTCATCGTGAACGGTAAACTTAACGATGATAAACACAATGCCGCCGTGATTATGACAGGCACGCATATGTTCGACCTGATGGGCATGAATGTTTATAAAAGGGAAGCGTGTTTTGTTCCGTGTTTCTTTCGCCTCAAAATCGATGTATCTGCCTTTATATAATCCATTATAGTCACTTGTTGACGGCACTTTAAAGTATGCTTCCGTAATTTTAGCTTTTTTCCGTGACGGGTAATCGACGTTGACAATCTGTACCGGAGTGGGCTTCTTATGAATAATTGCCCGTTTTGTATCCAGATAAAACTGATTTGTCTTATCGAGATCTTTCTCCAGTGTCATGCCGCGCTGGCCGTAATTAATTTCCCTGCCGGCCTGTTTTGACGTTACCTGGTTTTTTTTGACGCCCTGCGGGTACTTCATTAAATTAGCACTCCAAACTTTTATTATATATACTTATTATTATATATTAATTAGAGTCTGATTAACATTTCATTATTATAGGTGGTGTGTCAAAATTGTCAAGAAATGCATCGTACAGCGATTACCGCGAAATGCTCGAGGAAATTCAGCGGCGCTATGAACAGGCAAGAGCCGGCTATACGTTTGATTTTACAACTGAAATCGAACCTTTTTTAAATAAATATAAAGTGCTCGCAGATCAGCTGCAGCACATTCCGACCGATGACCGGCTGACCGAAACAATCAGGGAAGTCATGAGCGATGAGCTGATGGAGCTGTTAATGAGCTGCCACATCTCCCGCTTCAGTTTAAAATTGTATCATGAAAAATACAAATATATTAATATGTGGGTGAATCATGCCGGTGAGGAGGGCCTCTTGTGAGAGTATTCATTACAGGATACCGTCATTACGAGCTCGGCATCTTTAAAGACTCACAGCCTGAAGTTAAAGTGCTCCGCGATTTCCTGCGTCAGCGGATAATCAGTCTCGCTGAAGAGGGGGCGGAGTGGTTTATCATCCAGGGCTATACGGGCATAGAACTGTATGCGGCGAATGAAATTATCGACCTGAAAGAGGAGTACGATATTAAGCTCGGCGTCTTAAAACCGTTCCATAATTTTGATGACCGGTATAACGAGTCCGATAAAATCAACTTAAACAATATACTCGCACATGCCGACTTTCATCAGTTTATATTTGAAAGGGAGTACAGCGATCCGGGAATGTTTAAGGCGATTAACCGGTTCGTCACTGCGAATACCGACTACGGGCTGATCGTCTACGACAGCGAGACGGAAACAAATTTAAAATATATATACAGTCTAATGCTTGAATTAAGTGAGAAAAGTCATTATAATATTGAAAGAATACAATTTGATGATATTAATGATTTCATTAATGACAGATATGATAGTTAAGAGGTGTAAGGTATGAGTGACTATACGCTTAAGCTGTCTGCAAAAGATATATTCGAAAAGGAATTCGAAAAATCACTAAGAGGTTTTAAACCGATAGAAGTAGATAGTTTTCTTGACGATGTTATCAGTGATTATCAGAAGATGGCAGACATGAACAACAACATTAAAAAGCTTGAAGAAGAAAATGCACGTTTAAAAAAGGAAGTTGAAGATCTCCGTATCCGTGTCGCGACGAACACACGCACACAGGGCGGCAGCGGACAGAGCCAGCAGATAGACATTTTAAAACGTCTGTCCAGTCTCGAGAAGCAGGTTTTCGGCAGTGCAAAGAAGCAGTAATACAGCATGAGATTTCATAACGTATTTTAAAAGTATTTTAAAATAAAACAGAACGGTAACTCGGATAATCGCTATGCAGCATGACTGCATAGAGGAAAGTCCATGCTCACACAGTCTGAGATGACTGTAGTGTTCGTGCCAGACGAAACAATAAGTCTGGGCAATGATATTTTATATCTTGACGGCTGCGAAATATTCTAAGTGCTTACGCATATGAGTAGAGTAGCTTTAAAAGTGCCACAGAAACGAGCTTCTGAAGAAATGATGAAGATGGAACGCGGTAAACCCCTCGAGTGAGCAATCCAAATTAGGTAGGAGCACTTTCCAACAGAAATTCAACTGGCGGAGAGATATTATTCATTTAATATAGACAGATGATTATCACCAATGTGCGAGTGTATACTAGTGCACGTCAGCAGCACAGCGGGACAGAACATGGCTTATAGAGAAACCGGACTAGACAAAAGGCTCTCCACTTTGATGGAGAGCCTTTTTTTATGTATATATTCATACTATAATAGGAACAAATCAAACTTTAGGAGCTTCTTACTTATGAACTTTAAATTTATAGTCAACACACCGATGGGACTTGAACGTGTCGTATCGGATGAAATCAAATCGCTCGGCCTGGACACGACACTTGAAAACGGCCGCGTCTACTTCGAAGGTGACGAACGCACAATCGTGGAAACTAACTTGAAACTCCGTACAGTTGACCGTATCAGAATCGTCCTCGGCGACTTCACAGTCAAAACGTTCGACGAGCTGTTTGAAGCGGTGAAAGCATTGCCGCTGTCTGATATTCTCGGACCGAATGCAGAGTTCCCGGTAACAGGACGCTCCCACAAATCGACACTGTACAGCGTGCCTGACGTGCAGCGCATTACGAAAAAGGCCATCGTCGAACATTTAAAAGATGCCTTCAGCATGACGGGGAAACTGCCTGAAGACGGCCCCCGCTACAAAATCGATATTAACATTTTAAAAGACAGAGCAGTGCTCACTGTGGACACGAGCGGCGACGCACTCCACAAACGCGGCTACCGCCTCGCACAGGGGGATGCACCGATTAAGGAAACACTGGCGGCCTCGATGCTGAAGCTTGCGAACTATACAGGCGACAATACGCTGTATGATCCGTTCACGGGATCCGGCACGATTGCACTGGAAGCGGCGATGATTGCCCGTAATATCGCTCCGGGTTCAAACCGTTCATTCGACAGTGAATCATGGGATATTATTCCGGAAGAATTATGGACGGAAGTCCGTACACAGTGTGAGAACGAAGCGGATTACGATAAGGAAGTTAAAATTTACGCGACGGATATCCAGCATGACATGATCGACATCGCACTTAAAAATGCGGAGGAAGTCGGGCTTGATGCGGATATCGAATTCAGCACGCTCGATGTGCACGACTTAAACGATATCGACAAAAATGCACAGATTGTCACGAACCCGCCATACGGTGAACGTATCGGTGAAGCGAAAGCAGTCGAATCAATGTACGGTAAAATCGGACAGCTGATGGAAGATAACCCGACACTGAACGTGTATTTAATGACATCGAATAAAGAGTTTGAGGAAATCGTCGGCAAAAAAGCTACGAAACGCAGAAAGCTGTTTAACGGCTATATCGAAACGACGTTCTACCAATACTGGGGAGTGAAAGAATAGTTGTCATCTCAAGGGGAAAACAGACAGACGCTTAATACGCTGTATAAATTAAAAAAAGAAATTCTTAAATCCGATAACGATACACTCGTATCACAGATTGACCATGCCATTCAGAAAACGTACAACGAACAGCTGGTATTTTCTTTTATCGGCCATTATTCGGCGGGGAAATCGAGCCTGATCAACTATTTGTTAAATCAGGACATCCTGCCGTCATCACCGGTACCGACGACGAGCAACACCGTGTCGGTGCAGATCGGTGACAAAAAAGGGATTCAGGCGTTTATCAACCAGTACCAGTACGCGGTGCTCGATAATTACGACGAGTTGAAATCACTCAATACAAAGGATATGGATATCCAGGCGATTACGATGGACATTAAATCGCCGGACTATCAAAACAATACGGTCTTTCAGGATACGCCGGGTGTGGACTCCAATACGGACAGCCACGAAGAATCCGCCAACCGCTTTTTACTGAACAGCGATCTGATTTTCTTTACGGTGGAATACAACCACGTGGAGAGCGAGCATAACTTAACGCTGTTAAAAGAAATTGCAGAACTCGATATTCCGCTCGTGCTGATTATCAACCAGATCGATAAGCACGACGACCGTGAAATTTCGATGGACACGTTCCTGAACCGCGTAAAACGCACGCTCTCAAACTGGAACATTGAACCGGAGGAATTATTTACGACATCGATTTATGAGTCACCGTACAACCGTATCGACGAGCTGAAGGCGTTTATCGGACAAAAAGAAAACAGCCGTGATGCACTCCAGCTGTCATACGATGCACGTATTACGAAAAATATAGAAGATAAACAGCTCGAATACCTGCGCGGTGAACTCGAGACCCTGACAGGCGAGCTGCAGCTCGATAACACTCTGACAATCGAACGGGCGAAAGAGCGCATCGACTATTTAAACGGGGAAATTAACAAAGCGGAGATCAATGCGATAAGAAGCGACGAAGACGAACTGAAAACACATGTGAAGGAATCCGTGAAGAAACTCGTAAAAGACAGCTACTTATTCCCGCACCAGGTCAAAGATGCGATTACGGAATATTTAAAGATTATGGCAGGGGAGAAGAAAGCAGGCGGACTGTTCGGCAGAAAGAAAAAAGAAGCAGCGATGTTCGAGGACGCACTAAATGAGGTGGACAATGCCATCCAGCCTGTCATACATACGGAGATTAACGCAAACATCAACAGCTTCTTTCAGTCGCTCGGCCTGATCGGCGAACCGTTTAAATTTGAATGGGATAATGCGTTCCTCGGCGAAGAGAAAATCACTTCACTGAACCAGACTTATATTACGAACTACTTCGACAAGCTGAAGTCAACGCTGACTAAAGCAGTATCGGATATGAGCGTACGTCATATGAGTAAGCTGACACCGGAAGATACGGGGGAAGTGAAAGCACAGACGACGCTCAGTACAGAGAAGGCGCTCTACGTTAAAGCTAAAGAGCTGTTGGAACTCATCGAATCGCTCGATACACAGAACTACCGTCACTTCTATATTCACATGGATGACGAAATCGATAAGCTTAATCTGCTGGAAGAGATTACTTTAGAGGCAGATGAGGACAATCACGTTGAGCCGGCAGAAAGTAGACATAACGAATTTATCGTTAACAACGATGAAGCCATGAATTTATCGCCGTTCAGAACTCTGGTGAACCTGCTCGGTGAGTCACCGCGCTACGCCGATTACAAACGCCTGATTAACGATAAGCTCACGCGTATAGATAACGGCAAGGCGAACATCAGTGTGTTCGGCGGTTTCAGTGCCGGGAAGACGACATTCATTAACGCGCTGATGGGGGATAAGTACCTAACGACGAGTCCCAATCCGACGACGGCGACGATTACTGAAATCAACAATGATGAAACGAGTACTGTCGTCTATAAGGATGAAGCGGATTTAACGGAAACGCTGAAGACGCTCTCCGGGGAAACACATGACACAGCGGCCGGCTATAAGAAATGGATCGGTAAGAACATCGCAAAAGTGGACGAGACATATAAACCGCTTCTTGCCGGTATACAGGACAACTACGACAAGTACAAAGATGAGCTCGGCCGGACGGTCAGCATCGGTACGGATGAGTTAATCGGTAAAATCAGCAATGACAAAGACTCGACGTTTATTCATAAGGCGAACGTGTCACTCGATAATGACATGACAGAGTCTTATACGCTTGTCGATTCACCGGGAATCAACTCGATTAACGCACGGCATACATCGGAGACGAGAGACATTATTACAGAGAGCGATATGATTATTTACGTGTCGTACTATAACCACGTGTTCTCGCGTTCCGATGAGACATTCCTTCAGTATATCCAGTCGCTTAAAGGGAAAGACTTCCCGATCATCTTTATCATCAACGCGGTGGACTTAATGAAGTCTGAAGCGGATAAAGAGAAGGTAATGGATTATATGCGCAATGCATTAAACACGATGCACATTAAACATGTCCTGTACCCGGTATCAAGTAAGCGTGCGCTGGATGAAGGCGACGAATACTTCAATACGGCGCAGCAGGAAATAATGACGATTGCAGACCGTCAGTCGGGGAATGTACAGTATAAGACATTAGAGGAAACACGCCTGCAGCTGATCAATACACTAAAGAGCAATATCCGCCAGTTCGAAGATAACGGGGAAGAGCGTGAGAAGCTGCTTGAGTTAAGAAGAAGCCTCCTTCAGGATATAAACGGCATTAAAGCAGAAAGCATTAACGAACCGCTGAAACAGGAAATCGATATTATACTGACGTATTTGAAAAAACGTCTCGAGCTGCAATTGTACGATCACTTAAAAGGACTGTTAACAGTGTCGCAGATGAGCGAAAAGCACTATATAAAGAACAGCCTGCCGATTATAGTACGTAATATTGAAGACTTCCTGACACTGGAGACAAGCATTGCCTTTAATGCGGTATACCGTCAGGCGGACCAGAAAACGCTGCAGATGATTACACAGTTTAACGAACGTCTGGCATTGTCGGGCACACCGGGGACACTGTCGGTGACGAGTGTAAAAGCTCCGGAGCCGAAAGTGCATATAGACGAAGAAGTGCTTAAACCGTTTGATAAGATGCTGTACCAGAACCGGAGCAAAACCCAGCAGTACAGAGACACACTGCTCGAGCTTTCAGAAACACTGGTCGGGTCAATCGATCAGAGTGAATTAAAAGGACAGATGGAAGAGCTTGCCGAAAATTATACGGCGCTGCTTGATGACGAACTGAAAGAAGACCGTCAAGATATTACAGAGGCGCTGAAAGAAGAACCGAAGGAAATATCACGCACGGACTACGACGAAGATGCCGCACTGTTAAAAGCAGTGCAGGACATCGCTATATAATAATGGAGGGAACGTTTTGACACAGCACACTTTAATAATAGACGGCATGGCCCTCTTGTTCAGACACTTTTATGCGACGAGTTTCCGCAATCAGTTTATGTATAACAGTAAGGACCTTCCGACGAACGGTGTCCAGGGTATGCTGAGACATACGTTCAAACTGCTTGAACTGACAAAACCGGACAATGTGATCATTGCATGGGATATGGGTTCAAAGTCTGTCAGAAACGAATGGTACGAAGGATACAAAGCGAACCGCGTGGCACCGCCGGAAGAAATGGTGCCGCAGTTCGACATGATAAAAGATGTCATGCACGATATCGGCTTTTACCAGGACGGGATTGCCGGCTATGAAGCGGACGATGTCATCGGGACAGTCGCACAGCACGTGGACAACCTGACGATCGTGAGCGGCGACCGCGACCTGCTGCAGCTGATCAATCAGACAAACCGCATATGGCTGACGAAAAAAGGCTATACGGAATATCACTACTATGACTTTAATGCATTTTTAGAACAATACGGCATTACCCCGGAACAGTTTATCGATGTGAAGGCACTGATGGGCGATGCGAGTGACGGCTATTCAGGTGTTGCCGGCATCGGGGAGAAAACCGCATTGAAACTGATTCAGACACACGGCTCGGTCGAAGGGCTTCTGGATAATCTCGGGACACTGACACCGAAAATGCAGGAGAAGATTAACAACGATATGGAATCACTCCGCATGTCACAGCGTCTCGCGAAAATTATTACGGATGTGCCGATTAAGCTCGACGGCCTGATGGACAAAAGTACCCACAGTCTCGATATTGATCACGTTAATAATGTATTGCAGCATCACGATCTCAGAGTAGCTGAGAAGTATTTATCAACTTTAAATTTAGGGTGATGTAAATGGCTAAAATATATATCGATGCGGCAGCGAGTTTAACACCGAAGCTCGCGTGCGGCGGGGTCATTATTAAAGACGGTGATATTAATTACGAAGAGTCTGTCATGCTCGGTGAAATGGATAATCATGAAGCGGAGTGGGCGACGCTGCTGTTTGCTTTAAAAGAAGCGGAGAAGCTCGGCATTAAATCGGTAATCGTATATACAGACTCAAAAATCATCGTCGATACATTCGATAAAGAACACGTGAAAAACAAAATTTTTAAATCATACTACAGCAGGGTACTTCCCTTAACAAACGCCCTCGATATGTTTATAATTACTCATACACCGAGGAAAAATAACCGGGGTGCAGACAAACTGGCAAAAGACCGTTTGTACAAAGAACGCAAAAATTTAAGCAGTAATTAGCTCTATTGGCTATTTTGCAATTTTAAGTAATGAGGTATGATAATGGATACGACAGTCCTTGATAAAATTAACCATCTCGAACGCACTTACTGCAGCGGATGCCTGTTAAAAGAAGTCAACCGGACCGAAGGGTCGAAATCAAGTGCACATTCATTCTGCATTACGGAATGTTCCGTAGGCATCGAGATGAAAATGTACGGCAACAAATTATAAACTACTGGAGGCACCACAATGGATATCGTAAGAATAGAACCGACACCAAGCCCGAATACTATGAAAATTACTGTAAGTGAAACAAAACAGGAAATGAAGTCTTCAACTTATAAGGAAATTACAGAAGATACACCTCAGTTCATCGCACGTGTACTTGAACTGGACGACGTGACAAGCGTATTCCACGCACTGGATTTCATTTCAGTGGACAAGAGTACTAAAACCGACTGGGAGACGCTGATTCCTAAAATTGAAGCAGTGTTTAACGAAGCTGACGGCGGCGAAGCAAAAAAAGACTGACACCTGAGTCAAACTTTGGTGAAGTGAACACTCAGGTGCTCATGTTTAAGGGAATCCCTTATCAGGTCAAGCTGAATGACGGCACTGAACACCGCCGTGAACTGCCGGCGCGCTTTACCGCGGCAGTTGCGGATGCAACATTACCTGAAGACAATATTATTTTCGACCGCAAATGGGAAACATTAAGTACACGTTACGGTACACCGGAGGACGTATTCACGGAAGTGATTGAGGAAATCGAAGCACTGTATCCAAAAGATGCGCTCAAAGTCATGGTCGAAGAAGCGAAAAACCGTGTGCAGCCGGCACCGATGAAGTACTTTAAAGTATCGTTTGACGAGTTCGAAAATACAGAGGACTGGAAAGAACGCCTCTATATGCTAAATCACTTCGACACGCCGGATGAGAGCGATTATCCGCTCTTAGGGCACGCACTAAAAGATGACAAGCTGCAGGTCAGACGCATGGCTGTCACACTTTTAGCAATGATTGAAGTGCCGGAAACTCTGAACTATTTACAGACTGCGATGGAAGACCGTGCAATACCGGTCAGACGTACTGCAGCTGATGCATACAGCGACCTCGGCTTTAAAGAAGGCCTGCCCGTCATGTATAAAGCACTCGGCGATAAAAGCCCGATCGTCCGCTGGCGTGCAGCAATGTTCATTTACGAAACCGGCGATGAGTCGAGCCTTGAAGTTCTGAAGGCACACCAGAACGATCCGCAGTACGATGTCAGACTGCAGATTGAAATGGCGATTGCCCGTATTGAACAGGGCGAGGATGCACTCGGCAGCGTATGGAAACAAATGCAGAACAGGGAGCGATAACATGGATGCTTATCAGGCATATATGAGAGAAATTGCAGAACCGATGAGACAGGAACTGACAAATTACGACTTTGAAGAGTTAACGACACCTGAAGGTGTGCATGACTTTATGAAGAATGTAACAGAAGATGAAACGACATTTGTCGTTATCAACAGCGTCTGCGGCTGTGCGGCGGGGCTTGCTAGACCTGCTGCAGTCACAGTAACCAACCAGAATCCGGTGAAGCCGGACCGTCTGGCAACTGTATTTGCGGGACAGGAACGTCCGGCGACGGCTGCCATGCGTGAATATATCGATGCTGCACCGTCAAGCCCGTCATTTGCCCTGTTTAAAGGAGATAAACTTGTGGCATTTACAGCACGTGAAAATATCGAAAACAGAAATATTGAAGACATTATGATGGATCTGAAAGCAGATTTTGACGAATATTGTGCAAAATAAAAAAGGAAAGGGAATACCCTTTCCTTTTTTCATAAGTATATATTACTCATAGATGCACATTGTAATCATGTAACCTGCAAGTAAAGTTAAACCGATTGTGAATAAAATTTCCATTATGAACACTCCGATCACAATTATTTTTCTCGTCTCATTAATACTAATTATATAGAACTGCACAATAAAAGAAAAGGGTGATTTGAATGAATTTATTTGATAACGCCTATCACGAACTGATGAAACGTGTCATGAATACAGGCACGGAGAAAACAGACCGTACAAACACGGGCACAAAATCCGTCTTCGGACATCAGATGCGCTTTGATTTAAACAGGGGATTCCCGCTGCTAACGACGAAAAAAGTATCTTTTAAACTCGTGGCAACAGAATTAATATGGTTCCTCCGCGGCGATACGAATATTAAATACCTGCTCGAATACAACAACAATATATGGAACGAATGGGCGTTCAAGAAATATACAGAATCACCGGATTACAACGGCCCCGATATGACGGACTTCGGTCACCGTGCACTCGCTGACGAAAATTTTAACGAACAGTACAAAAAAGAAATGAAAGCTTTTAAAGAAAAAGTACTGACCGATGATGAGTTCAGTAAAAAGTACGGCACTCTCGGCAATGTCTACGGCAAACAGTGGCGCCACTGGGAGGGGCCGGACGGCGTAGTGATCGACCAGATTAAAAACCTGATTGACGGCATTAAAAACAGTCCGGACTCAAGACGTCACATCGTAAGCGCATGGAACCCGGCTGAAATTGAGACGATGGCGCTGCCGCCGTGTCATACGCTGTTCCAGTTTTACGTTGCCGACGGTAAGTTAAGCCTGCAGCTTTACCAGCGGAGCGGGGATATTTTCCTCGGCATACCGTTTAACATTGCGAGCTATGCGCTGCTCCTTGCACTAGTTGCACGCGAATGCGGTCTTGAAGCAGGGGAGTTTGTCCATACGATCGGTGATGCGCACATTTACTCCAACCACTTCGATGCGGTGAATACTCAGCTGGAACGTTCTAGCTACAAAGCACCGGAACTTAAAATCAACTCTGACAAATCGATGTTCGAACTGGAATATGAAGACTTTGAAATTGTAAATTACGAATCCCACCCGGCAATCAAAGCACCGATTGCAGTATAGGAGGAATTGAATGGTTTCATTAATAGTGGCACACGCAAAACAGAACGTTATCGGCTTTAAGGGCGATATGCCCTGGAGCCTGCCGGCCGATTTAAAAGGATTAAAAAAACTGACGACCGGGAATACGATAGTTATGGGGCGTAAGACATACGAAACGCTCGGACGACCGCTGCCAAACCGCAGAAACGTCGTGTTGACAACGAACAGGGGCTTTTCAGCTGACGGTGTCGATGTCATTCATTCGATCGACGACATTAAAGGCCTGCCGGGCAAAGTATTTATCTTCGGCGGCAGTACGATTTACAACCAGACCATGCACCTTGTCGATGAGATGTATATTACCGTTATCGACGAACAGTTTGCCGGCGACACATTTTTCCCGGAATATGATATTGACAGCTGGACGGTGAAAGCAGAGACCGACGGTACAGTAGACGATAAAAACCGCTATCCGCATCGTTTCCTTCACCTGACAAGAGAGCTTTAACAGATGGCAAAAAATATATGGATGATTTTATTCTTCGTGCTGCTCATAATCAATATCGCTGTCATCGTCATTATCGCTTCATTCCTTAACCAGTCGTACGAACAGACAAGTGAAAATAATCCGTCCGGTGAACCCAATGAACTGGAGTTTATTTTAACGAACAGCACGGTTGAAACACTCATCAACGACAATATACCGTACGATGAATTTACTGTTAATATAAATACAGAGGGCATAGATGTCGATATCGAGCAGGAGGTGCTCGGTTTCCCCATTAACTCAAGCATTTCCGGCAATCCGGTCGTAAACGGTGATAACATTGTCATTCATTTAACAGACCTGAATCTCGCCGGCCTGCCGCTCAGCGAAGACACAGTTTATACAGCACTCAGAAAACTCATCGAGCTGCCGGAAGGCATTCAGCTGAGCGAAAGAGAGCGTGCGATTGTTATCGACATGTCGCTGTTTGAACAGTACATCGGCGGGGAACTTCAAGCCGATAAAATAGACTATGAAAACGATGCATGGTATTTTTCAGTTAACAACAATTTCTAGGAGGCAGTTATTTATGGCAACAGCAACTTTAGCAGGCGGATGTTTCTGGTGTTTAATCAAACCGTTTGACCAGTGGGACGGCGTAAAGAAAATCGTTTCAGGTTATTCAAACGGAGATAAGCAGAATCCAACATACGCTGAAGTATCAACAGGAACAACAGGACATATAGAAGCTGTACAGATTGAATTCGACGAAGAAGTAATGAGCTACCGCGAGCTGCTTGAAGTATTTTTCAAGACATTCGATCCGACGGATACCGGCGGACAGTTCGGTGACCGCGGACCGCAGTATATGCCGGCCGTATTTTACCACGACGAAGCACAGCATCAGACAGCGCTCGATTTAATTAAAGAACTCGACGAAGCAGCTATCTTCCCCGGTCCGATCAACACACCGGTACTGCCGTATAAAAACTTCTACGAAGCAGAAGAAGAGCACCAGGATTTCCACGAAAAGAATCCGGGTCATTACAACGCATATTATAAAGGCTCCGGACGTAAAGGATTTATAGATCATGTATGGGGTGAAAATTAATGGCGAGAAAAGATATCAGCGAATTAACTGAACTGGAAAGACAGGTAATGAAAGAAGACGGTACCGAAGCACCTTTTGAGAACGAGTACTGGAAACACTTCGAGGAAGGGATTTACGTCGATAAGCTGAGCGGCAAGCCGCTGTTCACTTCAAAAGACAAGTTCGATTCTTCATGCGGCTGGCCGAGCTTCGCCAAATCATTGTCCGATGAAGATGTATCAGAACACGTGGACACGTCGTTTGGCATGCGCCGTACGGAAGTCAGAAGTGAAACTTCGGACTCCCACCTCGGCCACGTCTTCCCGGACGGGCCAACGGAACTCGGCGGCTTAAGATACTGCATCAACTCTGCAGCACTTGATTTTATTCCAAAAAGCGACCTTGAAAAAGAAGGCTACGGTGAATACGTCAAGCTGCTGGAATCAGGCGAGTAATATGAAAGACCGCCCGTATTACCAGTATATGAAAACAGAACTCGGTGCAAAAACGGACATCGGTGAACTCGCAAATCACATCATCGATGACATGTCTTTCCCGAAGTACTCAAATAATTACGAAGAAATATCGGATTACCTTGAAAAGAACCCTTATCTTAATATATCATTAGATACGTTTGATGAAAGTTTTTCAAATTACAAACAATGGCTACAATCATAGAGGAGATGAAAATATGAGTATTCATATCAATGCAAAACAGGGCGATATCGCCGACACTATTTTACTGCCGGGAGATCCCCTGCGTGCGAAGTATATCGCTGAAACGTTTTTAGAAGACGTTGTATGCTACAACGAAGTACGTAACATGTTCGGATACACCGGTACGTACAAAGGCAAGAGAATTTCTGTACAGGGTACGGGTATGGGTGTGCCTTCAATTTCAATTTACATTCACGAACTTATGCGTGATTACGGCGTTAAAAACTTAATCCGTGTCGGTACTGCCGGTGCATTAAAAGAAGAAGTTAAAGTACGCGACGTTGTTATCGCACAAAGTGCAACAACTGACTCTTACCAGAATGCAAAATTATTCGGCAACGTGAGCTACGCGCCGACTTCAAACTTCGAACTGCTTCTTTCAAGCTACAACGAAGCACAAAAACGCGGTCTTGATGTGAAAGTCGGAAACGTCTACACAGCAGACTCATTCTACGATACAAAGACTGACACGAAGCAGCTTGCAGACTACGGTGTGCTCGCAGTGGAAATGGAATCTTCAGCACTGTTCACAATCGCAGAAGAATACAATGCACGCGCACTGGCTATTCTGACAATCTCTGACCACCTGATTACAGGAGAGGTGACAACTGCAGAAGAAAGACAGACAACATTCAACGATATGATCGAAGTTGCTCTGGATGCAGCAGTGCCGTTTATCGGAAAATAATATATTAATTAATGAAGAACAGTGATTTCACTGTTCTTTTCTTTTCATTAAGCGGTTAAACTGATAATATATGAGTAATACATAGGTAGAAATTAGGTGCATATCTTGAGCGAAGAAAACAATGATAAGAACGTTCAGCCGAAACTCCGGTCCGTTCAAATGAATATATTCTGGTTTATCGTCATTATTTTAACGACGATTATTGCCAGTGTGGTAATTACAGCAATTTCAATTTCAAATAACCAGGAACGTGCAGTCAACGTCGGAACCGATACGAGAACCGAGTTTGCGAAACTGTACAGCGTTTACGATACGCTCACTGAAAACTACTACGAAGATGTCGATTCGGACGCGCTGATTGAATCTTCCATCCGCGGAATGGTCGAAGGACTTGAAGATCCGTACAGCGAGTACATGAGTATCGATGAAACCGATGAATTCGAAGAGAGCATTACAGGCGATTTTGAAGGCATCGGTGCAGAAGTCATGCAGGAAGGCAGCAAAATTATTATCTCAAGTCCGATGAAAGGCTCACCGGCAGAGCAGGCGGGTATTGAACCCGGCGACCAGATTCTTGCTGTTGACGGCGATTCACTGGAAGGTAAGACAACGACAGAAGCAGTACAGCTCATCCGGGGTGAGAAGGGTACCGACGTCGTACTGACGATTCAGCGCGGCTCAGGCAGCCCGACTGATATTACAATTACACGCGATACGATTCATATCGACAGTGTGACATATGAGAAAGTCGACGGTGTGGGTCATATCAGCATTAACAGATTCCAGCAGGGCACGACCGACGAATTCAGCAAGTTTATCGATGAGGCGGCCAATGACGGTGTGAAGGAACTCATTATCGACTTCCGCTACAATCCGGGCGGCCTGTTAAACGAAGCCGTGACGATGATCAACCAGTTTATCGAACCGGAAACAGCGGCGCTGTACCTGGAAGATAATACGGGTAATCAGCAGGAAATCATCACCGAAAACGAGAAAAATGAAAACACCGAATCATTCAACGAAGTGTACATTTTAATTAACGAAGGTTCAGCAAGTGCCTCAGAAGTATTTACAGGCGCACTGGATGACCTGACAGATGTGACGATCGCAGGAACAACTTCATTCGGTAAAGGTGTCGTGCAGCGTACGAGCGAGTTTAAAGACAACTCGATGCTGAAATATACGAACACGAAATGGCTGACACCTGACAAGACATGGGTGCAGGACGATGGAATCAAGCCGGACATTGAACTGATTAATCCGGACTACTACCGCATCGAACTGCTGACAGAGGACGAAGTCTTCGCAGAAGGCCAGGAAAACGAGAAGGTACTGTCGATTAAAGTCGCACTCGACGCGCTCGGCTATGATATTAAGTCGTTTGACAATCACTTTGATGCCGGGCTGACAGCAGCTGTGAAGGCTTATCAGAACGATAAAAACCTTACAGCCGACGGTATCGTCACAGGCGAAACGACGACGGGCATTCTGTCCGACATCCGCGAAAAGATTAACGACAACGACGCCCAGCTGAATTATTTAATCGATTACATTAACGGTGACCAGTCCATTATGGAAATTGAGCAGAAGGCACGGAATAATGCACCGCACATTCCGCCGGTCACTGAAGATGAACAGCATTTAACTGATGAAGCAGAAGACGAAGAAGAATAAGACTTCAAATTCCGTACATAATCACCGTGTACGGAATTTTTTGTTGTAGACAATTTGTAAATAGTTTAAAGTAAAGTCAATAAGTATTATGGAGGGCGCTTATGGTTTCAGATAATAAAAAAGTTATGCTGACAGGCGGCGGTACAGTCGGCCATGTAATGCTGAACAAACTTCTAATTCCTGAATTACAAAATAAAAATATTGAGCCGCACTACATCGGTTCGAAAAATGGCATCGAGAAAGACATTATTGCGGATATGAACATTCCGTATCACAGTATCTCGAGCGGCAAGCTGCGCCGTTATATTTCTTTTGAAAACTTAAAGGATATTTTTAAAGTGGTAAAAGGCGTTTTGGATGCCAAGAAAATTTTAAAGCGTGAAAAACCGCTGTTCGTCTTTTCAAAAGGCGGCTTCGTCTCCGTGCCGGTCGTCCTCGCTGCGGCCGCAACAGATGTACCGGTCTATATTCACGAATCTGACTTAACACCGGGACTCGCAAACAGAATCGCGAGCAAGTTCGCAACGAAAGTATTCACGACGTTTGAAGCGACGACGGAACACTTTACCGATGCGAAAGCAGAATACCTCGGACCGGCGATCCGTCCGGAATTAACACAGGGCTCACACGAAGAGGGCTATGCGCTCACCGGATTCAATTCAGCGAAACCTGTACTGATCGTTATGGGCGGCTCACTCGGTGCGAAGAAAATTAACGAGTTCATTCACTCACACATCGATACGCTGACAGAAAAGTATCAGATTATCCACTTAACAGGGAAGGGCAACGTGAACAAAAAGGTTAAAGCTGCCGGCTACAAACAGTTCGATTACGTCGGCGACGAGCTTGCACACCTATTGGCAATCAGCGACATCGTCATTTCACGGAGCGGCTCAAATGCAATATTTGAATTACTGCACGTTAAAAAGCCGATGGTATTAATTCCGCTCGGACTCGATCAGAGCCGCGGCGACCAGATTCAAAATGCGAAGCACTTTAAGAAGCAGGGCTACGCAGAAGTACTGAAAGAAGAAGATCTGAACCTTGAAAATCTCGGGAACACACTCGATGACATCGATAACAGATACAGTGAAATCACATATAAAATGACACAGTTTAAACACGGCTTCCACCCGGATGAACTTGCCGCTAAACTGATTGGGGAGGCGTCGCAAAGTGAGCAGAAGTAAGAAAATGTCTTTATTTCTCGTCTTCACTTTAATATTCGGCGTCATCGCCGTCTTTCATGAGTCGAGACTCGGGCGCTGGATCGACCGTGAAGTCTACGAGTTTATCTATGCATCAGAAAGTTTCATTACGACAGCGCTGATGCTCGGCTTTACACAGCTCGGCGAAGTACTGTCGATGATCGTCATGTCACTGATTCTGATTTCAATACTGATGCTGTACAAATTAAAAATTCACACGTTGTTTATTTTGATTTCAATGATTGCATCAAGCATTCTGATTCCGGTATTAAAAAACTCATTCGACCGCGAGCGTCCGTCTATGCTCCGCCTGATTGAAATTTCCGGATTCAGTTTCCCGAGCGGTCACGCAATGGGCTCGACAATATTCTTCGGGTCGCTTGCGACGATAATTAAACATACGGATCTGAATAATAAAGCACTCCTTATGACGGTGTGTGCAACATTCATTCTGATGATTTCATCATCCCGTGTATACCTTGGTGTACACTACCCGACAGACGTGCTGGCAGGCGTCGTTATCGGCCTTGCAGTCGTTGTTGGCACAAGTGCGCTGCTCCATAAAAAGCTCAGAAAACCGCGCTTAATTTAAAAGAATTTTTTCTTCAAATATTATCATTGCTTAAAGTATTCCAAGGAATTATAATGAGATTACTTTGGGTGAAATTAAGACGGCAGGTGATAATATGGCAATAAATTTATATGAAAACATTACGCTTGAAAATGACAGAATCAGACTCGTGCCCATGCAGTTAAGCCACGCCGCAGAACTTCAGTCTATTAATCATGACAGTATTTGGACCTACATGCTATTTCAGGCAACAACAGAAGATGCAATGAGCGAATGGATTCAAAGTGCCATCGAGCTCCGCAATCAGCTGAAATCGATTCCCTTTGTTGTCGTATTAAAATCGACAGGCGAAGTAGTCGGTGCCACACGTATCCAGCACATTGACTACGAACGTCAAAGCTGCGAAATCGGCGCCTCCTGGTTCGGAACGAAAGCACAGCGCACATTCATTAACTCAGACAGCAAATACCTGCTGCTTGAATACTGCTTCGAAGTCCTTCATCTCATGCGTGTCCAGGTACGCGCAGACGAGCGCAACGAACGCAGCAACAAAGCAATCGAAAGAATCGGCTTCACAAAAGAAGGCGTGATCCGTAAAGAACGTGCACTGCACGGTGTGCCGCGCAATTTAATAATCTATTCAATCATCGACGATGAATGGCCCGAAGTTAAAACGAATTTACTTATTAAACAGCAAAGCTATATGATGGACACACCAAATACAATCGTAAGTTAATAAAATAAATATAATTAAAGACCGGCCGGCTCCTTTTGAAAGGAGCTGACCGGTTTTTTGTTTGTTTTGGCGGTGTGGGGTTGGTTCGTGCCCGCCGGTGCACCTCGTCAACCCCGCGAAGTACACCAGAGCCCGCCGGTGCACCTCGTTAATGCCGCGAAGTACACCAGAGCCCGCCGGTGCACCTCGTCAACCCCGCGAAGTACACCAGAGACCGCCGGTGCACCTCGTCAATTCTGCGAAGTACACCAGAGACCGCCGGTGCACCTCGTCGATCCCGCGAAGTACACCAGAGACCGCCGGTGCACCTCGTCAACCCCGCGAAGTACACCAGAGACCGCCGGTGCACCTCGTCAACCCCGCGAAGTACACCAGAGACCGCCGGTGCACCTCGTCAACCCCGCGAAGTACACCAGAGACCGCCGGTGCACCTCGTTAATTCCGCGAAGTACACCAGAGACCGCCGGTGCACCTCGTTAATTCTGCGAAGTACACCAAAGCTCGCCGGTGCACCTCGTCAACCCCGCGAAGTACACCAGAGCCCGCCAAAACACCATCTGTCCCCGAACCCCGTACAAATCCCCGTACAAATCCCCGCACACCGCACCTTTCATTTTTAAACAACCGCATTTTCATGATAATATGTAGACAAAGTAGGTGAGGCTTATGCCGGAAGTGTTAGTTGTTGAAGACGAAACGAATTTAGCCCGTTTCATAGAATTGGAATTAGGCCACGAAGGGTACAATGTGACGCTCGCGGCTGATGGCCAGGAGGGGTTCACCCTCGCATCGGAGAATGATTACGATGTGATCCTCCTGGATCTGATGCTGCCAAAGCTGAACGGTCTCGAAGTGTGCAGGCGTCTCAGAAAAACAAAGGATACGCCGATTATTATTATTACAGCAAAAGGGGATACGTACGATAAAGTTGTCGGTCTCGATTACGGTGCGGATGATTACATCGTGAAGCCGTTCGAGATTGAGGAACTGCTCGCGCGCCTTAGAGTAATTATGCGCCGCAGCAAGACGGCGGAGGCGAATCACGATACGCTCGGTCTGCACGGCATTTCGATTGATACGTCAGCGTATACTGTTCAGATTGACGGTACGCCGATCGACCTGACGAAAACGGAATATGAGCTTTTGTATCTGCTCGTAAAGAACACGGGCATCGTTATGAAACGAGAACAGATTCTCGATATTATATGGGGGTACGACAGCGAGGTCGAAACGAATGTCGTCGACGTATACATCAGATATCTCCGCAATAAACTGAAACCGTTCGACAAGGATAAACTGATTGAAACTGTCCGCGGTGTCGGGTACGTGATCAGACAATGAGCCGGGTCACATCGCTCCGCACCCAGTGGCTGAAACTGTCGATTTTAATTATTACGATTACTTATATTCTGTTCAGTTCGCTGCTCATTTACGCGACGAGCGTTTATCTGAAAGACCAGGAGTACCGTTCAGTTTCGCGGAGTCTTGAAGACGTGAGCTCGCTGTATGAAAATCAGCCGTTCAACTCGATTACCGAACGGGATATTTATACGAGTCTGTACGACCATCAGCAGATGGGGCTGTACACGCTGAGCGGGGAAGAAGTTTACCGCTGGCCGATCCGCACACAGCTGAATGTGGATACGGAGTTTGAGGCGAACATTAATCCGGTAATTGAGACAGCGAGCGTCGACGGCGATGATTATCTCGTCGGCACGCGTATGCTGCAGTCGGATTACTGGCACGGCTACGTGTCTGTTGTGCACCCGTTAAACGAGTACAATACGATAATCCGCATGATGCTGTTCATCGCTACGATTATAGGGTTTTTATCGGTTACATTTACATCGATTATCAGTTATTTCTTCTCGATCCAAATGGTGAAACCGATCGGACGGTTCACCGGGCAGCTGAAGAAAATTGAAAATCAGGGGTTCGCCGAACGTCTCGATTTAAAGACGAACATTGTCGAAACCGATTATATGATTGAAACGTTTAACAATATGATGTCGGCGCTCGAAGAGTCGTACAATCAGCAGAAGCAGTTCGTCGAGGATGCGTCCCACGAACTCCGCACGCCGCTCCAGATTATTCAGGGGCACCTGCAGCTGATCAACCGGTGGGGCAGAAATTCACCGGAAGTACTCGATGAGTCGCTCGGCATATCGATAGAAGAACTGAAGCGCATTAACAAACTCGTGGAAGAACTTCTGCTGCTGACAAAAAACGAGGGGCAGGATTATTTACACAACGAGTATATTAATTTAAATGATGAGATTAAGAGCCGTCTCGAAAGTCTCGATAAAGTTCATCCGGACTATACGTTTGAAGCGCGGCTTCATAAGGGTAAGGTCATGTATCCGATTAATAATTATCATTTTGAACAGATGCTTATTATTTTCCTCGATAACGCAATTAAGTTCGACACGGAGAATAAGCATATTACTGTAGGCTCTGAAGTGGATCGTGACGGCAATATCGAAATTACGATTACCGATTCGGGTGTCGGTATACCGGAGGCGGAAATCGATCAGGTATTTAACAGATTTTACCGCGTCGATAAATCCAGAAGCCGTGAACAGGGCGGAAACGGACTCGGCTTATCCATCGCCAAAAAACTCGTGGAATTGTACCGCGGAGACGTGTGGATTACAAGTGTTGAAGGAAAATCGGCCACTGTTCATATAAAATTCACAAAACCTAAAAATTAACATCGAAAACTTTAGTTACAATCTACAATTGTGCTTTCAAGAAGCCCGGTAAGATGGTAAAATTTTAATCGTATTGAGTATTTAAAAAACATAAAGAGGTGGCAGTACAATGCAACAAAATGAAGTTGAGAATGCTCCTGTTAGATTTGGTACAAATCTAGGCATGATTCTTGAGTATTTTGACATGTACAAAGAAGACCCAAATTCAGTATCTGAAGAAATGCAGTTACTATTCGACAGCATTGCTTCTAATGATGGCAGTAATACTCGTCAATCAGGACAGGCACTCAGTTCAACAGGTCAGGACAAAATCAAAGGGATTTTACAGTGGTTAAATGACATCAGACAATACGGTCATTTAAAAGCGGACGTTTACCCGCTTTACACGCCGGAAATCGACAACGCACCTGACTTTGATTTCAATGCATACGGTTTTTCAGATGAAGATCTTGAAAATCTGCCTGCAGGTATCGTTTCCGAAGCGCTTGCCGACAAATTCGACAATGCACTCGAAGCAGCACGTTACCTGGAAAAAACTTACACATCACCGTTGTCTTATGAGTACACTCATATTAACAACAGTGAAGAGAGAGAATGGCTTCAAAATACGATTGAAGGACTCGGTGAAGTCGAGCTGACAAAAGACCAGAAAGTTTATCTTTTCAAAGAGCTCGTTAAAACTGAAGGCTTTGAAAAATACCTTCATAAAAACTTCGTCGGTGCAAAACGTTTCTCAATCGAAGGGGTGGATTCACTCGTTCCAATGCTCGATCATCTGCTTACCCGCATGGCTGAGGAAAACATTCCGCATCTGCAGATCGGTATGGCGCACCGCGGACGTCTTAACGTCTTAACGCACACGCTTCAAAAACCGTATGCAATGATGCTGAGCGAATTTATGTCGACTGATCCGATGAAATTCCTTCCGGAAGACGGTTCACTTAAACTGACTAACGGCTGGATGGGCGACGTTAAGTATCACCTTGGCGGCGTTAAAACGAGAACTGACAAAGGTATCGAACAGACTGTGACACTTGCCAACAACCCGTCACACCTTGAAATCGTTGGACCTGTTGTTCAGGGACGTACTCGCGCACAGCAGGAGACAACTGACCAGCCCGGAAAAGCAGCTCACGACGTGGACAATTCACTCGGTGTAATTATTCACGGTGATGCAGCGTTCCCTGGACAGGGTGTTAACCCGGAATCGATGAACTTATCGAACCTTGACGGTTACTCTGTCGGCGGAGCGATGCACATCATTACGAATAACCGTATCGGTTTCACGACTGAAGAGTGGGATGCACGTTCGACACTGTATGCATCTGACATTGCCAAAGGATTCGATATGCCGGTATTCCACGTCAACGCTGACCGTCCGGAATACGTCCTGCGTGTAATCGACATTGCAATTCAGTACCGCCAGAAATTCAAAAAAGATCTTGTAATCGATCTTATCGGTTACCGCCGATACGGCCACAACGAAATGGATGAGCCGATGACGACGAATCCGGGTCTTTACAACGAAGTAAACGAATACCCGTCAATCGACAACCTGTACGGTGACAAGCTCGTTGAAGAGGGTGTTATTACACAGGAAGAAAAAGACAGCATCATGCAGGCAATTCAGGACGAATTAAGAGCCGAGCATGATAAGATTGACAAGAAAGATACAATCGTGACTGAAGACATTCAGACACCTGCAGAAATTCTTGAAGGACAGGCAAACGAAGTTGAGGAAGACATTACACTGGAACGTCTTCAGAAGATCAACGACGAGCTGCTTGATTATCCTGAAGGTTTCGCACCTCTTAAAAAGTTAAACAACGTTTTATCAAGACGTAAAAAGCCTTTTGAAGACGATACAGCACTTGTCGACTGGGCACACGCGGAGGCACTCGCATTCGCTACGATTAACCAGGACGGCACGCCGATCCGATTCACAGGGGAAGACGCTGAGCGCGGAACGTTCGCACACCGCCACGCAGTACTTCACGACCCAGAAACAGGTGAAAAGCACACGCCGCTGCACAACATCAGTGACTCGACAGCTTCATTCGAACTGTACAACTCGCCGTTAACTGAAATGGCGGTCGTTGCCTACGAGTACGGCTACAACGTTGAAAACAACAGTGCGTTAACTATATGGGAAGCTCAGTACGGAGACTTTGCAAATATGGCACAGCCTATTTTCGATGTATTCGTATCATCTGCACATTCCAAGTGGGGCGAAAGAACTGCTTTAACACTTCTCCTGCCGCACGCACAGGAAGGTCAGGGTCCGGAGCATTCATCAGCGCGTCTTGAAAGATATTTACAGCTTTGTGCTGAAAACAACATGACTGTTGTAAATCTGTCGAGCAGTGCCAACTACTTCCACCTGTTACGACGTCAGGCGAAGTACCTTAACACAGAAAAAATGCGTCCGTTAGTAGTGATGTCACCGAAGAGCCTGCTGCGTAATACGACAGCAAGCCAGCCTGCAAGCGAATTTGTACAGGGTCAGTTCCATGAAATTATCGTGCCTGAGTACAAGAAAACAAAAGTGAAAACTGTAGTCATCGCGAGCGGTAAAATGGCAGTGGATCTTCTTGAAGCACAGGCTAAAGAAGAATCACCTAACGACGAAGTTATGATTATCAGACTGGAACAGCTGTATCCGTTCCCGGCTGAAGCAATTAAATCAGTACTTGATGATATTTCAGGCCTGAAGGAAGTCCGCTTCGTACAGGAAGAACCGCAAAACCAGGGTTCATATCATTTCGCACTGCCGTACCTGCTTGACATCGTTCCGGGTAAAGCGAAACTTAACTATGTCGGCAGAAAACCGAGCGCTTCGACTTCTGAAGGCAACGGCGGATCTTACAAACTTGTACAGCAAAACATTATCGGGAAAGCTTTAAAATAATAGGGGGTAAATTATACAATGGCTGAAATTATCGTGCCTGAATTAGCAGAATCTATCACAGAAGGAACTATATCTACATGGTTTAAACAAGTTGGGGACACAGTTGAAAAGGGCGAAAACGTTCTTGAACTTGAAACTGATAAAGTAAACGTGGAAATCGTCAGCGAAGAAGCCGGCGTCATTTCTGAACTTAAAGCTGAAGAAGGCGACACTGTCGAAGTTGGTCAGGTTGTCGCTGTAATCGGCGAAGGCGGCAGCGCACCTGCAGAGAAGAAAGAGGAAGCTCCTGCTGATAAAAAAGCTGAAGAAACTAAATCTGAAGATGCAGCACCTGCTGAAGAAGACGAGAGCGATGAGTTAGTTGTTGCAACGCCTTCAGCACGTAAACTTGCACGTGAAAAAGGAATCAAAATTTCAGACATCAATCCGACTGACCCTCGCGGTTTAGTTCGCAGCCAGGATGTTGAAAACCACGGCAATGCACCTGCACCTAAAGCAGAAGCAAAACAGGAAGCACCTAAACAGGCAGCTCCTGCAGCAAACGCTGCACCTGAAAAACCTGTCAGACGCGAAAAAATGTCACGCCGCAGACAGACAATTGCGAAACGTCTTCTTGACGTATCACAAAACACTGCAATGCTGACAACGTTTAACGAAATCGACATGACTAACGTTATGGAACTCAGAAAACGTAAAAAAGAAAGCTTCCAGGAGCGCAACGACGGTACGAGACTCGGCTTTATGTCGTTCTTCACTAAAGCTGCAACAGCTGCACTGCGTAAATACCCTGCAGTAAACGCTGAAATCGACGGCGCCGACTTAATTTACAAAGAGTTCTTCGATGTATCTATCGCAGTATCAACTGACGAAGGTTTAGTTGTACCGGTAGTACGCAACACAGACCGCAAGACATTTGCTGAAATTGAAAATGATATCGCATCATTAGCCAAGAAAGCGAAAGAGAAGAAATTATCTTTAGACGACATGGCAGGCGGTTCATTCACAATTACTAACGGCGGTGTATTCGGTTCATTAATGTCAACACCGATCATCAACGGTACCCAGGCTGCGATTCTTGGAATGCACACAATCCAAAAACGTCCTGTAGCTGTAGGCGACGACATTGAAATCCGTCCGATGATGTACATTGCTTTAAGCTATGACCACAGAATTATCGACGGTGCTGAATCAGTAGGCTTCCTTAAGACGATAAAAGAGCTTATCGAGAACCCTGAAGATTTATTATTAGAAGGCTAAATTTAAAACAATTTCATAAGAGAAGGTATCCGCGCGATACCTTTTCTTTTTTAATTAGGAGGAAAACACATGCTTCAAAATGAATGGGAAAATAATAATTTGAGAACGGTCACTGTAAAACATACTGATGCAGAAAAGTACAAAGTATCTGATATGCTTACTGTCGGCAAGGAATACACAGTCGTAAATGAAACCGAAGAATACATTTTCGTTAAAGACAATTCCGGTAAAGTCGGCGGATTTTACAAAACTTATTTTTTATAACTAAAATGTCAGATAATTTCAAAAACTTGTAGATTTTTTTGCCATTGTGGTGTATTATTATCTGCATACTAATTTTTTATTACGAAGAGGCGATGTCCATGAGTACAAAACAAGTCATAATGGTAGGGTTCACTTTATTTGCCATGTTCTTTGGAGCTGGTAACTTAATCTTCCCTCCGGCACTCGGGTTCGGGAGCGGAGAATACTTCTGGACTGCAATAATTGCATTCGTCCTTACAGGAGTAGGTCTTCCACTGATCGGAGTTATCGTAGGGTCAATATCAAAAGACGGATACAGAGAGTCACTGAAAAATATCCATCCGGCTTTTGCAATAATATTTCTGGTTGCAATTTATTTAACAATCGGGCCGTTCTTCGCAATTCCAAGAACAGCTACAACTGCATATGAAATGTCAATCGTTCCATTCCTGAGCGAAAATACAGGCGTCTGGCTGCTGATCTTTTCACTGGTTTATTTTATCGTAGTCTTATTATTAAGTCTTAGACCGGGAACATTGGTTAACAGTATCGGACAGGTGTTAACACCGCTGTTACTTATCGGGATTGTCCTTTTAATCGTAGTCGCTGGAATTGCGTACTTCAGCAATCCAATTAATCCGGCTGCAGAGTCATTCCATCAGTCTTCACCGTTTACAACAGGATTTACCGAAGGATACTTAACGATGGATGCCATAGCGGCAATCGCATTCAGTGTACTTGTACTGAATTCCATCCGTCAGCTCGGTGTTACCAACCGTCGTGATTTACTCGTCGGCACGGCAAAATCAGCACTCCTTGCAGCATTCCTGCTCGGTGCAATCTACATTTCACTCGGCTGGCTTGCAAACCGCGTAGACCTTGGCGGCGCAACAGTAGATGATCAGAACATGGGTACATTCCTTCTGACATTTATGAGTAACGATGTATTCGGCGTATTCGGGCCGATTCTGCTTGGCCTGATTGTATTATTCGCTTGTATTACTACAGGTACAGGACTTATCGTTTCGGTATCGGAATACTTCAACAGCATTCTGCCGAAAGTGCCATACAAAGTATGGGTAGTACTGTTTGTATTAATCTCATTCGGACTTGCAAACCAGGGTCTGAATCAGGTTATCGCAACAAGCGTACCGATTCTGTCCATCATTTACCCGGTAGCAATGACAACAGTACTGCTGCTGATCCTGACGTACTTCGTACCGTCACCGAGACTTTCACTGCAGATTCCGGTCTATCTGGTATCGGCACTGTCAATCATCTCTGTCGTACACAGAAACGGCTGGGCAGACTTCAGCTTCCTGGAATCACTGCCGCTGTTCGGCTACAGCTTTGAATGGATTCCATTCATGATTGTCGGCTATATCGCAGGATACCTGATCGGCATGAAGAAACCGAGAGTAGAATACTCGTAAAAACTGATTAAACCATATGATGACCGCTCTCCCGTGTTGGGAGAGCGGTTTTTTTTGTGGGGCGGTGTGGGTGTGTGGGTGTTGGTGTGTGGTCCAACGAGCGGGTGACGACGGACCAGAACAGCCGTTGTTGGACCAACGAGCGGACCACGACGGACAAAATCGGCGCTATTGGACCAACAAGTGGACCACGACGGACCAAATCAGCCGTTGTTGGACCAACGAGCGGACCACGACGGACAAAATCAGCGCTGTTGGACCAATGAGCGGACTACGACGGACCAGAACAGCGTTGTTGGACCAACGAGCGGGTCACGACGGACAAAATCAGCGTTGTTGACCCAACGAGCGGACTACGACGGACAAAATCAGCGTTGTTGGACCAATGAGCGGACTACGACGGACCAGAACAGCGTTGTTGACCCAACGAGCGGGTGACGACGGACCAGAACAGCGTTGTTGGACCAACGAGCGGACCACGACGGACAAAATCGGCGTTGTTGGACCAATGAGCGGACTACGACGGACCAAATCAGCCGTTGTTGGACCAACGAGCGGACCACGACGGACAAAATCAGCGCTTTTGACCCAACGAGCGGGTCACGACGGACAAAATCAGCGCTTTTGACCCAACGAGCGGACCACGACGGACAAAATCAGCGCTTTTGACCCAACGAGCGGACCACGACGGACCAGGGCCAGAACAAGAACAGAACTTTTTATCCAGAACCAAACCGCTCCTCCAGCAACCGCAAAAACGCCCTCTCTGCATAATGCAGGAGGGCGCCAGCCGATTTTATATTGTTTTATTAGTATCTGTGCTTATCTTTTATCTGCAGCAGGCGTTCTTTCAGCTCTTTTTCCATCGTCACAAGTTCTCTTTCAGCTGATTTGCGCTTCTGTGTACCTTCCGACTGGATTCTGAGAGTTTCTTCGATTGTTGTCACCAGGTTTTCCTGTGTTGTTTTCAGCGTTTCAATATCGACGATGCCGCGTTCGTTTTCTGTCGCTGTTCTTAGCGAGTTCTGTTTCAGCATTTCACTGTTTTTCGTTAACAGATCGTTGGTTGTGTTTGTCACTTCACGCTGTGCTTTTGATGCCGATTCCTGACGGAGCAGTGTAAGTGCGATTGCCATCTGGTTTTTCCATAATGGAATACTTGTCAGAATCGAGCTTTGGATTTTCTCTGCCAGTGTCTGGTTGATGTTCTGGATCATACGGATCTGCGGTGCAGACTGCAGTGTAATCTGTCTCGACAGTTTAAGGTCGTGCACGCGTTTTTCAAGACGGTTGATGTACTGCATCATGTCGTTGACGTCCTGCACATCCATCTGGTTATTTGACGCATCCGCCTCAGCTTTTAAGCGGGGGAGTGTTTCATTTTCAAGTTCTTCTTTTTTCAGCTCCGCCGCTGCGATATATATATTAATTGCATCGAAGTAGTCTTTGTTCTGGTTGTATAAACCGTCGAGCATATTTACATCTTTAATAAGCACTTCTTTCGCGTGCTCAAGCTGGATGGAAATACGGTCGACCTGCGATGCGATACTCTGATGCTTTGAAATCATTTCATTGACCGAGCGTTTCATCTTACCGAACAGACGCTTGAAAATATTGCTTTTTTCGTTCGTCAGCTCCTCCGGGTCAATCTCTTTTAATTTCTTCATCAGTTCTTCCAGCGTGTCGCCGATAGGGCCGACATCTTTCGACTGAACCTCGTTCAGCATCTGGTGCGAGAATTTCGACATTGCCTGCTGCGCATTCGCACCGTAAGTGATCAGTGCGTCGTTGTTCAGTGGCTCAATTTTATCTTTAATTTCACGAATCGATTTTAAGTCCGATTCGCTGAACTGATCTTTGAACGTCGTCAGTATCTCACTCTGCTTCGGCGCTTCCTCCACAGACTGTTCAGGCTGCAGTATTAAATTGTCGTTCGTATCATCAGCTTCTTTAAATGGATCCATAAGCAATTCATCTTTAATGTTTCTTTCATCAGCCATTTTCTTCACCCCGGTGTACTTTTTCTTTTTCTGGTTTACGTTTCTTATTTAAATTCACTTTTTCTTTACCCAGTTTATTATCGAGTGCTGCATGGCGCTTTTTCGCGCGCTGGGAGTTCATCTTAATTAAATCGCGCTCGACATTTAAATCCTGATAGCTGCTCTGGTTCATATGAGACAGGTTGGATGTCAGCGTCCGTTTCAATTCTAACATTGATAAACGCGTCTCGTGGAGCTGAATACGCTCATCCTTTGATTTACCGGGCATTTTGTACAGGTAGAGGTACTTTTCGATCGTGTTGACCGCTGTCTCCAGATTCGAATGAAAAAACTGCTGTACGCTGTAAAACTGCTTCGGTTCTTCTTCTACAGATGAAATAATCGTTTTAACGATCCGGTTAATATCGAATATCATCTTCGCATCTTTGATCGATCTGATATTAATATAGCTGGAACGCAAACGATTCGTATGCTCCTTCGCGTGAGCGAGCTGTTCTTTTATATATTTATACTCACTTTTTGTGAGTTTCAATTTCTCTAAATGCTTTTTATGTGAAATGTGCTGGGCGGGGAGGTAGGATGCCCCAAAACCGCCGATACCGATCATGACGTCTAAAAACATATGAATATCAAATACATTAGACGATAAAATCCAGGCGGTGAGGCCCGCCGGTACCGCAATCACAGAAGCAATGAAATGTGAAAAATTGCTCTTCATTGTTCAAAACCCCTTAGTCTATAAGTGCCTATTTATTATAATTATAAAGCGTTCTGCTTGATAATGCTAATTATACGCGTTTATAATAATGAATAATATCGGCGAGGGAATGGAGTTTTAATCATGTATGAAGTCGTAATTGTCAGAGCGGATTATGAAGGCTGGTGGCTCTTTGAGGGCTGGCAGGATGACATTATAACCAGGCATCAATTTAATGATGATGCAGCACTGACAGCTGGCTACAGTTCCATTATTAACCAGATGAAAAAAGAGTATAACAGCTACATTCAGGGGAAATATGATCTATATGCATTTTTTAATGCATGTGAAATTGAGTTTTGTGAAGACTGCGATGAAGATGTTCAAATATACTATACGCCGATCATGACTAAAGATAACGAAATTTACAGAAAATAATGAATCTTAATGAAAAACGTCACAAAATAGTCGGATAATCGTTTGCAATATAACAAAGCGTATTGTATAATATGAATCATCAGTAAGTTCTTCTTATTGATAATTTACGTCTTTTGGAGGATTTTATTAATGAAACAAGGTACAGTGAAATGGTTTAACGCAGAAAAAGGATTCGGATTCATCGAAATTGAAGGAGAAAACGACGTATTCGTACACTTCTCAGCAATCAACCAAGAAGGCTACAAGTCTCTTGAAGAAGGTCAAGCAGTTGAATTTGAAGTAGTTGAAGGCGACCGCGGTCCACAAGCTGCAAACGTTGCTAAACTATAATTATAAATTGATTCATTAGAATAATTTGTAACTTTTAAGCAGTTATCCGGAGATAATCCGGATAGCTGCTTTTTTATTTTGGGTGATGTGGCGGTGGTCGGATTGGACGAGGTCGCGGTTGGTCGCGGTCGGACTGGCTGTGCTGGCGGTCGGTTCACAACGGGGAACCGACGTTGTGATCCGGGCCTGGTCCATTCACAACAGGGAAGCGCCGTTGTCATCCGGGCCTGGTCGATTCACAACGGGGAAATGCCGTTGTCATCCGGAGCTGATCGATTCACAACGGGGACACGCCGTTGTCATCCGGAGCTGATTAATTCACAACGGGGATACGCCGTTGTCATCCGGAGCTGATTGATTCACAACGGGAAATCGCCGTTGTCATCCGGGACTTCTCGGTTCACAACGGGGGAATGCCGTTGTCATCCGGGGCTGGTCGATTCTCAACGGGGAAATGCCGTTATCATTCGGGACTTCTCGGTTCACAACAGGGACGCGCCGTTGTCATCCGGGCCTGATCGATTCACAACGGGGGCGCGCCGTTGTCATCCGGGACTCGTTGGTTCACAACGGGAAATCGCCGTTGTCATCCGGGCCTGATCGATTCACAACGCGGAAGCGCCGTTGTCATCCGGGCCTGGTCGATTCACAACGGGGATATGCCGTTGTCATTCGGCGCTGCTCGATTCACAACAGCAAAATCTTAACATGATCCCAGCATCACCTATAAGCTGAACAAATTCTTTTATCATCAGAATACAATTACCTGCATGATTTACGCTCAATTTAAAATAACACTAAACTTTAATTATCCTTCATACACAAAGAAAATAGAATAGTTTCCTGAAAAATTGTCCTGTAATATATTCCCATAAATAGCCAAATTAGTGTAGAAAGTAAACCAGTTTTGCTATTTTTGTTTAAAAGTAACTTTTTTAAAAGGAATCAGCACTTTTCACCTATATATAGGGTAGGAGGGTTTTTATTTAAAAAAAGGAGGATGCTGGATGTTTATCAATGAAAGAACAAAACCACACGAATTACTGTTTTACGAGGCGCTTGCTGTAAGGACTTCATTAACGAAAAAAGAGGAGAGGGATTTATCGAATATCCGAAAAGGATTCGCCGGTGAAAAACTGTATGACGAGATTTTTGATGAAACAGGACATGGAAATATAATCATTTACAGGGATGTGTTTCTCAATATCGATAATTCCATTACCCAGTTTGATTCGCTGATTGTCAGTGATAAAGGGATTATTGCCAATGAGATTAAAAATTTTACCGGCAATTGTACAGTGCGCAGCGGAAATTGGATGTTGAACAATTTTCCGATAACGAAAGATGCATTCAGCCAGCTGAACAGATCTGTAGGCAAGCTCATGGATATGAGGAATCTTGCCCAAAGTGATTTTAATGTCTCAGGTAAGATTATTTTTCCAAGTGATACTTTTACGTTTAATACCGATGATCAGACTAACTGGAATAAAATTATTCTGCGCTCCGGATTACGCGATTATTTTTATCAGTTTAATCAGGCCGGCATTAGTTCCGGAAACAAAGCCCAGTTTATTTCAAGAATTATCAGCAGCTGTATTGTCGACAATCCATATTTTAATTTGGAAGCCGATAAAATCCGTCTGAAGTTTGGGCTGTACTGCGGGCAATGCGGCAGCTTTAATCTGAACAGAAAAAGATTTCATTTGTCATGTAATAAATGCGGATGCACTGAGTGCAATGAAACACACCTGCTCCGCGCGATGAGTGACTATAAATTTTTATTTTATAATCAGCCGATGAGCCGTAACTCGTTGTTGGAGTTCATAGATAATGAAATTCCAGTTCATACAGTGTCCAGGTTTCTGAATAAGCACTGTTATCAGCATAAAAAAGGAAATATAAGCCATTATACTTATAAATACTTCGATTTTGATGATGCCGTGAAAAAGTCAGACGTTTATTTACGTTATAAAGATAAAATCCTTGTCCTTGGATGATCACGGGGGAACCGACGTTGTCATTCGGCGCCGACCGGTTCACAACGGGAAAACGCTGTTGTCATCCGGGGCTGCTCGGTTCACAACAGGGAAGTGCCGTTGTCATTCGGCACTGCTCGGTTCACAACAGGAAACCGACGTTGTCATCCTGGGCTGCTCGGTTCACAACAGGGAAGTGCCGTTGTCATTCGGCACTGCTCGGTTCACAACAGGAAACCGACGTTGTCATCCGGCACTGCTCGGTTCACAACAGGAAACCGACGTTGTCATCCGGCGCCGACCGGTTCACAACAGGAAACCGACGTTGTCATCCGGCGCCGACCGGTTCACAACAGGAAAACACCGTTGTAAACCGAACCCCGAACCCACCACAAAACCCCCATCCAAACTCACAGCCTGGACGGGGGTCGCATTTATCTCACATCGTTTTCTATTAATTGTTCGAGTGTCTGGCGTCTGATGACTTCGCGCACGCCCGATTCACTGACGAAGACGACAGCGGGTTTACGCATCTGGTTATAATTGGACGCCATGGAGTAGTGATAGGCACCGGTTGTCCGTACAGCGATCAGATCTCCGCGGCTCAATTCGGCCGGGAGGTTTTTATCTTTTCCGATAATGTCTCCGGATTCGCACAGTTTACCGACAACGTGTGTGGACACGCCAGAATCACCATCATCCTCAGCAACAGGAATAATCTCGTACTCAGCGCCGTAGAGCGGTGTGCGGATGTGATCGCTCATGCCGCCGTCCACAGATACGTAGCGCGCCACGCCCGGGAGATCCTTGACGGTGCCGACCTCGTACACCGTAATTGCGGATTCGGCGGCAATCGAACGGCCGGGCTCAATCATAATATGGGGCATTTCGCGCCCATCATCACGCCCATCATCCTGCCCGCGGCCACCCCGCGATGCTGCGACAACATTTTTCAGATGGCCGATAATCGCATCGAATCCTTCTTCAATCGGGAAGCGCACATCGTCGTCTGTGTACCTGACACCGTATCCGCCGCCCATATTCAGTATTTCAATATCGATATCGTGTTCATCGAGCCACGCGTACACGTTTGTAATCGCGTTAATGAACGGCGTGCTGTCGTCGAGCTGCGAGCCCAGATGATAGTGAATCCCTTTAAATTCGAGCTTCGAGCAGTTCGAAATCGTATCAATCGCTGTTTTCGCCGCACCGTTTGACAATGACAGGCCGAACTTGCTGTCTTCCTGGCCTGTCGCAATGTAATCGTGTGTATTCACTTCGACACTCGGGTTAATGCGGATCAGCACGCTGACCAAATCGTCTTCAACAAGCCTGGAAGCAAGCGTATTAATTAATTCAATCTCATCCAGTCCGTCGATAATGAAAAAACGGACACCGTGCGCCAGCGCATATTCAATTTCCTCAGGCGTTTTGTTGTTGCCGTGGAAGTGAATGTTCCGCACCGGGTAGCCTGCAGCAAGTGCAGTGTAGAGTTCACCGACGGAGACGACGTCCAGCTCCATGTTCTGTTCTTCAAGTAGTTTAATCATCTGGACGCTGCTAAACGCTTTCGACGCGTATGACACGGAGTAGGGAATGTTATGACGCTTTAAGACGCCGTGGTATTTCTGCATCATGCCGGTCATATACGTTTCGTCGTAAATGATGACCGGTGTGCCGAATTCCGCCGCGATATCTTTTATTTTATGTCCTCTGACTGTAAGTTCTCCCGCTGAATAATTAAACGTCATAAATAATTTCTCTCCCCAATGATTGATAATTTAATGCGCCGAGCTGTTCTGAGTTGGCACCGACACCAAGCTGTGTATATTTGTCGATCCGGAGCTTTTTGTTATACAGATACACGTTCATATCCGCTGTCACGTTGTCGTCGACCAGTACTGCCATATGACTCATCATCAGTGCGACAATCGGATAAAATTTACCGCCGATCTCGCATTCGTAGCCGGCGCGGCGACGGAGTACACCGTCGCCGTATCCGATATCGACAATGGCGATTCTGCAGTCGCTGTCGGCTTTAAATGCTGCACCGTAGCCGAGTGTCATGCCGGCAGTCAGTTCCCTGAACTGAATAATCGGCGCCGACAGCACCGACGACTGGATAAAGTCTTTATCGTCAAGATCCGCATACGGTTTCGAGCCGTACAGGCCGATCCCAAGACGGACGTGTGAATGGCCGTCAAAAATACCGTCCCTCACGTAGCTTGCGCTGTTTTGTGCGTGAATCATTTCCGGTTCGACACCGAGCGCCTTCACGTCCCGGACAAACTCCAGCCAGTTCGCGCGCTCGGTCTCATAAATGCCGTCAAACGCATCGGAGTAGCCGAAATGCGTCCATAGTCCCCGGAAATTCAGCGATGCATTACGAGCTTTCAGATCATCCAGAATATACCCGAGCTCATCGATATCGCTCAGTCCCGAGCGGTTGAACAGTCCTGCGTATTCGATATGAATATTAAGCCCTTTGAGTTCTTCTTTATATGTATCGTAATAGCCGGGAGAGGGCAGGGTCACATCGAGATTAAACATGCGCGCACGTTTAAAGTCAGTCGTCGGGTTCATTAAAATAATGTCCGCATTCGGACCGCACATCTGCCTGATTTTAACCGCATCATCGACAGATGTCGTCGCAAATTCGCGGATGCCTGAAATGGCAAATGCCTTTACTGCGAACTCGAGTCCGTAGTTGTACGCATTATTTTTAACGACGGCAATCGTCCGGCCCGCGAGCTGAAACTGTTCTGCCTGCTTTATAAACTGCGCCTCATCAATCTGAAATGTTCCGCCCATTTAACATTCTCCTCGCTAATTAATAGTTGTTTAACAATGCTTCGTAATAATCCGCCACTTTAATCAGCACGCGCTCATCAAAGTTGAACGTATCAGTATGAAGGCTCGATGCAAAACCTTTTTCAGTGTTGCGCGATCCCATAAATACAAAATACGTTTTTGCGATATTGCTGTAGAAGCTGAAATCTTCCCCGAAAAGGTAGGGTTTATCTTTTTCTATACCCCGTAAACCTGCTGCCGTAATCGCTGTTTCTGCAGTTTTACGCAGTGCACCGTCATTTTTTACTGCAGGGTAGCCTTCGGTGTAATGAAGTTCCACCGACGCACCGTACAGCAATTCCGCAGCTTCTTTTATTTTTGTCAGTTGCGCCTTAATCACTGCAAGGTCCGACGCTTCATACGTGCGGATCGTACCGCTCAATCCAGCATTGGCAGGCACTGTGTTAACGGCTTCGCCGCTGTGAATCTGTCCCATATGAATAATGTTCCGGTTCAGGCCGTCCAGATGGAACTGCTGGATATTGCCGACTTCCGATGCAATTTTTAAAATCGTCTCAAGCGCCGACACGCCCTGATGTTTCTGCGCGACGTGTGCGCTCGCACCTTTAACTGTAAAATGGTATTCCGTGGCGCTCGCCGTCAGTTCATCGTCTCTGTATAATACGAGACCTTCATCTTCATCGGGCATTAAATGCACCCCGAAAATCGCATCTAAACCGGGACGGTTGTCCCATGCGTTAATTAACAGGTTCGCACCGGCATTCGATTCTTCGCTCGGCTGAAAAATGAATACACAGTTGTGTTTCAGTTCACCTTTGTCAAAAAGTGCTTTCGCACGCTGTGCAAATAAAAGAAGGGCAGTCGTATGCCCGTCGTGTCCGCATGCGTGCATGACGTTATCCACGCTGCTTTTATATTCCACATCATTCTGTTCATGCACAGGCAGTGCATCGATATCGGCCCGGAAGCCGAGTGTCGTTTCGCTGTTTCCGTTAAGATATGCGATGACACCCGTATCGAGCACCTTATAATACGAGATGCCGAGTTGTTCAAGAACATCAATAATATATTCAGTCGTTTTAAATTCTTCGAGACTTAATTCCGGATACCGGTGCAGATATCTCCGGTGTTCTGTGACGAACTTAAGCTCATCATGATAAACGTCAGACATTAATCATTCAGCTTTCTTAACGCCTGTACGATTTCTTTTTTCGAACCTGTCACTTCGCTTGCCTGCTTAATGACACGTGCCGGTGTGCCCGCGACAACTGTACCTGCCGGAACGTCTTCAGTTACGATGGCACCTGCTGCGACAATTGCACCTTTACCGACAGTGACACCTTCTAAAATTACAGCATTCGCACCGATTAATACATCATCTTCAATCATAACAGGAGAGGCACTCGGCGGTTCAATGACACCTGCAAGTACCGCACCGGCACCGACGTGGACGTTTTTACCTGTCGTTGCACGGCCGCCGAGCACCGCGTTCATGTCGATCATCGTGCCTTCGCCGACAATCGCACCGATGTTAATGGATGCGCCCATCATTACGACCGCGCCGTCACCGATGACTGCATGTTCACGGATGAACGCACCCGGCTCGATACGCGCTTTCGTATTCGTTAAATCCATTAAAGGAATGGCCGAGTTGCGGCGGTCCTGTTCGATGACGATATCCGTTACTTTATCTTCTATAGAAGGATAAAACTGCTGCCAGTCGCGTGCATCTGCGAAAACTGTTTTCGAATCCGCCGTACCGAATACTTTAAATGACGCATCGAATTCGACGCCTTCAAAGTTCCCGTTAATATAAATTTTCAGCGGTGTCGCTTTCTCCGCATCTGAAATGTACTGAATGATCTCTTCTGCTGTAAATTTTTCCATTGTGTAAAAACTCCTTAAAATATGTTGTTATAGTCGTAAAATCCGTTTTCTTTGTTTATAAGACTTTCTGCTGCCTTAATTGCACCGTTTGCGAAAATGTCTTTCGACTGTGCAATGTGCTTCAGTTCTATTACTTCATCGAGCCCCGCGAAAATCGCTTCGTGCTCACCGACAATCGTACCGCCGCGTATTGCGCTGACACCGATTTCGCCGGTGCCGCGCTGATGATTGGCCTGTGACCGGTCGTAGACCGGATAGCTGCCGTCACGCGACTCTAAAGCCGTATCAAGGAGTTTAACGAGCGTACCGCTCGGTGCGTCCACTTTTTTGTTGTGGTGGCGTTCAACGAATTCCAGATCAAAATCCGCGAGCTGGTTAAGTGCTTCTTTAAGCAGGTTGTTTAACACGTGCACACCGTAGCTCATATTGGCACTGAAAAATACCGGGGCCGAGCCCGAGCGCTCTTTAAGCGCGGCAACAATGTCTTCTTTTTGTCCCGTCGTTGCGACAACGAGCGGTGTTTTGAAATCCTGTTCGAGTAAAGGCAGGATGCGTTCGGGATTCGAGAAGTCGATTGCAACGTCCGCATCTGCATCGTCGATGTTTTGAAATACGGGGTAGTCAGTCTCACCGGACGAGATTACACCTGCAATTTCGTGTCCGGCCTGTGCTGCAAGACGGGCGACAATCTGATTCATCGTCCCGTAGCCGATTAGGAGTATTCTCATACTCTCACGCCTTTTTTGAATTCGTTAAACGTATCGACGATCGTCTGTCTTGTCGTTTCCTCGAGCGGTAAGAGCGGCAGACGGAGTTCGTAGTTGCCGAAGCCGAGTTCAGCCGTTAATGCTTTAACCGGGATCGGGTTCACATCGATCTGCACGGCGTTAATAACCGGCATTAAAGTGGCAAATCGCTGTCTTGCTGTCGCGTCGCCTGATTTAATTCTTTCGTATACTTCCTGCATCTCACCCGGGATGACGTTGCCGACGACTGAAATTAATCCTTTGCCGCCGAGTGCGGTAAAGTCTGTTAAGTTGTCGTCGTTGCCGCTGTAGAGTGAAAATTCAGAATCGATAAGGTTTAAAACATTGATTGTATAGTTTAAATCGCCCACTGCATCTTTCATCGCCGTTATATTTTTATGGCGGCTGAGTTCAAGTACAGTCTCAGGCTCAATCGACATGCCGGTACGTGCAGGCACGTTGTATAAAATAACCGGAATATTAATACTGTCGGCAATCGCTGTGAAGTGCGCAATTAAACCGCGCTGGTTGCTCTTGTTGTAGTAGGGCGTAATGAGCATTACGCCGTCAGCGCCTGTTTCCTCCGCAAAGACCGACAGGTCGATCGACTGCTGTGTTGAGTTGGTGCCGGTCCCTGCAATAACAGGCACGCGGCCTGCTGCAGTTTCCACACCGACCCGGAGCAGTTCTTTAATTTCTTCCGCCGATAAAGTAGGGGATTCGCCGGTTGTGCCGTTGACGATAATACTCTGTACATTGTTCTCAATAAGGTATTCGATATGGCTTCTGAACGCATCGTAATCAACTGTATTGTTTCTGAACGGAGTGGTCATTGCCACGCCGACACCTTCAAAAATCGGACTCATATATATCTGTCTCCTTATTTATCTTATTTGTTTTCGAGTAATGCTTTTAAAATCTGCACTGTATTCTGCGCTGCACCTTTAAGAATGTTATCTCCGACACACCATACGTGGAATGTGTTGTCCATCGTCGGATCCTTACGGATACGGCCGACGTAAATTTCGTTCTCGTCCGTCGCTTCAAACGGAGTAGGATAAACGCCGTTTGCCGGGTCATCCATTAAGACGATGTGGGGGATGTCCTTAAATGAATTACGGACTTCCTCTTCCGTCGTTTCTTTATTAAGCGTCACGTTCATCTGTACGCTGTGGCTTGAAATCACAGGGACTCTGACACACGTCGCAGTCACGTCGATTGCATCATCTCCGAGAATTTTTTTCGTTTCGTTAATCATTTTGACTTCTTCTTTCGTGTAGCCGTCGTCTAAAAATACGTCGATCTGCGGAATGACGTTGTTGTAGATCGGCTTCGGATACGTCGTCGGCTCAGCGCCTTTTGCACCTTCCTCAAGGTCTCTGATGCCGCCAGCGCCTGAACCGGATACCGACTGATACGTCGTATAGTTCACGCGTTTTACTCCGAATGCGTCATATAACGGCTTCAGTGCGATGACCGACTGGATCGTCGAGCAGTTCGGGTTGGCGATGATTTTACGGTTTAACGACGGTGTGTTAATTTCCGGAACGATTAAATCGATATCGTCATGCATTCTCCAGAAACTTGAATTGTCGATAACAATCGAACCCTGTGCCTCAAAGAGCGGGGCGAACTTTTCACTCGTCGAACCGCCGGCACTCATAATTACATAATCAAATCCGTCTTTCGTTCTGTCTTCGGTTAATTCCTGCACCGTGTACACTTCACCGTTTACTTTCAGTTCTGAACCGCTTGAGCGTTTCGAAGAGAAGAGTACCAGTTCATCAAATGGAATCTTATACTGTTCCACCATTTCAATCATTTTTGTACCGACGACACCTGTTGCACCGACAATTGCGAGTTTCATAAAAATACAGCCTCCTGGATAGTTTATTCTGAATAGTTAGTCTCTTACAGTTAAATAAAAAAACAAGCCCGGGTACCGGACTTGTCTTTAATTTATATACAAGCGATGCCCTCCATTATTCTTTCAAATAATGACAAATCCACAGCTCTTAACCACTGGATCCAAAAGCCGGTGTCTGCTGACCACCGGCCATTTCGGCATCTCACCCTTTCGTTATATACACTTTGCAGAAGTTAAGTATATAAGTACTAATGATTGATGCGCCTCATCCGTTCTATTCAGTTTTTGATGTTGATTGTCATTATACATAACAAAGTATTCAAAGTAAACAGATAATTCCTATTTCTTTATAATACCTTTTTCAATCAGGTAATCTTCGTAGCCGATTTCCTTCACAAGCGCCTTGTTGTCGCTTAAATCAAGCACCGTGTTTGAAATTGTATTAATGAACTCAAGGTCATGTGAAGTGAAAAGAATTGACCCTTTGAATTTCTTAAGGCCGTCGTTTACCGCAGTAATACTCTCTAAGTCAAGGTGGTTCGTCGGCTCATCCAAAATAAGCACGTTCGCCTGTGACAGCATCATCTTGCTCAGCATTGCACGGACTTTTTCTCCACCGGATAATACGCTTGCTTTCTTCTTCGCTTCTTCACCGCTGAACAGCATGCGTCCGAGGAATCCTCGGAGGAACGTTTCAGTCTGTTCCTCAGGCGGGGCGTACTGGCGCAGCCATTCAACAAGACTTAAATCAACGCCTTCAAAGAACTCCGAGTTATCTTTCGGGAAATAGCTCTGTGACGTTGTTACACCCCAGTTAACCTGACCTGAGTCCGGTGTCACTTCTCCTGCAAGAATGCGGAGGAGGGTAGTGCGCTGTAATTCAGAACCGCCTGTTACGATAACTTTATCATTTGGAGATAAAGTGAACGACAGGTTGTCGAGTACAGTTTCACCGTCAATTGTATGAGTAAGATCTCTTACTGTAATGAGTTCGTTACCGATTTCTCTTTCGGCAGTGAAGCCGACGAAAGGATATCGGCGTGATGACGGTTTGATGTCATCCAGTTCAATTTTTTCAAGCATCTTCTTACGGCTCGTTGCCTGTTTTGATTTCGAAGCGTTGGCACTGAAACGTGCAACGAAGTCTTTAAGCTCTTTAATCTTTTCTTCTTTTTTCTTGTTCTGGTCCTGAGCCATCTGTAATGCCATCTGGCTTGACTGGTACCAGAAGTCGTAGTTACCCACGTACACCTGAATCTTACCGAAGTCGAGGTCCGCAATGTGCGTACATACGTTGTTCAGGAAGTGTCTGTCGTGCGATACGACGATGACTGTGTTTTCAAAGTTGATCAGGAATTCTTCAAGCCACTGTACCGCTTCAATGTCGAGACCGTTTGTCGGCTCATCCAGCAGAAGTACGTCGGGATTACCGAACAGGCTTTGTGCCAGAAGCACTTTAACTTTTGCAGTGTTGTCGATTTCCGCCATCGTTTTATCGACTAATTCGTGCGGTACGCCAAGACCGTGAAGAAGTGTTTCAGCGTCACTTTCAGCAGTCCAGCCGCCCATTTCGCCGTATTCGCCTTCAAGTTCCGCCGCTCTGATGCCGTCTTCGTCGGAGAAATCCGGCTTCATGTAGATTTCGTTCTTTTCATTCATAATAGACCATAGTTTTTCGTGGCCCATTAACACTACGTCAAGGACGCGCGTATCTTCGTAGCCGAAGTGGTCCTGGCGCAGGAACGCCATGCGCTCGTCGTCACCAAGCGTTACGTGGCCTTCCGAGTCAACTTCACCTGTCAGCACTTTAAGGAAAGTCGATTTCCCGGCACCGTTTGCACCGATTAAACCGTAACAGTTCCCCGGTGTGAATTTAATATTTACATCTTCAAATAATTTTCTGTCTCCAAATCGCAGACTCACGTTGCTTACCTGCAGCATGTGCATTCTCCTTTATATAAAACTCTACGTTTTTTAGTTTACATTCATAAGCGATAATACCATATTTATGGTATTATTTATATACCAGTATGTTCATCTGTATGCTTAACGTGATAAAAACCACAATATTAAACATTAACTGATATATGAATAATACACAATAGAAACAAATATAAATGAGGAGTCTATATGACAAAACTTTCAGGTACTACACAATTTTTAAAAGTGATCAAAAAAGAAGGGTCCACTTACACACTCGTTTCAGAAGACGAAAAGTACATCCGCATGAACGCATCAGAACTTGAAGGGGACAAAGATTACGACATCGATGATGATATTTTAGTCTTTATTTACCCGAACCGTTCAGGTGAATTATTCGCCACACCGAAACTGCCGAGCATTACCGCGACGAAATTCGGCTACGCTGAAGTCAGCGAAGTCAACCGTGACGGTGCTTATCTCGACATCGGTTCACCCCGAGAAATTTTAATCCCGTGGATCGATCTGCCGCGCATGAAAGAAGTTTGGCCGCAGGTCGGCGACAAAGTTTACGCAACAATCCGCGTCGAAGCAGATGACCAGATGTTCGGACGTTTAATTACGGAAACAGAAGTGGAAGAGAAATTCGAACCGCTGAACAAAGAAGACTACCAGACACTCGGCAACAAATGGCTGAAAGGCCGCCCGTACCGTCTGCTCCGCGTCGGCACATTTATTTTGTCCGACGAAGGATACAAAGTCTTCGTCCATGAATCAGAACGCGAACAGGAACCCCGTCTCGGCCAGGAAGTAAACTTCCGTGTCATCGGCATTAACGACAAAGGCGAAGTCAACGGCTCGTTCCTCGAAAAAGCATACAAACGCATGGGCACAGACGGCGAACGCATCCTCGAATACATGCAGATGCACGGCGACATGATGGAATTCACAGACAAGAGTTCACCGGAAGACATCAAAGCCGCCTTCAACTTATCAAAAGGCCAGTTCAAACGCGCATTAGGCGGCCTGCTGAAAGAAGGCAAAATCGAATTCCTAAACGGCGCAACACACTTGAAGAAATAATAAGACAGAACCCCGCTGGAGTAGCGGGGTTCTGTTTGTGTGGAGGGTGGGGAATTTGAGGGGGATTGTTGTGCTGAGTAACAATGAGGCGCGCTCATTGTTACTTTGGCGCGTTTTCGTGACTATGAAGGGCGTTCATTGTTACTTTGGGACGTTTTCGTTACTATGAGGCGCGCTCATTGTTACTTTGGGACACTTTCGTGACTATGAAGAGCGCTCATTGTTACTTTGGCGCGTTTTCGTGACTATGAAGGGCGTTCATTGTTACTTTGGGGTGTTTTCGTTACTATGAAGAGCGCTCATTGTTACTTTGGGACGTTTTCGTTACTATGAGGCGCGCTCATTGTTACTTTGGGACACTTTCGTGACTATGAAGAGCGCTCATTGTTACTTTGGACGACGTCAAAACTTAAACGACGACGTCCAGCCCGCATTAAACGTTGTCGTTCTCAAAACGACGACACCCAAACCACACTCAAAACAAAAAACTGAAAGGGCAGCTCAGCCCCTCCAGCTTCTTCTATATCAATTATACGATTTTAACCATCGATTTCTTCTGTCAGCTGCTCTAGTTCATCCACGAGCTCGCCGATATATTTTATCGTGTTTTTAAGTGGTGCATCTGTCGTGACATCGATGCCTGCCATTTTCGCCAATTCAACCGGCGTTTGTTTGCCGCCTGTTTTCAAGACTTCGAGCCATTCGTCGACTGCCGGCTGTCCTTCGTTCAGAATGCGCTGCGACATTTCCGTCGCGATCGTCAATCCCGCAGAATACGTATACGGATAAAGTCCCATGTAATAGTGGGGCTGTCTCATCCATGTGAGCTCCGCACCTTCTGTAATCTCAACGTCATCTCCCCAGAATTTCTCAATGACGCCGCGCTTAATTTCGTTCAGCGATTCCGCCGTCACCGTCTCGTAATTATCGACACGGTTGTACACTTCACGCTGATATGCCGCTTCCAGCAGATGCGTCACAAAGTTGTGGTAGTACGTACGTGAAATAATTGAGCTGATAACCCATCGCTTGAACTTCGGATCTTCCGAATTTTTCAGCAGGTGATTCGCCATCAGCATTTCGTTCATCGTACTCGGCGCTTCGATAAAGTACATCGACGGACGCGTATCAAAAATATTCTGCGCACGGTTCGCATTGTAGAAATGTCCCGCATGACCAAGTTCATGAGCAAGAACAAAAACTTCTTCCATTAAAGAAGACCACGAAATTAAAATGAACGGGTGGGAGCCGTACGGGCTTGAACAGAATGCACCTGTAGATTTTCCTTTATTCACAACGAAGTCAATCCAGCGCTCATCGTATGCACGGTTAATCATATCCGTGTAATCGTCACCCATAATCCCAAGCGCATCGAGAATATATTTACGCGACTCTTCGACGCTGATTTCCGGCTCGCTCGCAGGATCCAGTGGAATCTTCAGATCTTCAAAGCGCATTTTATCGAGTCCGTGAACTTTTTGAAGCAGCTTCGCGTAACGTCTCATGTGCGGCGCAAGTTCTTCAGTAATTACGTCGATTTGACGGTCGTATAATTCACGGTCGACTTTCTGGCCGTGGAGCAGGTAGTCGATCACGGAATCGTAGCCGCGGAGATCGGCTTCCGCTTTCTCCTGTTTTAAATGAATATCGTACGTGCCAGCAGTAGTGTGCTGATACTGGCGGAGCGACTCCGAGAATTTTTTGAACGCCGCACGGCGGACTTCCTTGTCAGGGTTTGACTCAAGTCCGCCTTCAAATGCAAGATACGATAAAGAATACTCTTCGCCGTTTGCGGTAAACGTGCCGAAATCGATATCGAGCAGTTTGGTTTTCTGGTATAAATCATACGGACCGCTGAACACAGAAGAGAATGAAGCAAGTGCTTTTTCCACTTTCTGATCCAGCTGATACGGTTTGTTACGGAGCATATCTTCGATATACCCTGTATATTCCTCTTTCTCTTTAGCAATATCCTGCAGGAAAGATTCATCTTTCGCTAATAATTCACTTTGTAAAAAGCTTGTTTTTGAACTTAAAGCCGTGCCCGCATTGCCGACAAGTGCACCCAGTTTTTGTGCCGCCTGATCACCGCGGTCGCCCGACAGACGAAGGCTCGAATATGTACCGATTAAGACAAACTGTTCCAGAATTTCGCGGTAGCTGTCAATCGCTTTAACAGCCGTGGCAACATCATCCAGTCTGCCTGCATATGACGATTCAAATGAATCGATTTTTTCCTTAACAGAATCAATCGCTGCTTCACATGTCTGATCATCGTTGAATAAAGGATCGAGGTCCCATGTGTAATTCACATCGACATCCTGTCTGTTTTGTAACTCTGACATTAAATCATCTCCCTGGTTTTTTATCCCTCTGTTACAAAACTCATTATACATATAATTTTGAATATTGTATATTCTGACAGTTGTGTGAATGAAGCCCGGGAAATGGGGTAAATAACTGGATGAGAGGTGAGGAATATGATTAATGATTTACAGTTTTACTTATACACCATTTTAGGCGTCATTGTACTGTCGATGGCCGTCGCATTTTTTACGAATAAATACCTGCTCATGCCCGTCGTTACATTTGTCGGCATGGGGATAGCCGCCTTCGTGCTGCCGAACTTTTATGACAATCTCGAATGGCAGCCGCTGCTCGGATACGCAGCATTCCTTACAGTGCTGTCATTCGTCATCGCCATGTCGATGTGGGTCGTGAAGCGCAACAGACGAAAAGCCAAAGAACTGCGCGACGGACCCGCGGAAACCATTGAAGAAGCAGAAAGTAAGAAAGAAATTTAGAGTGATTGTGCGGGGCGCCGACGCTGTCGGCGTCTTTTTGTGTGGGGTTTTGGGGTTGGATGTCGTTCAGGGCTCGTCGATTCACAACGGGGAAGTGCCGTTGTCATCCGGGACTGCTCGGTTCACAACGGGGAACCGCCGTTGTCATCCGGGACTGCTCGGTTCACAACGGGGAAGTGCCGTTGTCATCCGGGAACGCTCGATTCACAACGGGGAACCGCCGTTGTCATCCGGGACTGCTCGGTTCACAACGGGGAAGTGCCGTTGTCATCCGGGAACGCTCGATTCACAACGGGGAAGTGCCGTTGTCATCCGGGACTGCTCGATTCACAACGGGGAACCGCCGTTGTCATCCGGGACCGCTCGATTCACAACGGGGAAGTGCCGTTGTCATCCGGGACCGCTCGATTCACAACAGGGAACCGCCGTTGTCATCCGGGGATCGTCGATTCACAACGGGGAAGTGCCGTTGTCATCCGGGACCGCTCGATTCACAACAGGGAACCGCCGTTGTCATCCGGGACCGCTCGATTCACAACAAAAAAAGCTGCCCCCAAATTAACAGTGGGGACAGCTTTAACATTTACGCCATCTCATCTTTCTTAAATCCTACATCGACATCAAGGTTGATATTCGGTGCCTGCGGCAGATCGTGTCGTGTTTTACCGATATTGCCGACAAAGAACTTACCATATTTATGTAAATTAAATACATAAGCGACGAAGATTGATAAACAGATAGCAAGGATAGTTTTGTAAGTTATATCCCAGAAAACGATATCTGTCATCATGCCCATATCATTTATAAATATCAGATGCAGCAGGTAAATGCTGAATGAGTAATTACTGATATACATAATAAACTTCGGCACGTAATTATAGTATGAAGAAACGAGGAACATCATTAAAATCACAGCCGTCGTATAAATCGGCGTGTCGAGACGCTTGGATCCCATCGCACTGTTAATTCCCGAATTATGGATAACCAGTACGAAAAACAAAGTGAAGATAAACAGCCCGACGATGTGCCAGCTGTACTTTCTGATGTTCGCTTTAAACGCTTCATAGTGAATACCGATATAATATCCAAGCACAAAATATGTAATCCAGCCGATAAAGAGCGTCTGTCCTTCTTTAGCCCATAACAGCTGACCAAGTATATGTTCCGGTGCAGGATACATCAGCCTTACACCCCAGAATGCCGATGTCAGCACTATGGATGCGGTAATAACAGCAAACGGGTTCAGTTTTCTTAAGTATTTAGCAAAAATCATATGTAATATATAGAACTGAAAAATAATCAGTATAAAATATGTCACCGAATATCCCCGGACAGATACCATAATAAAACCGTCTATTAATTCCATTAAACTTCCAGGTGAGTATTTATCGAGCGTCCAAAATAAGTTAAGCATCACGTAGGGAATGCCTAGATATAGCAGTCTTTTTCTAATAAATCCCTTTTTCAGCTGATCTCCGTACTTATTTGCATTTAAAAACTCGGTAATAAACACAAACAGCGGGGTGCAAAACATTAAGTAGAGTTGTACATACGTCGGCCACTGGTTCTTAACCAGGTCCGGATTATGAGCAATAGTAAGTGAAATAGCATGGATAACCACAATACCGATACAGGCGAGGGCTCTCATCCAGAATATTTCAGAAATTAAGCGTGTCATTCTGTTTCTCCTATCAATGGTGCGTATCTTTATTCACAATGTATTATTATAATGCTTTATGACAGGAATTGGTATAGTTGATTAAACTTTTACAATAAGAAATTTCTAATTCTAAGTTATAATGCAGTAAAAGCGGGGCGGACACATCAAAAAAGCTGCATCCCGGATAAAGTGGGGTGCAGCCTGCTGAATTTACTCTATATATGATTATGCTAATACAGCATCTAAATCGACACCGTATGCTTCTGTTACGATCAGATAAACGACACCTTTATCGAGCTGCGCTTCATATTGAACAGCCTGGTTTTCATCGAAACCGACACTTTCAAGTTTATTGCGTAATTCGTCGCCTTTTTTCCTGAAAGAAGTTTTCACAGCATCAGCAACACCTTGTTCGCTCATGCCGATAACATTCGCACCCGAATTGTCTGCAATACGCTTCGTACGATCGTCATCGTGGGTGATAACATAGATTTCCTTAGAATCAACTTTGTTGGACTTAAGAATTTCAATCGCTTCCTTGATTTTGTCATCATCATGATACGCTTTAATAAATGGTGCCATAATAATATCCCTCCAAATGATTTGTTCATTGAACACATTACTATGTATAACCAATCGGGGGCGTTTAAAACATAGACCATGAAATTAAACGACAAAGGTCTCGTGTCCTCAAGTGAGACACTCAGATGTTTAAACGGGAGCAGCGTGATTTAAAAAGAGACATCAAAAATAATAGGTTAATATCTTATGTGAATTATGTATCATATAACCAGTTATCATCTAAATTACATACCAGTGTGTAAATAGGTCACTGTACAACCCATTATTTGGCAATATGTATAACTTCCTATAATATATGTTATGTAAACTTCAGTGCGTTAATTAATTTAGAACTGCAAATTCATATGTTCATATATACTTATGTTACATGATTCATTTATGTATTTAAATGTCATTTACCGCGCATTTTATTAAGTTTCAGCATTCACGTGCTGCAAATTCTCATCTATGTGTCCATGTGCATCTCAATTCCACATTGTCCTGACTCATTCTGAGCTCAGTTATTCTTTTAATACGTATAATCCTTCAGTTTAGTTCTTAAAATCGTCCTTAAATTCAGCTGATTTTATGTTAATTTACGTATTTAAGTCTTATATGATTATATACGGATATTTCCATTTTTCACGTTAAATTTACGTTTTACGTATATTTCAGCTGATTTTCAATACATGCCGGATCCAATCCTTATCATGCGTACACATATGCAGTTTTTACAGTTTTTCTCCATATTTCGTCCAAATCTCCACATAATGTGTTTGCAATTTTTTTATCAACCTAAATTATCAGAATATTCACTACAATTAATACAAAAAGTAAAAGACATGCAAACACACGCCTTTTACTCTTCTTATTCTTACTATGCACCCTCTGACATATCGCGTCTCTTATAACCGATACAGCCGGCAATCATTAAGGTAATACTGATAGCTGTAATGGTCATAAATACGGGTAAGTCGAAATCATCCACCGGCATTTTCGGCAGCCAGCTCTGAATGGCTGTTTTTAAAAACCAGTCAGGAAAATCGACGATCCCGCCAAAATACGACAGCATAAATGAATAAGCCAAATATACATACACCAGTTTTCCCGCACCCGGCACCCAGCCGGTAATCAGCGCGGATAATCCGGTAAAGAACAGCACTGACGGCCATAAGTTGAAGCCTGATACAAAGAAATCCGTCATTCCCATGGATGAGTCATCTTCCATAAATGAAAGCGCGGTACCGCCGAGACCAGTCACCGACAGCAGTATACCAAGCAGTCCTGCAAATAATGCAATTCCGACTGTCGTCCAATATAATTCCGCCCGCGACACTTTCGTAGAGAATATCTGACTGAGATGAGATCTTTTTTCTTCTGCAAACAACTTGTTTATAATGACAATTGGTAAAATTGAAACAAGTATGATCATCACCATTATAATTGTAGAGGTGAAGGATTCTTCGAGTGATACGCCTGCTTCTGTGAACATCTGCTGCATGATTTCATTACTTTGAAGGAACGTCTGCATGTCTCCGTATATCGAACCGTAGGCGGCTCCCATTACAAGGAAACCGATGAACCAGCTGATAATTGCACCTCTGTTCAACCGCATGAACAAGCCCCGAACAGATAACAGGGAATTTTTGGCATGCGCCCGGCCTTCCCGCTCGGGGATGTAACCTGCGCCCATGTCACGGTTGCCTTCAAGGAAAAATGCAGCAGTCGTGACAATCACACTGAAGATAAATACAAAAACGAGCGGCATCCAGTTATTGTCAGTAAACGGATAAGTTAAATAAGTCCATCCCATCGGATTAATCATCGACCAGTCGGGATTTGACACATCCGTTCCTGCCCGCACCATATACAGTAAACCGATAAATCCGAGTCCAATCCCTGTTGCACCGGAGGAATTCGGCATCAGCTGTGCAAATATTAAGCCGAGTACGGCACCGATAATCCCTGCAGCACCGATGGATGCACCATATAGCAATGAGCCTTCCACCGTAATCGTATCCGCACCGAAACTGATCATCACCGCGCCGATAACTGCGGCGAGCAGCACATTGATAAACACCGTTTCTGCTGCAGTTGCCAAAGAGTTTGCCTGACGGCCGATCTGAAATGATCTGACCAGTTCTGTCAGGCCGAGATCTTCTTCTTTACGCGTATGACCGATCACATGAAGGAGCGACACAATCATCGTCAACAGACCGCAGAATAATAACATTTCGTGGGCGTACATTGCGCCGAGCGTATAATTTTCTGCAGAGTCAACCGGTGTCGGTCCCACCATAGAAGTCATTGCAGGGTTCTGCATTGTTTCATACATGCCGATGAGTCCCTGTCCTTTTGCAATCTCTTTAAAGGCCGGGATAAAACCGGCCGAGAATAAACCGATACCTATAATCCAAATGATGATTTTTTTCCAGTCACGCTTTAAATACTGCAGGAAAAGTATATCCCAGCGTGCAAATTTTTCTTTCATTATCATTATCCCCTTTCACACTCAGCCCTCATAGTGACGCATGAATAAGTCTTCGAGTGTCGGCGGTGATGAATCAAACTTTATGACATCCAATTTTCCTGCCGCCAGTAATATTTCATTTAGATGCTCCTGTTCAGCAGAGAATGTCGCCTTATTGCCGTCCTGTTCGAAATCAAACACACCGGCAACATCTGCCATCACTCCGATGTCTCCTTTAGTTTCCATCTCAACAGTTGACCGCGTCAGATAGCGCAGTTCATCAAGCGTGCCGGTTTCAACAATCTCGCCCTTCCGGACGATGACCACTTTGTCTGCCAGCCGTTCCACTTCACTTAAAATATGAGACGATAAAAGAATTGATTTCCCTGCATTTTTCAGTTTCTCAATTTCCTCCTGGAAGATGGACTCCATCAGAGGATCCAGACCGGAGGTCGGTTCATCAAATATATATAAATCCGATTGGACGGATAAGGCGGCAATCAGGCCAACCTTTTGACGATTCCCTTTTGAATAGTTTTTTGCTTTCTTCTTCGTATCCAGTTCAAAGCGTTTTATCAGGTAATCACGTCGTTCTTTGTCACCGCCGCCATGCAATTTCATAAATAAATCTATAATCTCTCCGCCTGTCAGGCTGCCCCATAAATTTACATCGCCCGGAACATAGGAAATACGCTTATGAATCTCAAGACTGTTTTTCCAGACATCCATGCCGAAAATTTCAGCATTTCCGCCGTTTCGTCTGATGATTCCGAGCAGAATACGAATCGTTGTCGATTTACCGGAACCGTTCGGACCGATAAAACCAACAACTTCCCCTGATTCAACTGTGAAGGAGACATCACTCAGCGCCTTTGTCTTACCGAATGATTTTTGCACACCTTCCATTTTTACCACTTCTGTCATAACAATCCACCCCGCTTAACCTTTTTTGTTATTTATAAAAACTGTATTTCAATATTTCGCTGTAACGTTCCCATTCTTCCAAATATTTTTTGCCAAAATCACTCAGATCCTCAAAACTCGTGAGCTGTTCAATCGCCTTGTCGGCATAGCCGTTCATCGTCCAGCTCAAAATTTCAATCGCCTTTTCAACGTCAACATCTTCACGAAACAGTGAGTAATCAATATTTTCATAGAGCTTTTTCTGACTTTCGCTGTAGACCGGGCCGAGTTTCATCGCAATACTGTCTCTCACGGCTTCTGAATCCTCCGCAACTGCAGCTGTCATCAAATCAAACAGATGGGGAAATTCCATCTGTACATATAATTTCTTCAGTCCGACATTATAAATCCTGTCGAATAAATCGCCGTTATTAAGGTCGATTTCATCTATAATTTTGTCCACAACCTGCAGGCTGTAATCGATTAAAAATAAATAAAGATCTTTTTTATTATTGAAATAGTTGAACAGTGACCCTTTGGAAATACCGGCACTTTCGACAATTGCGTTAGTCGAAGATTTATCAAATCCATTTTTGACAAACTCTTTAATGCCCGCGTTAATGATACGCTCCTGCTTATCCTGCTTTAAGTTATAAAATGAAGGGTTGATGCCACTTCCTCCTCCCGGTTACGCCCTTATTGACCACCCTGGTCACCCAAAATATAACACGATTGACCAGTGCGGTCAAATAAAATTTTAAACAAAAATTAAGACACCTTTTGGAAGCCTGCTCCAGAAAGGTGTCTCTTGTTATTTATGGTTTTAATCATTTTATCGTACTCACCTAATAAAAATTTGTGCCGAAAAATTTCCATCTGTAACAGGTGTGATTTATGGTAAAATTATAGAGGTTGTCCGGTTTACTTCCGTGCGTATAGCATGGAAGGAGGTGACATCATGTTCAGCACTTTTTTTGAGTTGTTAATTGCGCCGATTGCAGTCGGTTCAACGATCGCCCTGTTCAGTTATTGGCTGAATAAGGACGACAAGTAACCGGATAACCGCCAATACGCCACAAAAAAACGCCCAATCTATTGCAGTAGATTGGGCGTTCGGTGATTCATGTTCAGCACTTTAATTGATAAATACATTATATCATCCAATGTCTGTGTTGTAAAATGAAACAATCGACACACGTGTTTGTTCATCTGACACGCGGTAAACCTTGCTATATCAGTGAGGCAGCGTCCGGAGTACCGGCCTCTAAATAATAACATCTTTCATTAGTTTACATAACTTAATTATTGTGAACTTAAATTAAGTTTTATCCTCTAATAATTTCTATATAGTTCCCATATCACATACACTACAACGTCAATTCTTCGATGACTTCATACAACGATTCAATTTCATCACGCGCAAATTCATACTGTTCTTTACTCATCAGGACACCCGCAACACCGTCTTCATCCACTACGTGAATAACACTTTTATTCTTTTCAGCTGTCTCAAAAGTATTTTCCGGATTCCCCAGAAACTCCGAAATATCAACCTTAAGCGACTCTCTGATATTCATCTGCAGCGCCTCCTTTATGCATCCTTTTCACTATACCCTTTTTTAAATCACATATTCAAATTATCGCAATATAGGAAAACGGAAACGCTGTGCGCTGTGCCCGGAGCATTTTCGTATCCACAATGGCGCACCGCGGCCTCTACCACGACCTGATACCCCCAAAATCACAAATCCCGCCCGAAAACACAGCCAATCCTGCCCACACAACCCACGAAACCACAAAAAAACCGGCACATCATGATGTGCCGGTTCCATTATTCACCGGAAATCCCGAAAAATATCCTCCACCTAAATTTTCCCGAGTTTTTTCGCGATCGTGTAGACCGGTTTGTTGAATACTTTGTCGAACGTGCCGGGCAGTTCTTCGATATACGGTGTGAATCCGCGTTTGAAACGGTAGACACCGTAGTCCTGGGCCGCTTCGGTGAAGTCACCTGTCAGGCCGAAGAAGTTGAATCGTCCAATGCCTAATTCCTGCGCTTTCTTGATCATTTCCCACGTGGCAAAGTTCGTGCCTTTAAAGAACGAGAGTTCCGGATAGCTTCCGCTGAACAGGTAAACCATTTCATGGTTGTTGTAGTAGTACATACCCGCGGATAAATCGAGTTCCGTACCGAATTCGGCTTTGAATTCTTCCATCTTCGCGATGCGCTTATCCTTACTCGCGAGCTGTTCTTTATGTTCGTTAATGCGTTTTTTCTCGCGTTTTGTCGCTGTGCCGTTCGCAGTTTTCTCTTCGATCTCTGCAATATTTTCCAGTTCCGCTTCACGTTCTTCGTGCAGCTGAGTCAGATATTTATCCACATTCACATGTGTCAGCACCAGGAACATGCGGTCTTTGAGCGTATGCAGCAGATTTTTAATTTTCTCTGCCGGCACCGGGTCAAAGCCGATGCGTTCTTCTGTTTCTTTATATATATCGATAAACTTATCGTATTCATCTTCATCCAGCAGCTTCAGTTCCAGCGGCATCGTCTCCGTCTGACGCGTATTGTATCGCGTCGTCACGTCCATCTGCTTTAAAATGGCATCGAGGGGTTTATCGACATCGATTACTGCCTGGTAACGGAGAAGTTCTTCTGTAATGAGTTCTTTCGTAAAGCCGTGATGGTTATAGCCGAGGTTTTCATATAACGAAATAATCTCCCGGTTGTTACGTTCATCCGCTTCAATGACATTTCCGTCGTGATCGCGCATCTGATACACCGTATACGGCGAATGAATCATCTGCAGCGCGCCGTGTTTCTTCGCGTACTTATCGATTTCTTCCAAAAAGAACTTCAGGCGCTCATTCGTAAACTCACTGAGCAGCGGTCCTGTATGTGACGTAAACAGTCTGAATTTCTTCAGCACCGACGTCGCACTCAGTATAGAGACACCGCCCAAAACTTCGCCGTCATACAATCCGAGGAGATGCGTTTCGTTCACGCCCGAAATGTAATCGTAGAACAGTTCATCATGGAAATAGTGCATGTGCCCGTCATAGGTCTGTACAAATAATTTAAATGCTTCTTCTGTAATTGGTTTTACTTCCATCGCTGGGTCAAACCTTTCTGTCTTTTACTTATTCAGTCCAAGTTTTGCTTTCACTTTATATACGTTGTGCTGGAGCGGTGCAATGACTTTAACGAAGTCCCCGACCAGCTCTTCAATTTCCGCATTGAATCCGCGTTTGAATCGATAAACACCGTAGTCTTCCCCGTCTTCTGAAAAGTCTCCGCTGACGCCGTAGAAGTTATAGCGTGAAATGTTGTTTTCGATACAGTACTTCATCATCTCAAGGTGCATCATATACGGTCCGACAAACTGCGGGTACTCAGACGTACTCGCACCTGAGTTATACACGAGCTCATACGGCGTTTCGAAGTAGATGCCGGCAGCAAGATCCAGCACGTTGCCTTCTTTCTCATGAATAATGCGCGCCTCTTCAAGATCTCCCGTTAAGTTCGACACCTGTTTTTCCATCTCTTTGATCTTGTTTAGCGTCTTATCGTTTTTGTTCTCTTTCGCCTGCATCGTCTCAAGGCGTTTCGTTACATCCTGAAGCTCTTTCGTCAGGTTCGCGACGTACTTATCGAGTTCGATATACGCGTAAGGAATGAGCACTTTATCCCCGTAGGCTTTCTTAAAGTTTGAGAAATAGCCTTTTGGATCCGGGTGCGTAAAGAAGCCCTGGCGCTCCGACGTATCTGCATACAGCTTCACGAACTTATCGATTTCATCCACTTCGAGGAAACGGAGCTCCACGCCGTATTTCTGAGCTTTCTTGATGTTGCGCTTACGCTGGGAGTCAAACGACTTCACTAAATCTTTCTCCCCCTCAAACGGCGTCATATCCAGAACGCTCATCCAGCGTGCCTGTGACGTCTTAGAGTAGCCGCGTGTAAATCCTTCATGACCGTAGCCGAGCGACTCGAGCAGTTCAATGAGCGCATCCTGTGCCGGATACTCTTCTTTCTCCACAACATCCTTGTCGTATTTTTTGTAAATCCAGTTCGGATCCACTTTCACGTATGAACAGTTGTGCCTCTTCAGGTATTCCGTCAGCCCTTCAAAGTAAAAACGCACCAGCTCGAGATTGTGATAATCGAGCACCGGGCCGCGGTTAGAGTAATAGAAATACTTGCCCATGACTGTCGGCTGCAGCGTAAACAGACTGGCAGCCACTACTGTGCCCGCATCATCTTTCACGCCGAGCAGTTTTACCGTTTCACCGTTTAATTCACGGTTCGTTTTATTTTCAATCATCTGGAAGAAGGCAGCTTCATGGCCTTCCTCTATAAACGACGCATATTCTTCATCCGTTAATTCTAAAAACTTCATGCGATTCACTCTCTCTTATTTATTACGCAGATTATTTAATGTGTTGTAGATCTTATATGCCGGGCCGTTAACCGGTTTGATAAAGTCCCCGATATACTCGTTAACCACCGCATTAAACCCTTTTTTAAACTGAATAACACCGTAGTCCTCAGCGTTTTCAGTAAAGTCTCCGCTGATTCCGTAGAAGTTATACTGGTCTATACCCTGCTCCAGCGCATACTGAATCATTGTCCACTGGATTAAATAACTGCCTGCAAAATGACGGAAATCGTTATCCGTTCCCCCGGACAGGTAAGTCACTTCATGCGGCGTGACGATAAAGTACGCACTCGACAGAGGTAACTCCTTGCCGTGTGATTCCAGCAGCTGTTTGCCTTCCTGCAGCTTCGCATCGATATTTTCGACCTGTTCTGTCAGGTTCACCACTTTGTTTTTGTTCTTCTCGTTATCCGGATCGCGTTCCAATGCACGTTCCGCTTTATCGAGATTTTTGGCCATTTTCTTTTTATCCTGTGCAATGGACTCTGTGTAATCCTCGAGGTCCACGTACACCATCGGAATCATGACCTGATCTTTAAAGTAGCGCTTGCGGTCGATGTAGAAACTGTCGTCTCTGTCGTAGAACGACTTCATTTCCGACGTATCCTTCATAAACTTACGGAAAATCTCGATATTGTCCACATCAAGGTACTTAATATGCAGGCCGTGCTTCTCCGCTTTTTTAATATTACGCTTACGGAGCGTATCCATATCATTCAATACCGACTTCTTATCTTTTCCTTCAAGATCCAGTACCGAATGCCAGCGGACCTGAACAATCGGATCAAAGCCGTTTTTAAATCCGTCATGGTGGTAGCCGAGCGACTTAAAGTTATCGAAAATATAATCGTTCTCCATACTCTCGATGACTTCACCTTCGTGGTTGCGCTTATTAAGCACTTCGTACGGGTCAACACGCAGATACATGACTTTCTTCGGTTTCAAGAACTTCGTCAAACCGTCAAAGAACGCTTTGAATACTGCCTCATCGCTGTAATCGAGCACCGGTCCCCTGTTCGTATATGCATATTTAAATACTTTCATGACAGGCGTCAGCGTAATCAGGCACGCCGCCTTCACGATTTCCCCGTCTTTGACACCGACTAAATAAGTCTCAATCCCGCTGTCTGTTTTTAACTTGTAGTTTTGTTCGGTCTGGGTAAAATGACTGAAATGTTTCCCTGTATAGTCATTAAATTCTTCCAGTGTTAACTCTGTAAATTGCATAATGGCACTCCCGTTCATCAATTCTCAATCTCTAACATAGTAACAGATTTCAGCGTGTGTTTCATCTAATTACATAGACGTATCGGCACCAATTCAAACTAAATTCTTTTAAAAGATAAAATTCTCATCACCGGCGCGGGGATGCCTGGTGCGGGATTGGACTTCGCCCGCGCTGGAGGACGACGGCCAATCCCTGTAGTATGCGAAGGACCTTTAAAGTACGACACAGCTTTGTCGTTGTACTCGAAATCATCATTTTACTGAGATCTGGTTATAAAAATCGCAGCCAAAATAAATTAGCCGCGATTATCGTTAAATGCTATTTGTCGAATGCGTTCGTTAGTAATCTCCTTATTGGAGTTAATCACATCAAGTATTAATTTTGCTGTTCTTTTTAGAGCTTTATACCTTCGAACTCTAAATTCTTAACGACTTGTTTATGGATTTTAGATTCAATAGTTGTCATATAGGCCGCCTCCCGGTCTCTCTATTATATCACTTTCATATCCATAAAATTCGCCTATATAGGCGAATCAATTTATTCAATTCGCCTTTTAAAGCGAATTATTATACAATATAGCTATTATATTAAAGGAGCTGATTCTCATAATATCCATGCTGATTTTGGATGTGTCGAACAGTACTAAGGCACCGCCTGAGATATACAACCATCTCTCTCATATAGAACGTAAGCTGCGGGATTTAAACTCAGATGAGAATAAATTATATATGAATTACCGTATGGGCGAAGAGCTGTTTATTTTATCATCACAGCCGCATTATACTATTCTGTTAGCGTTTTATGCGAAATCATTATGGCCTGCTTCGGACTTCCCGTTAAAATGCAGCTTCCATACTGTGGATGACTCTTACCCTGAATACAATCCGGACCGCTGGGATCATCCTTCCATAAAAGCAGTAAGAGAATCGCTTCAAACGATTAAAAAATCGAAAGTACAGGATTTTTCAAGTCCGGATATGCCGAAGGGCATCGAAATTGCGTTAATGTATGCAACTGATATTTTTAGAACCGTGACCCCGCTGCAGCAGGAAGTCATGCAGTACTATTTAACAGGTATTACTCAGAAAGAAATCGCAAAACTGACAAAACGATCTGTGTCGACCATTTCGAAACATGTCCATGCTTCCCGTGTCAAACAGCTGACGGAAATTATCGATTACGTCAGCGAACAGTACGAACTGAACTAAAAGAGATAAGTGATGATTAATCGCTTATCTCTTTTTTTGAAAACTTATTATAGTGTCCACTTGAATAATAACTAGAAACCCTCTACAATTACAATAAAGTAAATACTTGAATATAGAGGTGGACCATGACTAATAAAAACGTATGTGAAGTGTTCTGCTACGACGAAGATAAGGTAGAGAGACTGCAGAAAGATATAGAAACAGTCGACATCACAGGAATGTCTCAAATGCTGAAAGCCATTGCGGATAAGAACAGAGCGAAGATTACATATATACTCTGTCAGGATGATGAGTTATGCGTATGTGATATCGCACTGATTCTCGGCATTACGATTCCAAATACATCCCATCACCTGCGCACCTTATATAAAGAAGGTATCGTGACTTCGCGAAAAGAAGGCAAGCTGGTGTTCTATTCATTGAAAGATCCGAATATTAAACAGCTGATAACATTTGCACTGGCTCATCAGGAAAGAGTGACTGCCAATGTCTGAAGCGGATAAAACAGTCTACCGTGTCCAGGGATTCTCCTGTGCCAACTGTGCGGGCAAGTTTGAAAGTAATGTCCAGAAACTCCCCGCAGTTCACGACGCTAAAGTAAACTTCGGTGCATCAAAGATTTCGGTATACGGTACAGCAACTATAGACGAACTGGAGCAGGCAGGTGCGTTTGAAAACCTTAAAGTCACACCGGAAACGAAAATCGGCGGCACAAGTCAAAACACAGAGGATAAAAAAGATGAAGACCCGTTCTTCAAAAAACACAGCACACTCCTCTACTCCATTCTTTTAATTGCCTTCGGTTTTACATCCATAGCTGTCAATGGCAGCGATAATATTTTAACGCCGCTGTTGTTTATCGCGTCCATGCTGATCGGCGGCAGCAATATGCTGAAAACAGGATTAATCAATTTAACGAAACTGGATTTTGATATGAGAACGCTGATGACTGTTGCGGTTATCGGTGGTGTCTTAATCGGCGAATGGGCGGAAGTTGCGATTGTTGTCGTGTTATTCGCTATCAGTGAAGCACTCGAACGTTTTTCGATGGAACGTGCCAGAAAATCCATCAGTTCATTAATGGATATTGTGCCGAAAGAAGCACTGATCAGAAGAAACGGCTTTGAGCAATTAATTCATGTCGACGACATCCAGGTTAATGACATTATGATTGTAAAACCGGGTCAGAAGATTGCGATGGACGGAATCATTACATCCGGGCACTCTTCAGTAAATCAGGCCGCCATTACAGGTGAATCACTGCCTGTAGAAAAATCGAATAACGATGAAGTGTTCGCAGGAACACTAAACGAAGAAGGTTTTCTTGAGGTTAAAATTACGAAACTCATCGAAGACACGACGATTTCAAAAATCATCCATCTGGTGGAAGAAGCACAGGGAGAACGCGCACCGGCTCAGGCCTTTGTCGATAAGTTCGCGAAGTACTATACACCGGCTATAATGGTCATTGCACTATTGGTTGCGATTGTTCCCCCGCTGTTCTTTAATGCAGAATGGTCGACCTGGGTGTATCAGGGACTGGCGGTACTTGTTGTCGGCTGTCCATGTGCATTAGTAATTTCCACACCGATATCCATTGTCTCGGCGATTGGTAATGCGGCAAAACACGGGGTTTTAATTAAAGGCGGTATTCATCTTGAAGAAATGGGCAGCTTAAAAGCCATCGCATTTGATAAGACAGGTACGCTGACTAAGGGAGTCCCTGTATTAACGGACTACGAAATCTTAAACAGCGAAACAAACAAAACTGAACTGATGTCAATCATCGGCGCACTGGAAAACCGTTCGCAGCATCCCCTTGCTTCAGCAATTATAAAGAAAGCCGACCACATGAATGCGGATTATACTAATATAGTAATCCATAACTTCTCTTCCATTACAGGACGAGGCATTCAGGGTGATATTAATAACGAAACATATTACATCGGCAGCCCGGCTTTATTTACGAAATTAAATACAGCGAACTTCACGACAGACGTTCAGGACAAAGTAACAGCACTTCAGGAACAGGGTAAAACGGTCATGCTTGCAGGTACAAACAGTAAAGTACTCGCACTGATTGCAGTGGCGGATGAAGTTCGCGCGACGAGTAAACGGGTGATTCAGAAACTGCATGAAGCAGGCATCGATAAGACTGTCATGCTGACGGGTGATAACTACAGTACAGCGAAAGCAATATCAGAGCATGTAGGTGTAACGGATGTTCAGTCAGAGCTTATGCCGGAAGATAAATTGAATGTCATTAATAAACTTAAAAAACAGTATAAACATGTGGGTATGGTTGGCGACGGTGTGAACGATGCGCCTGCTTTAGCCGCTTCAACGGTTGGTATTGCGATGGGCGGTGCCGGTACAGATACTGCTCTGGAAACCGCAGATGTTGCTTTAATGGGAGACGATTTGCGTAAGCTGCCTTTCACTGTGAAGCTGAGCAGGAAGACACTCAATATTATTAAAGCGAATATTACGTTCGCCATTGCGATTAAAGTTCTTGCCCTCTTCTTAGTTATCCCGGGATGGCTGACACTGTGGATTGCGATATTATCCGATATGGGCGCAACGATATTAGTAGCATTGAACAGTCTGAGACTGATGAAAGTGAAAGACGAAGAAATTGAATAGATTATAAACAAAAAAGACGCTGTCAGAAAAATCCGGCAGTGTCTTTCTATGAAATTGATTACAAATATTTTTATTATTCATTAACCTTGTGTTGTATTGGGTATATAGTAAGTATTAAAAAAAATTAAGGGGGACTTTTAATGAGTTTAAAGAAATTGTTAATGGCCGGCGGTCTTTCCATGGTACTTATTCTCGGTGCCTGCGGCAACGGCGGAGAAGATGGTTCGGATGAAACTGCAACAGAAGAAGGCAGCAGCGCTTCAAGTGGTGATGTCGATGCTGAAGGCATCGCACAGAGCTCGTGTGCATCATGTCACGGTTCAGACTTCTCAGGCGGTATGGGTCCGGCACTTGCGGGTATGAGTCTCAGTGAGGATGAGTTCAGTGAAATCGTGAGAAACGGTCAAGGACAGATGCCTGCTTTCAGCGAAGATCAAATCAACGATGAAGAGCTTTCTGCACTTCACACTTACTTCAGCGAACAGTAAGAAGAAAAAACGCCCTGTGATAAGCTCCCCTAAAACAAACTACTTTAAGGGGAGCTTTCTCTTGAAATCTGAGATTGATGAAATTTAATAGAACGTAAAATATAAAAAAGTCGCTGTCAGGATAATCCGGCAGCGACTTTTTCTATACAATATTCACTTTAAATTCTTTACCGGCACACTGGGAAATACGACTCAGCATCTGCCGGAGTAAACCATGCTGTTTTTAAACACACCACTTTAATTTCAATATATTACTGATCAGTATTATTTGTTGTTTTTTTAGGATAAACGATTTCTCCATCGTCTTCTATAATCGGCATGGCACCCCATTGCCCCAACTGATGCGGTACTATTTCTATTTCATCTTTATTATTCACTATTATATGATCTACATTTATATTGTGTGCAGCTAACCAGTTACTAATAAGCAAACGATGACATCTGGAGGGATGGCGTTCAGCACATAAAATAACAACTGTATTTTCTTTTGAATCTTCAATCAGCGAGTTAATTCCCTGTTTGAACTCATCAGTGAGCGTATAATCTGCGTAATTATGAAATGATTGATTTCTCCAGCCTTCATTTAAATTTTCGCCTACAGTACCTGACCGTTTCCTTCGTCCACCGAGCAACTTATTATGAGAGTATTTTATCTTCTTATCTTCTAACCACTTTTGAAATGATTCTTGATTATATTGCGGATGACTTTTACTGTTAGGAAATGCCCGCACATCAGTCACCAGTGTGACATCTGCTTTTTGCAGCATTTCCAAAAATTTATCGAGTGAGTAATCATAATGACCTGCAGTATAAATACGCATAGAATCGCTGCCTCCCATAGTTTTAAATTTACGAAATAAAATCTATTTCTTTTTATTGATACCCCGGTTAAAGTAAGTGTATCATCCGAAAAAATTTGTTTTTTAATAAAGTGTCCAGAAAAGAGGAAACATAATGCGTTCAGAAAAAGATTTTGCAGATGCTTTCTCTCTGCGTTCGATAATTTCTCTGTTAACTTTAGTAGTATTCATAGGCATATTGATATGGTTGAGTTTCAATGTCAATATCCCCGAGCCTGAAGTGCTAAGAGAGATGATTCAAAGCTATGGCTGGGCAGGCTGGCTGGTTTTTATCGGCATCACAGCCCTGGTTGCTATTACTCCGATTCCTGTCACCATCCCGGCCCTGGTAGCAGGTTCTCTATACGGTGTCATAGCCGGCAGCTTATTTTCCTTTACAGGCATATTGATTGGCTCCTGGATTGGCTACTGGCTAGCCAGACTTACCGGTCAGGAGCTGACATTCAAACTCCTTGGCCGACATGGACCCACGGTTAAAAAGTATTTGGGTAACGCAGGTTTCTTAGCCATGTGTACAGCAAGACTGATGCCCGGTTTGCCATATTGGCCGGTCAATTACGGTGCAGGTGCCTTAGGTGTCAGTCAGTATGCTTTTTTATCAGCAACTTTTATTGCTTCCATCCCGGGACAAATTTCACTTGTCGCCCTTGGTGCCTTCGCAGTCAATCAGTCTCTCTTTAACGGCATCATCCTGGTGACTGCCTGGATGACGGTGCTCCTATCCACCTGGATATCCTACCGTTATTGGCGCAATACACGTAAGGAGAGTAAATAACTGCTTCTGCGTCTCATTAAAGAGTATAACCTCTGAAAAAACCGTTATTAAAGTTGCTAGATTATTGAAAAAGGGTTCAGTGTTCGAGATGATCATCTCAAACACTGAACCCTTTATCTATCAATATTCTTAAGTTAATGACATTGTCATTTTAATCGAATTTTATTTTAAAGCTGCACCCTGCCAGAGCAAATTGCTTTGACAAGGAGACTTTATTTTTAATCCTCTAATCTCTGTTCGTCTTTATGATATTTAATTATTCCTTCAGCACAACGATACGCTATGGCACCGACTGTTCCTGTCGGGTTATTCCCTGAGTTGTGTACAAATGTACTCGAACCTGCAACAAACAAATTGTCACGGTCCCAGTGTTGTAACCAGGTATTCACTACACTATTCTCAGGGTCTGTACCCATTGGTGTACCACCGGAAATATTTGTTGACTGGTAAGGCACAATATCATATGCGCCAATATCATCATTATCTACGTCTATATGTTTCGCACCCATCTTCTCTACAATTTCTTTACATCTCTCTGCCAGATATTTATTTCTTTCATTGTCCTGCTCTGTCCAATTATATGTGAGCATGACTTGTGAATTTCCAAATTTATCCTTGTATGTATCATCTAAGTCCAGGTAATGATCTTTATGCGGGCCGGTATGCGCCATCGAATAAACTTCTAATGTTCTTGTAAAGTTCTTAATGGATTCTTCTTTGAATTCTTCTCCCCATTCAGGCGTATCTTTACGAATTGTGTTCGATAAGATAGGACGAGCGCCTGTTTGAGTAAAGTGGATTGATCCTCCGTGAATAAAATCAAGATCCTCATGATCAAAATTATCACCGTTAAAATCATCCAGAATCATACCGAGTGCACCTGCACCCATAAATGTGTTGAACTGTTCGTCAAAGAAACCGGTAGCACCTGAACCAGTCTGGTAACAGTAATTACTTCCGAGTGTGCCTTTTTCTGTTTCCGGATCATATTGTTCCCCAATATCTGAAACTCTGAGCAGCTTATAGTTATTAAATAAGAAACTCGTCAGTACAACAACATCCGCCGGCTGGAAAAATTCCTCTCCCGTTACAGTGTCGATGAACTTTACACCGGTTACTTTTTTATCATCATTTTTATCAGTAACAATTTCAGTAACGTTTGAATGATAACGTATATCATAGTTTCCGGTTTTTTCCGCTGTTTTTAATACTGTCACATCAGGTGTTGCTTTTGCATCATACTCACATGCAAAGCGTTCACAGAATGCACAGTATTGACATTGGTTTAAAACCTCGCCATCAGGGTTCTCATAACTCTGTGACATGTTGGCAGACGGCATCATAATGGGATGCAGATTCAGTTCTTTCGCCGCTTTTTCAAACAGTCTTAAAGATTTAGTTTTAAGCATTGGCGGGTTTGGATAAGGACTGGAGCGCTCCTCACCAAGCGGGTTTTCTTCACCGCTGACTCCGGCAGTTTTTTCAAATTTATCATAATATTTTTCCATCTCATCAAATGTGACACCCCAGTCACGATAGCGAAGACCGGAATCTTCTCCGAGTTTTTCTTCACCGTATTTTTCTTCTGTCATTGACTTAATTTCAAAATCATATGGCATGTAACGATCAGTTTGTCCATTCCAATGTGTACCAGCTCCGCCTCGTCCGCTGCCTGGTAAAAATGAACCTAAACGGCGAACAGGGAGTGCACGTTCGTCCCGGTTATTTCTAAATGTTAAAGTTTCAACTGAAGTGTCCTGCATCAGTTCATAACGCTGAGCGTACTTCAATTCATCATGTATATGCTGATAGTCAGTGGTATCACGGTACCCTCCACGCTCTAAACTCTTCACTCTTAATCCTTCTTTAGCTGTTTCTGCAGCAACGATACCGCCTGTCCAGCCGGCACCGACAGTAACAACATCGACTTTCTCCAATTCTTTTACCATTTCATTATCCTCCTAAATTCTCAAACTATGAAACTAACTCAGGTATTGGTTCAATATCATGAGATTCATCATTATCAATGATATCTAAATAGAAATGCTGATGTCCCGGGGAACTGTTTCAACTTCCAGCCCGTCATATTTCTTTTATAAAATTAGTTTTACAAATATATACTGTAATAGATAATTGTATCACTTTTTAAATATTATGTAAGAGGTCTAAGGAAACATAAGTTTAAATTTATAATCACAGTTACAAAATATTATTACTTTGAATAAGAATTTGTATAGTACGGCAGACTAATCGACGACAGATAAAAGATGATGTAATCTAATAGTACTTCAAACACAAAAGTCGCTGTCAAATTATACCTGACAGCGATTTTTATCTAAATAAATATATTTTAATGGCATTAGTGTGAGACTGCAGCTCTACATAAACAATATGCTGACTAAAAATATTCCTGCAACGTTGACCAGTATTGCCGACAGGCTGAGTTTCTTGGCTCTACCTTCTCCGGTTTGCGTGATTAAGAGTATAACGACACTTAATATCGCGAGACCGATGGCTATATAATATGGCAGGCCGATCGGCGACAGGTAAATATTGTCCGCTTCATTGGCGGCGATGGTCGTAATCAGATAGATTAAGTTCAGTATTGATAAAATAAGCACCAAAATCCGCATCGTATCACTCCTCACCTGTAATCTACCTTTTATGTCCCGCAATTAAACCTTCCCGGAGCTTCAGTGTAGAGGCTTCCGTGCAGCTGATTGCCCGCATAACACTGAGCTGTCCGTATTTCACTTTCAGCGCGTCTATCGTCTTCATCAGCGCTTCTTCCTTCAGCACCTGGTCGACGTCCTGGAACAGTGAAACCTGTTTCTGGCTGTCGGGGATAAAGTTCGTCAGCGTTACACTGATGGTCCGGTACAGCGCGTACGGGTCTGCGATTTGTTTTAAATGCTGCCAGAGCTGTTTAATAATAACGTCTTCGCTGTTCGTGCCTTCTTTAATCGTAAACTGCTTGCGATAAATATGACCGTCTTTTGTGCCGACGGAAAACTGGACGGTGCGCACCAGCTGCTTCATGAGGCGCAGCCGGTGCGTCACCTCATCGACATGTTCAAACAGCACGACATACGTTTCACTGAATTTATAGTCGCGCATGAGAATCTGGCTCTTTGCAATCGAAGGCGAATGGACTTTATGCTTCTCGCTGATTTTGCTGAAATCAATACCGTTGGCATGCAGGTGCCAGTCGACTCCGATAATGCCGAAGTCCCGCTTCAGGTACTCGTGTGGATAGTTGGCAAGATCCCCGATATTAAAAATTCCCCTTTGGTTCAGTTTCTTTTCACTTTTCTTATTAATACCCCAGAATTTGCTTAACGGTTTAATGTGCCACATCTTCTCGACTACATCTTTGTAGCGCCATTCGGTAATCCCGTCAGGCATGTGCTTCGCTTCAAGATCCAGTGCAACCTTGCTGAGCAGCAGATTGTCACCAATTCCGACTGCGGATTCGATTAAGGTCGTTTCATAGATTTCGTCCTTTATCTTTTTGGCAAGCTCTCTCGGTGAAGCGGCAAACAGTTTGTAGCTGTGTGTGACATCCATAAAGAACTCATCGACGGAATACTGATGGAAATCTTCAGGTGCGACGTATTTGAGTGCAATTTCCGTAATACGCATGGAGTAATCCAAATAGATTTTCATGGAAGGATTGATAATGTAAATATCGCTGCGCGCAGGAATCTCAAACAGCCGCGACCCTGTTTTAATACCGAGCTTTTTTAACTCGGGCGTTGCTGCCAGCACGACGGAACCGATACTCTTTGTGTCCCCTACCACAGCGAGCTTGGTTGTCTTTGGATCCAGCCCCTTCAGCCTGCATGACACACTGGCAAAGAAACTCTTTAAATCAATGCACAGAATATCGTAGTGCGGACAAACACTGTAGTCATACATGAATATCACCCCTATATAGAACATATGTTCTATATTAGCATATAAGTGCGAAAAATAGCGGAGTTATATTTTAAAATTTCTAAATAAATCGAACGAGTGTTCTATTTTTGGTATAATTGAAATATCGCCTATCCATCCCGGGCGAAATATTGACCGGGAGGAGGTGGAGGCAATGGATTTTCTTTTTGCAGAAATTTTAGCACCCGTAATCACTGAGTGCCTGATTGCGTACTTTGTCTACTGGTTGGACAACCGCGATGAGTGATAGGCGAAAACCACACCAAAAAACCCCCAATCTACGGTCATAGATTGGGGGTTCGGTGTTGCAATGGATTTCCTTTTTGTAATTTGATTATATCATCAGTCAAAGCAAAAAGTAAATTAGTTGATTTGAAACTATTAGATACCGATAAAGCTAAAACTAAAAATAAGGTTTACGTTAACTATGACTTATTAAGATTACTCGGATGATTATAGAAAATATATCTTTTAAAACTATTTAGATTATCTATCACAGTTATGGTTAATCTAATTTTACTCGTATAAGTACTCTTCTTTCTCTTGCCACTCAATATCTTTTCTAATATACATCTCTCTTCATCTTAAAATCTCTTCAATATAATATCGAAGATTAAAAGCATTTTTTTCTTTTACAATATAAAAAGCCCCAACCCACTCTCGTAAATCAGGAATTCTCCGCTTCAAAATTTCAGCTGTTCATTCTTCATTTAATATAAAATCATTGTTATTATGACAGAACCTGCTTACACACTCGTAATCCCATCTATTTCTCCCATTCTGCCTTTGTCTATCAGTGCTTTGTTTTGTTCGATAAAGTGCTCACGGCTTTCTGCAATCATTGTATTAAATCCGGCAGCAACTGCTGCTTCTGTTTCGTCCCATAACTGATGGTTGTAGTTTTTAAAGTCAGGGATAACTTTTTTCGCTGCGGTCTTTCTTATATGTTTGGCGAGTCCTTTTTTCCATCCTGTAATGGATTTAAATACCATGCCGGCACCAATCGTAGCACTGAGGGTCAGACCTAATGGGCTTGCGAGAAAGGCTGCAGCTGCACCGGCTTTTAACATGCCGAAGCTCGCAAGTAAGCCGGATGCTTTAGTCAGCAGTGCAGAGCTTCCAAGTTTTCCGAATGAGGACATATATAAAGCGAGTGCTCCCGATGAGCCGAGTCCTGCCAGTCCGGTGACAAACCAGTTTTTTGAATTATTACCGAACTTAAGTCCGGATACTTTGATAAATTCATGTTCTATATTGTCAATCGCTTCGTCTGTTTTCTCATTGAAGTGTTCTATTTTACCGCGGACTTCAGCATTGATAATTTCCACTTTCTCCATCAGCACATGTTCCGTAAATGCTTTCTGTTCCTTTTTCTTCATTTTAATTCCCTGAGTTTCAATCTGTTCCAGTAACTTCTCCACTGTTAGATCATCATCCAGCTGCTGGTTTATTAACTGATCAATCGACTGTTTATTTTCTGCTGCCAGATTTTTCAGCATTGCTTTTTTCTCACGAATGCCTGATATATGCTTCTCAAAATCTGTCAGCCGTTCATTGAACGTTTTTGTATTTGCTGATTTCTCTTTAATATCTTCATTAATTGTTTTATAAATTGAGTCATATTTATCAGTAAGCTTTCCGTATTCAATCACCGGGGAAACAGATGAACTGTCAAAGTCGTGAATCAGCACGCTGCTTCTTTGATTGTTAATTGTTTTAACAGCACTGGGCAAACTGAACTTGTCGACGACAATAACATATACGTCTTCTCCGTAGCCAGGGAGTATACAGTTGTCATAAATATTTTGTGTTTCAGTTGAATCCGCAAGCAAAACCAATGTTTTATCTATTGATTCACTATGAGTACTTACCGGCTGTTCTGCATAGATTTCCTGGCTGTTTAACAGCTCCTTAAAATCGATAACCAGAATATTAACCGGCTGTATAAAATTATGATAATTTAAATACTGCGTGCCCTTAATACCGCTTCGGTAATTTATAAAATGAAGTGCATCTTTACTTTTAACTGATTCAGAGAGATTACGCGCTTCAGCATGATCAATTCCAAGCAGCTCAGAGAAAAACGTCCCTAGAAAGTCATCTGACTGTGTCAGCTCACGATCGATAATCAGATTAAATTCTCCAAGCAGATTACGGAGGTTTTGTTCCGCAATAATCTGATCAGCACTATTCAGTTCGTTAAATTCATCCACCTGATTGATGAATACTTTGATATTACTGATGTTGTTGTCACTCATAAACACCCTCCGTTCTATCCATCCGCATTCCGGTATTTTCTGCGGTTTCGTTTTCTGTTCAGCATTTTTTCAATATCCTGATTGATTTTTTCTGAAATTTTACTATCAAGCACTTCAGATATTTTACTTTCCAAAGGATTCTTATTCTTCACATTATTATTGAGGTATTCCAGTTCTTCCCCATACATCTCTTTATAATAAGCATCCAGTTCATTGTAATTCTCAGCAGTCAGTTCCGCTTCTCTGTTATCCCGCACAAACTGTACTTCTTTAAAAAGCAGTACCCTGATTGTCTCTCTGTATCTGTTCGTTCCAATTTCTGCTTTGGATAAATGAAACTTCCTGGCTGTCCGGTTACATATATACTCTATATCCGCACCGGTAAATCCGGCTGATTGCCCTGCCAGCTGTTCCAATTCATCATCATGCAGCTTTAACGGGATTGCCCGTTTCTTGAATTTATCCTCAAACAGCAGCAATCTCGCATCTTCATCCGGTTTACTGACATAGAAGATTTCATCAAACCGCCCTTTCCGTAAAAATTCAGGCGGCAGCACACCATCAATATTATTCGCAGTCCCGACAACAAAGGCACCTTTGTTATCATCGCTCATCCAGCTCAGCAGAATGCCGAACACCCGTCTTAACACCTGGTTATCGTTATCATTAACGCCGGAGAATGCTTTCTCTATTTCATCAATCCACAGTACACAGGGACTCATATGCTCAATAACTTTCAATGTTTCCATAATGTTCTTTTCACTGTCACCCACATATTTACCCATTATTTTGCTGATATCGAATTTAATCAGTTTTAGTCCTAAAGCATTCGCGGCTGCTTTTGCCGTCATACTTTTACCTGTACCAGGTTCACCAAGAATAAGAATACCTTTCGGTAACTCCACCCCATTCTTCGCCAGCAGATTCATATTCGAAAATGCGGCCCGTTCTTCTTTGATATATGCTTTTAAATGATCCAGACCGATAATATCATCAACATTCTCTGTTGTTTCAACGATCGATAATGTTCCCATCTTTTTAAGCATCTGTTCTTTAATCGTATATATTTCTCTCGATATACTGCTGTCTATTTGACTGTTGAATACTTTAATGCCAAATTCATAAAATATAAATGACAGTGCCTGCGTAATTTCATAATAAGATAATCCTTTAAGATTTTCGATTAAGTTCGGGTCAGTATTACCGGCATCGGTGTATGCTTCAAGATGATTCGTTCTGATAAAATCCTCAATAATGTTGTAAATATCATTTTCATCCGGCAGAGTATTTTCAATAATCATTGCACCGTCTCTTAACTCTGGCGGAATATCATAATGGCTGCCGTTAAAAATAATCGTTGTATTATAATGTTTATTCGTCTGCACTCTATGTACAAAAACACTTAGGATTTCCATCAATTTGCCTGACTCATCAGTCCGGTTCCCGTTGAATAGTGACTCTGCGCCGTGAATCAAAACAATCTGCTCGCTGTCAGTCTTCAGTAATTCAGTTAATCCATTCAGCAGTACGTCGTAATCGCTCAGCTCAACTCCGGGCTGTTCACCAAACCCCTGCGTTACATTAAAGTAAAATACATTTTCAACAGAATTCTTGTTCTTAAAGCTTCTCATTGTCTTTTCGACTTCATCAAGACTGAATTTCTGCAGAAATATAAGAGGAATATTGGATTGAACAAATTTAGTGATTTCAAATTCTAATGCCTTATTATTATTCATCATATTTCACCTCTATATATTCTGCATAAGCACTTGAGTCTTTTAAATCTATTTTCGCTCCAGGTGCATAAATTCTGTTGACCACCTGCTGCTCGCTTCTTTTGTTATAAATATCAACAAAGGATTTCGCACTTTTAGAACTTTTGTATGCCGGACTAAGATTCTCCAGCGTTAACGGACCTTTGCAGTCTGTTATTATAAATTTAGTTTTCAGCTCTGTAATCTGTGTAAAATCATCCGCACGAAGTACGGTGAAATCTGTTGTCTCATCGTCACCCCAGTACCCTTCTGACAAGAATCCTTTAATATTATCGATAAACTGCTCGGAAATCTCTTCAGAACACTGATCGATAATAATAGAGAATCCGAGAAAAATATTTAAACTGCTGTTAATTAGTGCTGATTTCTCAAATTCCGGAAGCTCAGAATAAAATAACTCATAATCTAAAATAATCTTTTTTATATGTGTTAAAACAGATTCAAAATCGTCATTCTTTCCATCCATCAGTGTATACAGCAGCTGCTGAAATGTCTCTTTTTCCGAAGTATAAGACATACTGCTGTCCAGCATGGTAATAAACTGATAGTACGCTTCAATACTATTATCACCGTTGTCTATATCCGCCGCTTCCACAGCTAAGTGATTAGCAGCCCATATCTTTAAATCATCCGATTTAAATTTTTCATACAGCTCCAGTTTATTTCTGTATTTAATTAAACCCGCTGTATCATGTATTAAATTGTTTCTGAATGCAATTTTAGGACTCAAAGTTCTCATAATCCGGCTCCTTATTTTTGCTTGTCTGTTGACGTTCTCTATCACTGTTTCTCACAACTACTTTTGACTTGACCGTATTCAGAGCATCAATCATCTCTTCACGCTTCTCTTTGTCCAATGCCGTCACAGCGACTGCCAGTACAACACCTTGAATCAGTGCTGATTTCGGTCCAAACGCCAGCATTAAAATAGTCAGCCCGTGTTCTCTGACAAGCGGATTATGCTTGACGAAGTCCATGATGGCAATAATGTAATTTTCATACAGCTGCTTCATCTTCTCTTTCAGCTGGAGTTCAGTGAGCTTATTCTGCCCATGTTCGTACACTGCATGTGAAACACTCATACTATGTTTAATCATCATAGTAAGCAGCATCTTGTAATTATCTTCACCGATATTTTTGTCAAGATCACGGCTGTCGAGCAGTTCATCTGCTAAAAGATACAATTTATTAATCAGTGTCGTTTCCTCTTCATCGGTCATATTGCCTTCAAGATATGCTTTATATTCTTTAAACCCTGAATACAGCTCGTTATCAGCTAAGTCAAAATGATCTTCCAGCTGTGAAAAAGTATTATTAAATAAATCCAGTCCTTCTGTATATACTTCTTCCAGATTATCAAATTGACTTAACTCACGGTTAAATGACTGATCACTGTTCATACCGTCTTCCATATTTTCTGTTCTTTGCTGTGCATATGCTTTCAGCTTTTCACCAGCATTCTTCATGACTTCCCTGCCTACAACCATACTTGTTTCTTTAACGATTTCTTTAAATTGCTCACTGGCAATGACTGCTTTAAGCTGGTTCATCAATGCTGCATTCATAATATATCCCCCAGTTATCCGTCACATTTTTATACGTTCGATGACAGATTCTATAATTTACACTTTGCTTTTACTTATACCCCAAGTGGCCGCTTCATACTCCTTTGCCCCTGCACCAAATCAATGTATAGAATTATTCATTCTGTCACGTTATAGTACATATTAAAGACTCATTCCAAAAAAATATTAAAATACCGGTTGACCCTTACATAACGTCATACTCTATTCTTAATTTGTCAGGAGGTTTAAAAATGTATTATGTTAAAGAACTCAGTGAATGGACTGGTGTTTCCGTGCGCACGCTGCATCATTATGATTCCATTGGTCTTTTACCGGCTAACAGGAGCGACAATGGTTATCGTTACTATACTGATAAAGATCTCGATAAACTTCAAATCATTCTGGCTTATAAGCATTTGGGATTTGAACTCCAGGAAATTAAAGAGATGTTTGCAGACAGTAAAGATAATCAGCTGACTCATTTAAGAAGACAGCTGCAACTGATGCATGACGAAAACCGGAGAATACTGACAATCATTAATACGCTGGAGTCTACGATTCTGGCGAAGGAAAGAGGGATTAGTATGACAAGTCAGGAACGTTTTAAAGGATTAAATTATGATGATAACGAGGAGTACAAAGAAGAAGCGGCTGAAAAATACGGTAAAGAAGTGATTGATACAGCTGCTAAGAAACATCAGGGTAAAGAACAGGAAATGACCGATGGTTTTAACGAGTTGTTCTTTGCTTTTGCGAATAATCACTCGGCTGGTATGTCACCGTCAGATGCACAGAACATTGAACTTGCGAAATCACTGCACCAGCATATACGCGAGTATTCATTCGACTGTTCGCTGGAAGTATTCGAGAGCATCGGACTGGGTTATGTTCAGGATGAACGGTTCAAAAAGAATATCGATCAGTTTGGTGCAGGCACTGCAGAGTATATCAGTAAAGCGGTCACTGCTTACGTCAAACAGAAGCAGTAAACTTCAAAAAAGGAAGCGAGATAAGAATCCCGCTTCCTTTTTTATATTCCAGAATTAAGGTATCCCTCGGACTTGGTTATGAGTCTTTACTGTACTCCCCGAGCGCCTTCACCAGATTACACGTACATTTAATCCCGCCGAAAAAGTTCTCCACTTTCAGGTTCTCGTTGGGTGAATGGTTGTGCTGGTCGAAGTTGGCGTACGGCATGATGATCGATGGTGTGCCCAGGTAATCGGTCCATACATAGTCAGGCAATGATCCCGGCATGCTCGGCTGCACTAACGGTATCTTCTTGTATGCCTCCCCCACAGCGTCTGTCACCACCTGTACGATTTCGAGATCCGATGGTGTTCTCGACGGATGCATTGCGCCTCTGTATGTCACTTTAATGTCCGGATCGAACTCCTCGACGTGTGCCTCAATCTTCCGGAATATATCTGCCGGGTCCTGGTCGGCGACGAGTCTCATATCGATACTCACTGTTGCCGTCGACGGAATGATTGTTTTCGCATTGTCCCCCGTATAGCCGCTTTCCATCCCCGCAATATTAAACGTCGGTTCCATCGTGAGCTTACGATAGTACGTCTCCCCGTCCATGTTTAAGTCTGTAAAGCCGATTTTCTCTTTGATGTCTTTCTGGTCGTATGGTAATGACGATAAAAGTCTCATGTCTGTCTGTGAAGGTTCACGGATGTTATCGTAGAATCCTTCCACTAATACATTACCGTTCTCATCACGCATCGTGTTTAAGAGCTCTATCGTTTTCCACACTGGATTGGGTACAATGTTCCCGGTGTTGCCGGAGTGGTTATCGAAGTCCGCAGTTTTGATGGTCATTTCAAAGTTGAGTATGCCCCTGACGCCTAAGAGTATTAACGGATTGCCGCTGTTGTGGGAGGAGCCGTCGGCTGTGTAGACCAGATCCGCTTCAAGCAGCGCTTTGTTCTTATCCACAAATTCGGGCAGGTGCACACTGCCAAGTTCTTCTTCTCCTTCAAATACAAACTTAATATTAATCGGCAGCTCACCGTAGAGTTTCTGATACGTCTTAATACCAAGCAGCTGTGCCATTAATTGTCCTTTGTTATCACCTGCACCCCTGGCGTAGATTCTCCCGTTTCTTATCTCGGGTTCAAATGGATCTGATTCCCACAGTTCCAGCGGTTCAACAGCCTGAACGTCGTAGTGGCCGTAGATTAATAAGGTGAAGCGGTTATTTTCGTTCATCAGCTCGCCGTAAACGACGGGGTTGCCGTCGGTTTCCATCATTCGGGTGCGAATTCCTAGCGCTTCCATGTCGTCTTTCAGTACGCCGGCACATTGTCTGATTGCCCCTGTATCGGTGCTGATACTCTTAATTTTAAGAAAGTTAAACAGCTGACCCATATACATATCTTTGTGTTTCAGTAAAACCGAATCCATCTCTTCAAGTGTCATATCTGTTCCCCTTTACGAATTACTTTGTCAGTTGTCATAATATTACTACAATTTAAAAGAGAATGATAATTGATATTTTATTTAGCTGTCAGTAACCCGCATAATAATTTTTCTTTGACATATGTCCGCTGTCCTCTTATACTGACTAAATCATACTAAAGCACTCAGGAATAGGAGAATTCAATTGGTCAGTCATATAAATACCGTGAGTAAAGCAATGGACCCCGTCCATCGTCATGCAGATACACTGAAAGATCCTCAAAAATTGCTTATCGGCGGTGGCATTATAGTCAGTTTAGTCTTATTTATATATTTAGCAATCACCCAATCGATCATGCAGCCGGTGCTTATGGTGCTTGGTTTACTGCTCGGGTATACGTTATTTCATGCCCGCTTCGGTTTCACTTCCGCTTTCAGACGGCTGATGTCTGTCGGCAACGGTGAAGCAATACGGGCGCATATGGTCATGCTTGGTACAGCAACTGTATTATTCGCACCGATTTTAGCGCTCGGCATTTCATTTTTTGGTGCCGAAGTCACTGGTTATGTCTCACCCATCGGTGTCAGTCTGATTGTCGGTGCATTTATCTTTGGTATCGGCATGCAGCTCGGCGGCGGTTGTGCATCCGGTACGCTGTATTCAATCGGCGGCGGCCGTTCTGTAATGTTCATCACTCTGATTTTCTTCATCATCGGTACGACAATCGGTGCCGCACATTTGCCATTTTGGACGGAAGACCTGCCTTCGATGGGCACATTTTCACTCGCTACTTCGACTAATCTCGGCTACGGCGGCGCTTTGGTCGTCTCGTTATTGATATTCGGCTTAATCGCCTTTATCAGTAAAGTCGTTGAGAAAAAGAGAAACGCTCCTAAAGTGGCACCGCTGCCAAGTGCACGCGGCTGGAAAAGAATTTTCAGAGGATCCTGGCCGTTAATGGTGGCAGCAGTCGCACTGGCAGTGTTAAATGCCTTAACGCTGATGACGCGCGGTGAACCGTGGGGAATTACTTCAGCATTTGCGCTGTGGGGATCTAAAGTCGCAGAATTCATCGGGTTTGACGTTGCGAGCTGGGGTTACTGGCAGGGAGAAGCGGCAACTGCTTTAAACTCATCAATATTTGCCGACTCTACGACTGTACTGAACTTCGGGGTCATCCTGGGTGCATTTATAGCATCAGCAGCAGGCGGTTTGTTTAAGTTCACTAAAATCACCAAAGGTAATGTTATGGCCTCGGTCATCGGTGGTCTGTTAATGGGCTACGGTGCACGCCTCGCATTCGGCTGTAACATCGGTGCTTACTTCGGCGGCATTGCGTCATTCAGCCTGCACGGCTATATTTGGGGTATCGTGGCCATCGGTGGTACATTCCTTGCACTTTACTTAAGACCCCTGTTCGGGTTATCCGTACCAAAATCGAATGACTCTGTATGTTAATAAGAATAAATTGGGACAAGAGTCCCGCATAAAATCAAATGACTCCACATTAAGATTTATACCTTAATGTGGAGTCATTTTTATGTCTTATTCGATTTGGGTGGTATTGAGCGGTAAAAAATACACCTATGAATCATGATAAGTGTAAAAAAATATTCTATCTTCAATACAGCCCTGTTCCCGACAGCCTGATCAGTCTGCCGGCAATATATTTTTTGGCATCATTATCGGTGTCAAAACTTCTTTCATCAAATATATAGTTTCTTTCTCTGAAGAAGGTATGCCATCTGCCGTCTTCTTTATAATAGTGAAAGCCTTCTTTTAATGACTCTTTGCTTGTATCTTCGCTCTCAGGCAGACCGTTCTTCAGTATATAGTCATGGACATCCGCTTCACTCACCGTAAACACATCACGATAACTGTGATGCATCATGTTTTTGACACCGAGTGTCTGACAGGCATAGTCGTAAGCACGTCCCCTGCCTTCAAGTAATATTTTTATCTGTGTGTCTTTGTCTGACAAAATTATCATCCCTCATCCGGTTCATCTATAAAGTTATATAAGCCGAGTCTGTAGCCCCACAGTTTATAAAATTCACTGAACCAGGCTCTGTCCCAGTCAGCTCTGTCGTTCCACGCCTGCCCGTCCGCACCGAGTGCTGCGATATATTTCAAATCGTAATCACCATCACTGACTCTGTCGTAAATCATCTTGGACCGCTTCAGGTGATAGTCACTCGTTACGACCAGGGCACTGTCAAAACTGTAGTCATCCATTATCTTCAGAGACTCAACCGCATTGGTATAGGTGCTCGTTGCCTTATACTCTTCTATAATGGCATCTTC